>NZ_JBHSAB010000022.1:0-59862 GCF_042649825.1 Legionella dresdenensis | reverse complement strand
ATTTCTATATATATTTAGCTCTTTTTTTCTATATCGCAATTTTTGTACAGCTTAAGGCAGCGCCATTGGGTCAAACGACCCAACCTACAAAAACTGTCCTGTGCAAAGTTGTACGATTTTATTTACAAATAATATTTTGTTAAGAAAAATTGGATAAACTAATAGAACAGACATTAGCAGATAGAATGCTCATGAGCGACCTCATCGAAGATCTTCGCAACTACAGCAATAGTAAAGGCAATTCCGAACATGATCGGGAAAAGAAAGACTTTTTTAATAAGTTAATCAGGCTGCTTGAAGAAAATCAGCTGAATGTGGCTACGTTAACGGAGGAATTGTCTAAGCTTACCCTGCGCCAAAGAAAAAATCTGTTTTATTTACGGCGCCAATTCGGTGCTTCCAGTACCAGCAGAGCCGGTGATTTTATTACTATGATCTTTGAAAGTCTGAATATTTCGCTTGAACCGCTTGAGCTGGAATCAGTAGTGCGGTCTGGAATGTCGGAGGCGAAAAAACTGAATTTGCAATGGCGAGTGTATCATATATGGCTGTCCGACCGTTTTAATGCTGATAACATCCATGCGTTGGAAAGGGAACTGAAATATTATATGGGGTTACAGCCGATTAATAAGGTGCCGCTTGCTTCCTTGATACAAATCCAGCTTGAGGAGCAAAATTATCAACAATTAGAGCAATTATTGCTAAAGGCCAATAGATACGCACCGGAATACCTGTCTGAAGTTATTAATAAACTGGTTATCCAGGCGCCTGCGGCGATGCAGGAGCTGATTGCAATTGCCAGACGCAATCCTGATTTAACTAAAAAAATTATTACCGCTAATGCTGAAATCGCCTATCAGGCTGCCAGACAGGATTCTTCGCTGTTTTTTCATTTGTCGGCCGAACTTCAGCGCTCCTTACTTGCCAAAGCTGAGCTGGAGAACAACAGCCAGTTTCATGAAGAGCTTGCGAGGGTGAAATATGAAGAACCAGTTCTGAGCGCATCTGAGCAAGGCTATTTCAACCGGTTACTGATAGATGGCGGATATTGCCGGGAAGCAGCAACGCAAGGCCACGAAGCTCACAAGCTGTATAAACAATTAAATCAAAATATCATTAATCAGGTGACTCCAGCGATTATCGCCCACGATCAGGCGGAAAATGCTGTTAAATTGATTAACAGCTACCTCGAGAAATTCCCCGGTACTTACAAAAAACTTTTTTTTGAGCAATTAAAAACTGAAATTATCCGTGGCAACAAATTTGATCAGGCGCTGCTCCAAGGGCATTTGCAACGGGCGAGCCGTGAGCGCTTGTTTGCCAAATGGAGCGGCAGAGACAAATCGCGGGCAGGGGAACTCATTTGCAAACTTGCCGCTGAGGTTTGTGCTTTTCCCAATTTAAACGATTTGCAAAAGCACAAAATTCTGAGTCAAGGTCTTTTGCCGGCTGTTAATCAAGAAGGGATGAAGCAGCGAATCAGCCGGCAAGTAGAGAACTGTTTACATAATCCGGCGTTATGCATTGCAAGCAATGTTGGCCAGGTGGTTAAACGTGTGGTTGAATTTTATCAGTCCTTTTCCCGGATTACAGAATATGAGCAGGCCAGACAACAATTAAATGCGGAGGCAATTTATCAGCGTTACTTAATCAGCAAAGGATTGCAGCAGGCCAGTGAGCAAGAAACGCTGCTCGTCGATACCCAGGGTCACATCCTGACTACGGTCAAGCTGGGGCAAGACGATATTAATGCCATATTAACGCAAATGACGGGCAATGAAGTCAGGCACGGTACGCTTGCAATGATTGCAAGCAGGCTTGGCGTTTCACAATTGACGGCAGCAACGGTATGTAATCTTGATGTCAGCCTGCATCCCGAGCTTATGGCGCGCGTTCGGCAAACTATTCTGGGTAATGAGCCGGGGGAGCAATTAAGCATAATTGTGGATTCATATCTGGCTTCTAATCAGCGCGGCAGCGTTATTGCATTACAAGAAGAAATGATGATGCATGCCCAGCTGGGTTTACGAACCTTGTTAAAAAAATTCCCTGAAATAATTTTAACTGATACGCAAAATCTGCAATTAATGCACGGTATTAATTGCCTGGTACTGGGCAAATTCCGCCGCATATTAGCGAATAGCCGGCCTGAACTTAATTTTGTTTATATTAATCGCGAACTGGATAATTGCCGAAAAGAACTGGCGCCCCTTTGCCGTGAATTAGTCGTAGAAACACTGGTCAGCATAATGGATAGCAATCAAAAATTGCAATTTCAAGATGTTCTGGTTAAGCTCGAATCCAGCGATTTTGAAAACACTACCGCAACGGGGCTGGACTATTTACGCACCGATAGCTGTAATGGCACCGTAGTTCGAATTGAGGCGACCGAGTATACTGCTCATGGCAAGGTATTAGGCGGGCAAAAACAGGCGCTGCGCCTTTTGGCGAGAAATCATTATCAGCCTCAGTCCGGCCAGGTAATGCCCTATGCTAACAGTACCCAGGAGGCACGGGTTCCCTCAATTGCAGTCATTAGTGTTCCCCATTCTGAATCGGTCCATGATGTAACTGCCAAATTAGGCTATAGTGCACAGCAATTGCGTCAGAAAGTACCAGGCTACCGAGGACCTATTGTTTATAATCTGTTAACCTCACTGCATAGTTCGGCTTATGAACGGTTGTTGGATAACCGTAACCGCCAACGTGAGAGTGCCCGCCAGATTTTGATCGGCGCTCATCACTATAATCGGGCGCAAGTCAGGAAAGGCATGCCATTTGAACTGATTTATGTGCAGAATATTCCAGTCAATCAGCATACGGTAGAATTAAACAGCGCAAGCCTTAATGATGCGAATGCTGAAGCGGCCTTGATGGTAGATATCGCTTTATTATCAACGCTATATCACCATCGTTATATTTTTCCGCCAGCGATGCAGACAAGTATTGCCCGTTGTTATAAAAATGCCCACTGGCATTATGTCAGTTTTCTGACTGATGCAGAAAAACGCGAATTTTATTTTAAAAATTCAGAAGCTGGCGTTAACACAGTCAGGCTAATTGAGAATTACAGGACAAGCTGGGCGGTTGCTGAATTCGATAATCTTTCAGCTGATTTTAACAACCTTGCAGTCTTATGTTTGTTAAAAATGTTCGCCGATGGCAGTTATAAAAAGAAACAGTTTGGAATGTTGATGCAGACGCTGTCGGTTTTCAGTGAGCCCATATCCCAGGCAGGCTGTAAAAGCGCTAATGAGCGTTATCAGGCAGTAGCTGGCCGGGTGGAGTTGCTGAAAAGCCTGAGTGTCGATCCGAACTTAACCCCTGAGAAACAAAATGTAATTGATGCGATGAAGGGATATATTGCCGGAAAAAGTCCGCTTGATTATGTGCAATACCGGCTCGATACAGCATACAACTTATATAATCTGCAGGGCGCAGCCGCATCCTTTAGCACCGAAGATCAGGGCGGCCCCTCAAAAGTGCAATCAACTAAAAACAGGAATAAACCCGGCGTTATTAATGAGATGGTTAATACCAATTATGCGGAAACCGGTTATTTAACCAGACTCCAGCAGACTAATGCTTCAGAACTGCAGGCTCATAAAGCTAATTTGCATACCTCATACCAGAAGCTGTTTGGCAATGGCCCGGCAATTTTACCCGGCCCGCACAAATAGTTGGGTATAGTATAATTTTCCCTGGCTGTCACGCACGATTCCAATGCCTGTGAGATTATAATTGCCGACAATATTACGCTGGTGCCCGGGGCTGCGTACCCAGTTATAAACTACGTCTTGTGCAGTTTTGTAATTATAAGCGACATTCTCTGCGCCGCCGCGGGGTGAATTCACCTGTTTGTAGATTATCCCTATCCGGTTTCGGAAACCATCATGGCCGAAAGGCACTTTATGCGTTGCCATATCAAGGCTGTGTAGCCGAGCCTGTTCAGACATCCTGCTATCCAGTTTCAACGGTTGCAGATGATGTTCGCTACGGTATTGATTAATATAATAGAGAACCTGTTCAGCACTGACGTTATTGGTCTGGTTTGTAGCAAACAGCGGCAAAGGGAGGAGGGTTGCCAATAGCAAAATTGCTGCTTTTTTCATGTGTATAGCCTTCTTTTATCCATAAGGATCACGGATTATACACTGTCTTGCCACTTTATAGTAGGTTGGTCGTTTGACCCAACAAGCTTTTCAACAAGCGCTCCTAGCCTGGAATTGATTGAAGATAAGTGATGTTGGGTCAAACGACCCAACCTGCTTGGTATCGATTTAATAAATAGTTAAGAATATTCGCTTATAATATCAGTAGACCTAACTGCATAAGAGTAGTGACCAATATGACAGACACAATAATCTCCAAACCGGGCATCAAGGATGAATCAGGTGCCTCGAAGAAAAGAAAATTTGGTTATTTTGAAACCATGGGCAATAAACGTCAGGAACAAGAGGATGCCCTGGTTGGATTTGGTATAGAAACTGCGGTACTGCCTCATCCGGAAGGAATTAAGATGGCATTAGTCTCTACTTATGTAGCACTTGATGAAGGTTTGCAATATGAACCACAAGCTGCAGCTGCAGGAACGACAGCAATAACCGTCGTGTATGATGGCCAGGAGCATCTGGTTACCGCCCTGGTGGCGGATGCTGCTGCCTTTGCCGCGGTTTATGACCTGGAGGGCAAGGTATTAAAAGTTGTCCGCTTAAATTCAATTGTTCATAAACCGGATAATCCCGATGAAAAGCAACGCATTGAAGATGCGGGCGGCCAGATAACGCCCAACAATAGATTAATGGGACCGGGTCCAACCCTTGCTGTATCCCGGGCGTTAGGAGATCATATTTTTAATAAAAATATTCTTATTTCCCTGCCTCAGATTGATACGTTGAGCCTGCCTGAGTTGCTCCAGGATGTAAAAATTAATCAACAACCGGCAACATTGGCTCAAGTCAAAATCCAGGTTATTACAACCTGTGATGGTTTTACTGACGCGATTGGGCAGAACGCGAATAAAGAGCAACATGAACTGTATTTAAACGACTGTTTAACACGTTACTCTGGCAATAAAGAATCCGAACAAGATTTGGCGGCATTTCTGGCGAGGCAGGCAATTCAGGATGGCTCGGAAGATAATGTTTCTGTTGCCGTGCAAACTCTGGTAGCTGGTGAAGCTTGCTGCCTGGGTGTTTATGATGGGCATGGCGGTAATTGGGTTTCTCATTATGTTGCTGATAATATAATGGAGCTCTTGCTGCGAAATTGCAGGATGTTTAAACAGCTGTATCCGCCTGCTGTATCTAAGGCTGATAATAGTAAACAGGATCTGGCGCAGGCAGCTATTCTGGATATTCGGGCTATTGCACAAGAGGCGGCTCCTGTAACTCAGGCGCCAACATTGCTGGATGCGCAGAGGATAGATCCGGCCGCGTTGCAAGCGATGAAAGATGGGCATCCAGATCAAGAGTTTTTTGCCTTAAAACAAAAGCTGCAAAATCCGAATGCTGATTTTTCCAAATTATTTAAAAAATTTATTACTCTGGTAAACGCCGGGAAGGATGAACACTCCAATCTGGCACAGGAGATTTTTCAGAATTTGAAAGCACGGGCGAAAACAGCGCGAGATCATTGGAAAGTTCTCCAGTTTCAACTTAAACATGACTCTTATCGACAGGGCATTAATAAGTTCGACCGGCTGGTTGAGATTGCTCAAATGGGGCATCTCCAGGCATTACGTGCAGTAGCTAGCCATGCATTAACAGGAAGGGCTGGCGGAGAGCGAATTGATGGCGTAACCTGGGGCCTGGATTGTTTGTATACTTTCCAGGAGCAGATTATTCCCGCGCTGAAGCATTCTGATAATGCTCAGGATAAACCGATAGGGGAAATTTTAGAACGCAGCTTGGGGCGAATATTAAAGCGGCATCAAATCGAGCGCTTTCCTGCAAACGGTAGCGAGGCTTTTCAAAATCTGGCGAATCGGTTGCAACAGGAAGGGTATGATAAATTGGAAAGCCGGTTGCCATCACGTTCTGCATTGGAAATTATCAATGAAAATAACCAGCATGTTAAAGAATTAGTGCTGAACTATAACCAGACCCAACCTGTTGCAGAACCTGTTATAGAAGATGCTCATCCAGAGCCGGCCAGTCCGGCTAGTTCAAATGTACCGCCTCAGACAGTTCAGCAACCGGCAGTCCATAGCTCACAGGCCTCATCAGATCAAGACAGGAAAACACAGCAAAGAGTCGACAAGCTATTAGGCATTTGCCAAAAATACCGGCAACATTTAGAGAGTAATATTTATTCCGTAGGTGATTCAGAGGAAAGAAAAAAGGAAAAGCTAGCTCACGCTCTTACTACATTACTTGGAAAAAAACACGCTGTAATGCAAACTCTGGAAGACATTTTAGCCAATAAAAACAACTCGCCCGAAGATAAATTAAATAAGTTTAAACAGTATTTTTATCATGGCAACGTTGCAGATGAAGCAATGAGTCCTAAGGCGTTGATTGGCGAAAGACGAAACAAGCTGGCAGCATGGTTTCTGAGTGGGGTCGAAACAATCTTCGGTAAAGGTTTTACTTGTTTCGGTCTTTGGAAAGTTAAAGGACAAGGGGTATCAGAGCAGATTAAAAGAGAGGTTCCTCCAGACAACGAAACTCCTAGTCTGTAGGTTGGGTCGTTTTGACCCAACAAAGATGTTGGTTCAAAACGACCCAACCTTAAGTAATTCTTAAGGTAGATAAGGTACAATAAATTATTACTCTTCCAAAGAATCCAATATGCCATGTTAAGTCAAAGACAAACTACCGAAACTGACAATGCAAATGAAGGGGATTCGCAAGAAAATAGGCCTAATCAAAAGGCTTTTTCCGATGCCCTGCATCTCGCTGGTCAATTATACAAGGCGACAATGCTGCTTGAGCAAAGCCTGTTTGATATGCGCTACAGCGAGAAACCTGCCGCTGGCCATAACGAGCGTCATCAACAGATTTGTAGCCAGTATAGGAGGGCGCTGGCAGATTTCGATCGATTTAAAAGCAATTTTATTCCTGCAAGCGCCAATCTGATTCAACAGCTTTATCAGGAAACAGCCCGGTTTTTGTTTAATACCCTGAACCAAAAAGGAGAAGAGGATCTGGATGAGGATCTTGCGTATTTTACCGCCCAATTGAGAGACCGTCTAAAGCCAGTCTGGGAAAACAGTATTTACTATCAACACAGTTATTATTACTCGCTTGAAAATAATCAAATCAAGTCGTATAAAAATGGAGGTGCTGTCAGTGTCGGTAGCAACGCTGTCAAATTCGATATTCATACGTTGAGCAGTTTGAAGCGCGAGCGTCTGGTGCTGGTAAACGCAAAAAACGATAGTGAGGCTGGACAGCAAGCGAAGTGGGTTCTTACTTTTCGCAGAGGCGATCCGGCAATTAATACTGCCTGGCGGGCATGTGTCGATTTGATTTTCGGCAGCAAAGAAGTCAATCAGGTTATTGCCAGTATTCCGGAAGCAAGTGATAGCGTGCAAACAATAGAAATTTATACCTTGCGATCAATAAAAGATTGTTCAAGGGTATTTCGGCTTCTGGAACGTGACAGGCTAACTTCTGGCCCGAATGTGTCGGTTAAATTTAAAACAGTAGACAATGATATCTATGATCAGAGGCATGGAGCAAGCGATCAGGTCGCTGTTTTGCCGCAGCAAGTTATTCTGCTTGAGGTCTATACCAGGTTGTTTGAACATAACTATATATTACATGGCGGCGGTGTCGAAGTTAATAATAAACTTTATTCCGCAAGCGCTGCGGCAATTGTGAAGAAAATTGAGGAACTGCTGAAGGATAAAGTAGATATTACTCAAGAGCGGGCTCTGGCGGCAAAACAGGCGAAAACCACGGCCTTATTGCAGTTTATTGAAAAAGAACTGACAGCTAAAACCAGGCCGACACGAACTTGGGGAGCATGGTTTTTCCCGGGAGCACGGGATGAATCCACCGCGGCTTTATATCAGGATATTCTGACAATGATAAAGGGGCCGAATAAGACGCCAGAATCAGCACCGGCGCCTGTCGGAATGGTTGGGTCGTTTTAACCAAAAATTACATTGGTTGATTATTTTCGTTCAAATACCCAAATTGCCGCATTACATCGCCATGATCCTGAATAATTTTTTCAACCTGAGCATCATTCAGCGTTTCCCGCCAATCGCCTGCAATTCCCTTCCGAAAAAATTGCCCCTGATGGCCAGGATTTTCCTTAAAGCCGTGGCTTTTCTCAAATTGCTGCAGTTTATCAAAAGACGTATCCTGAATCGCTTTTTGTAACACCGTTGCTGAAATATCCAGATTGAGAAATTGTACCCCTTTGGCAAATGTTTCTAACGGTGCGGTAATCATGTCTTCATAGCGTAAAACCAGAACATTAATCGGCAAATCAGCAGCAGTCCAGCTTTGGGCATGCAATGACCACGATAGCAGCTTTTGGCGTAGCTGTTTATCTCTGTTATCGGTAAACTTATCGGAGAACGGAATGGCAAATTCACTATTCCCCATCATATGAATGCTCCAGTCAAGGGGGCATTTGACGTGGTGGGCAAGTGAAATAGCGACATCAAGCGGATTGCGGATAAAATAGATGGCTCCCAGGCAACCCTGAGCTGGAAACAAAGGCGTTTTTTGATCAACAAGCGTATAGGCATCGTGGGTTTTGATATAGATAGTGCGTTTGGCTTGCCCGGCATACCAGCGATGGGCTTCGGGCCGTAACCGGTCGATTTCATCATCGGTTAACAGGGTACTGTCCAAACCAAGCATTTTGTTCATCCAGACCCGGTTTGCTACCATCCGCGAACCTAAAATTTTATCGATATCGTTAATATAACAAAGCTCGGGAGAACGATTGAGCAGCCGCGAAAGAGTAATGCGAAACCAGGTATTTCCCGATTTGGGATAAGAAGATAACCAGACAATTCCTTTAGTATTATGCATAATGTTGGCCTCGCTCAACGATATCCTGATTAATCGCATCAACGATTTGTTGCAGTTTAAATCCGGTTTTCGGTAAATAAATATCAATCATTTCACTATCATCAGGACAAATTTGCTGCAGATAAGCATTTGTGTTACTCGCCGAAAATGTAATAGTGGATTTTTGATGCATTTTCAGGGTATAGAATGTTCGCAACGTCAGGCTGTCAGGGCAATGCTGTTGTGCAAGCGGAAGAAGATACTTGTCAATCCCAGGTCTGAGCGGCCGTAATTCCGGTGTGCTTAAGGCTAATGGTTTAATAATCGATTGGCTGAGCTCAATATGGGATAATCCGGATAAAACCCGCCCCTGATGATTCAGCGCAAAAGTATTACCTGCCAGAAACGAATACCCTTTTTTATAAAAAAATGCCTGCAGCATTGCCTGGCCGGTACCAAGAGTACCAGTAAACGCAATGGCATTTTGGTCAATTTGCAGGGCAAATCCTGGCAGTATAATCAAATGCCTTTGTTTTAATAAAGCCTCCAGACAAGGCCCAAGCAGGAAAGCGGTGATGCTGTCCGGATCAACATTTGGCGCCGGCTCAATGATAATAGTCTGACCCTTGCAGACCAGAAAACGGGCTATTGTCGGCAGAGATAACCAGTATTCGGTCTGGTTACGCTGAAATGCAAACCCCTGCTCAATCGGGTTAGCGAGCCCAACCGGACTAACTTCGCCATAGGAAATGGTTACGTCTGCTGTGTCTGCCGGGATAGTCTTTTCGCTAAAACCCGGCAGGGCTAATTGGCTTTGAAGCAAAAAATCATAAGCGCCATAATAATACATACTTAACTCCAGGCTAAGAGAAGACAGGCAGCGGGGAGCAAATTTGAGTTGGCGGTATTATTCATGAAAACATGCATCCCAGCGCAAACATTGTAATGTATCCTTCCTGACTTGATCAAGGAATAACCCTTGGCGTAAAACAACCCAACCTAAGCTGCTGAAAAATCCAAACTACTTTGAAAATGTCGGGTTAAAGGCCGGACCAGCCAGAAAACGGCAACGATAAAACCGCTCATAAAGCTTAATCGCAATGTGACCGGGCTGCCGTTAAACACAAATACGGCCAGCCCGCTAGCGGGTAATGATATTAGCCATAATGTCGTCAGGTTAATACGTGAGGCGGTGCGTGAGTCGTGCAGGCCGCGCAAGGCGCTGCTGATGGCGTTGCGTATTCCGTCCAGTATTAGAAATAGTGCGCTGATGGTAAAAAAAGCCTGAATTAAATACTCAAAATGCGGCTGTAGCGCTCCGACGCCCAGATAAAATTCGGCAAAACGGCTATAGCAGGTAGAAAACAGGATAATTACCGGTACCATATATAACATAAATAGTAATAGCGCGGCTTTCAGAATAAGCGCTATTGATTCCGCTGTTTCCTGCCGGCCATAGGCTTCACTGACGACAAGCGATAACGCTTGCGCCAGGCCAAAATTCAGCATAATGATTATGATTGAATATTGATTGCTAATCTGTAATGCTGCCATGGCATCAACGCCATAATATCCCATCAGATAACTGGCTGCCGCCATTGCTGAAAGCTCGCCGCCAAACTGCAGCCCAATCGGCAGACCAAGCGTTAGCAGGCTGCGGCATATAGACCAGTCTATTCTGAACAGGTTACTGAACAATTGATATGGCCGATTGGCCGGCTGGAAATAGACGCTAATCAACACTGCAATAGACATGAGCGATTGCACGGCCAGATTAGCCTGGCTTACGCCAGCTAATCCTGAAGCAGGTAAACCAAAATGGCCTGATACAGTTCCATAGGCAATCAACAGGTTTAAGGGGAGGCTTATTGCTTCAACCAGTAAGGCAAAGCGGGGTTTGCCAATCCCGATATGAAACTGGCCGAAGATGGTCATAATCAATAAGGGCAGCATAGCGAGGGCGGCATAGTGAAAATAGCCTTTCGCTAATGAAACCAGCTCTCTTTCCTGACCAAGAGCAACCAGTAGTTTATCCATATTATCGAGAGCCAATACCGCGATTATCCCGATAACCAGCGCCAGCCAGATGCTGTTATTCACCAGACGGCCAACGGTATGCAGCGGCTGGTTCTGGCCGTAGCAATAACGGATGCGGATTGCAATGGCATAAAAAATGGTTGAGGCAAAAGTCTGGACAGCAATGGTGCTGGAGACAGCCAGCATCCCGGCAGCAAGCTGTTGTTTACCATATTGGGCAACCATCATCATGACGATAAAATTCCCGGCTATATTAATCAGGCGGCCTGCACTGATGGGCAAGGCAATGGCGGCGAGGTTTTTCGCCTGGATTAGCAGAAACGTCTTGTTCATGGGAATGTTACATCCTGTTATCCCTTCTCCCCATCTGGGGAATGGCGTAAAGCGGCAACAGCCTATTTGCCCTCTTCCGCCCTTCGGGCACCTTCTCCCGATACGGGAGAAGGGTATTGTTAAAAAAAAGAATAATATCATAAAATTTAATTGCTGTTGCCCTGGTTTTAACATAACTGATGACATGCTATTCTGCGCGGGTGAATGTGATGAATTATCAAGGGACAGCAGGATGCCGCTTAATCATTTGGACTATCTGGAAGCAGAAAGTATTCATATTATTCGTGAAGTCGTCGCCGAATCAGTCAACCCGGCAATGCTTTATTCTATTGGCAAAGACAGTTCTGTCATGTTGCATCTGGCGATTAAAGCTTTTTTTCCGGGAAAGGTTCCTTTTCCGTTGGTCCATGTGGACACCGGTTGGAAATTTCGGGAGATGATTGAATTCAGGGATAAGACCGTTAGTCGGTTTAATCTGAAATTGATTACCCATACCAATATTGAAGGGCTGGAACAAAATATTAATCCGTTCAGCCATGGTTCGTCTTATTATACCGATACCATGAAAACAGCTGCATTAAGACAGGTTTTGGATCAATACCGTTTCGATTCTGTTTTCGGCGGCGCTCGCCGTGATGAGGAAAAATCACGTGCCAAGGAGCGGGTCGTTTCGCTGCGGGATAAAAATCACCATTGGGAACCCAAACGTCAGCGGCCGGAATTATGGAATTTATATAATCTTCGTCATAATCCGGGGGAAAGCCTGCGGATTTTCCCGTTATCCAATTGGACAGAGCTTGATATCTGGCAATACATTTATCGGGAAAAAATAGCGGTTGTGCCGTTGTATTTTGCTGCCAACCGTCCCATTGTTAACCGCAATGGCACATTGATTATGGTCGATGATGAGCGGCTTCCCCTGGCTGCTGGCGAACAACCGGAATCCAGAATGGTAAGGTTCCGTACCCTCGGTTGTTATCCATTAACTGGCGCTATTGAATCAACCGCAGCTTCAGTGCCTGATATTATTGAAGAAATCGTGCGCAGTAACTATTCCGAGCGGCAGGGCAGATTGATTGATCATGATAGCAGCGGCTCGATGGAGAGGAAAAAGCAGGAGGGCTATTTCTAATGAGTGATCCAAAAGGCGATTTTACTGATTATCTGAATACGCTTGATCAAAAAGAACTGCTGCGCTTTATAACCTGCGGCTCAGTCGATGACGGCAAGTCAACTTTGATTGGCCGGATCTTGTTTGAGACTGGGCAGATCTACGATGATCAATTGCATGCGCTGCTAAGCGACAGCAAAAAATTTGGCACTACTGAGGATGAACCTGATCTGGCTTTGCTGCTAGATGGTTTGGCTGCTGAGCGTGAGCAAGGGATTACCATTGATGTTGCTTATCGCTATTTTGCCACCGGGAAACGAAAATTTATTGTTGCTGATACGCCAGGCCATGAACAATATACCCGTAATATGGCGACAGGCGCATCAACTGCCGATGCTGCGATTGTTATTGTTGACGCTCGAAAGGGAATTGTCACCCAGACCAGACGCCACAGTTTTATCGCCGCAATGCTTGGGGTTAAGCAGATTATACTGGCGGTGAATAAAATGGATCTGGTTGCCTATGACGAGCAGATCTATCAGTCAATCAAAGCCGAATTTCAACAGATTATGCAGTCGCTTCGAATTGAGCAGTGGTGTGCTATACCGGTTTCTGCTTTAAAAGGGGTAAATATTACTGCGTTATCAGAATTCATGCCCTGGTATACAGAGCAGGCCTTACTGCCGTATCTGGAGCAGATTGACAATAACGCACAACGTCAGGCACAACCCTTTCGCATGGCTATACAATTGGTTAACCGTCCGCATTCTGATTTCAGAGGATTTGCCGGCCGCATTGCAGCCGGAACACTGGCAGCCGGCGATTTAATTCAGGTATTGCCTGGCGGGCAGACAGCCCATGTTACCCGCCTGGTTTGCCATGACGGTGATTTAAAAACTGCCGTCGCCGGTCAGTCAATAACGGTGATCCTGGATACTGAAATTGATATTTCCCGAGGAAACGTATTGGCCGCGGCCGATAAGCCAGTCCTGGTATCGGATCAATTTAATTGCAGGCTATTGTGGCTCAATGAAACCGCCATGGTTTCAGGCAGGCAGTATTTGCTGAAATGCCATACTGCTACGGCCTTGTGTACACCCGGGAAACCTCGTTATCGTATTGATGTTAATACCTTTGAGCAGTTGGCGGCAAATGAGTTAAACCTTAATGAAATCGGCGATTGCGATCTGTTTCTGGATCGGCCGATAGCATTTGAACCCTATAGCGCAAATCGGGAGCTGGGTGGTTTTATTCTGATTGATCGGCTGAGTTCTGAGACTGTTGCCGCAGGTTTTATTCAGTCATCCCGCAACAGCAATACTGATTCTGGCCAGAGTTGGCTGATTAATCAGGCACAACGGTCGGCGATTAAGGGGCAAAAACCCGTTGTGCTCTGGTTTACCGGTTTGTCAGGGGCTGGTAAATCAACCATAGCCAATCTGCTGGAGCGCGAACTTAACGCGTTGGGCAAGCATACCATGCTGCTCGATGGCGACTGCATCCGCCACGGATTAAACCGCGATCTTGATTTTACGGTAAGTGATCGTGCCGAGAATATTCGCCGTATCACCGAAGTAGCGAAGTTGATGGCCGAAGCGGGTTTGATTACCCTGGTTTCGTTTATTTCGCCCTTTCAGGCTGAACGTGAAATGGCACGTGCCCGCATAGGTAATGAGCAATTCCTTGAAATCTTTGTCGATGCGCCACTGGCAGTAGTTGAGGCACGTGATGTCAAAGGGTTGTATAAAAAAGCACGAGCCGGTGAGTTAAGCCATTTCACGGGTATCAGCAGTCCTTATGAGATCCCGGCGCAACCGGACTTGGTTTTGGAGACGGCGGTTAACAGTCCGGAGCAGTGTGTTGAGAAGATTGTTGAGTTATTGAAGAGGGAGAGGGTGTTAAAGTAAGAAGCTTTTCCCCTCTCCCGTATCGGGAGAGGGCTGGGGAGAGGGAAAAATGGGGTATTAATACTCAATATTCAACACCCGCTTTCGCGCCAACGCCGCCACAACTCCCAATGGCAAACGCCCAACATCATGCCGGCCTGGTTGCTGCAGTTGTTTAACCACATCAATTTCCTGGCTGTCACGCAGGATCTTATTAAGGAAACTGCGTTTATATTTAATTGCCAGTCCGTTCTCGCTTTGAGAAATGGATTGAATAACCTTCGACAATGAAACCGCTGGTGGTTGCTCCGCTTTAACTTGATTTTTATCCAGCCATGAACCATTAAAATAGCAACGCTCGCAATTCGCCAGATTGGCAAATGCAATTGCCTGTTCTGCTGTCGTCAGGAAATTATTATCCAGCTGAGTATCAACAATAAAAAGATTCTGGTCGTCAGTTATCGCCATGATTGAATGCAGATAATTCAGGACCAGAGTTGCCAATTGCTGTTCAGACTCCGCTCTTCTGGCAGGCTCTGCCTGACTATCGCGGCTTGTAAACAAGACGATGTCATGATTGATATGACACTGCTGCTTATGCGTTTGATCACTGTCATCAATAAACCGACAGGCAGGCAACGCTCTGGCTGCAAGGTTAATTTCGCATGTCTGGAGCAGGCTGGTGATTTTATCAATCAGAAACTGGTTGGCCTTATTGACCGGTAAAGGATTAATAATGTCAGTGATTTTTTCCTGGCATAATACCAGCCGCGGACGCCACGACAGTTCATATTTATTGCTGCAGGCCAGCCAGTGTAACGCTGCTTTTATCCAGTAAGCAAGCGCTGTCTGGTTGTCGTCTGCTGCCTCATAAAGGCTGCCAAGATTGATATTGTAATAAATATGATCGGAAGAACTATAACCGCCGCCGCTGATTTCGTTATAGGCATTGGTATAAAATTGCAGGGACAGATCATAGTCTTTAATTTTTTTATACAGCCGGGCAATATTAATAAAATTGACGTATTTTAGTCCAACAGTATCAATGTTGTGCTCTGCAATAAACGCTTTGATACGGAATTCAAGTTCAAATGCCGTATCAATTTCGCCTTGCAAGACTTTGGATAGCGCAAAAAGGTTAAGGCGGTAAAGAGAATTTTCATCGGTTAACGGCATTTGTTCATTAATGCCGCATTTATTGAAGAAAATTTTAGCAATCGGTAGATTACGGCTTAACGTAGCGGAATAGGCTGCCAAAAATTGCAGTGCAGTGACTTCTGACGCTTCGACATAATCAAAATGCTCAGGAAACTCGGATTCAGCAACTGCGGCGTATTGATGTGAGAAGAAACGCATAAAGAGCAAATGCATGAACAAATGTTCCTGTTTCTCTCGGCTAATCTTGGGATGTTTACCCGCTTGTTCCAATAATCGGCAAGGCGTGTCATAGCAGCCTGCTTTCAGGCAAAGCCAGGAGAAGCCTATCAATTGGTTTAATTCCGCATCAGGAATGGTTTCCTGCAATAAAAAATCATCGTTAAAGCTAAAACCATAAGTTTTTAATAACGAAAAACGGTTTGCTTTTAATTGCATGCTCACTGGTTCATGAAAATCAGCAGCATCAGCAATTGTTACCTGGGCGTTTGCTGCCAGGCAAGCTGTTTTGGCTTTCAGGGTTTCAATGATGTCAGGTGTTGCCAAAAAAGCGACTTGCAGGAAATCCAGTGTTTCAGCCAGATACAATAAGCTATACAGGTTATCGCTGGTTAAGCTGTTATTTCCGAGGTAAACAGTAATCACCGCGGTAGTTACCGCTTGCTTTTTCAGTGTTGTGCAAATCAGGTCGCTCAGTGCTTTTGCCCTGACAGCAACCGGTTTGCCCAGTGATTCAAGATTAATCCAGTCATTTGTCGAATTCAATTCACAAATGGGTGTAAATGCAAGATGCCTGATGCCAGGAGGGCAATTTGAAATTTGCTCAGCCATATCCAGAAGGATTTGGTATGGACACAGGACAGTACCGCTCAGATTAGCAATAAACTTCATGATTGTTACGTCTCATCGGGAGGGGGAGAACCGCAGCCCGGGTTTAGCTTCACTAAGTCCGGGCTTCGTTTTTGATATCTTAAGCTTCTGAATCTTCTGAAGTAGCAGCAGTGCAGCAGCAGCAGCAAGAAGACAGAGAAGGATCGAAGTTTACGCTGTCATCGAATAAAACTTCAACTTCCATATCGAAATCTTTGTTTGTGTTATCCATTACAATATTCTCCTAGTTATAATTTAGATTGAAAAAGCGTAGTTGATACCCAGGTTCAGGTTCAAATCACCGCTGCCAAATTTGCTGTTAACAGGAATTTGGTAGCCAGCATTGAATTTAATACCGAAACCATTGTCAAAGCGGTACATCGCGAAACCTTCAACCAAAGGATCGATACGTGTACGGCCCTGGATAGATTCAGATGAAGGGTTGTCAGCAGAAACAACGACTAAGAAATCACCTTCGTTCAGGGTTTCAACAATAGCGCCAGCACCGATACCGTAGCTGAATGTTCTGATATCGCCAAATACTTTATCAAGAGTAAATGACAGTTTTGTTGGAGCCAGACGGGCAGCTGTACCAGCAGTATAATTACGTCTGGTTTTTTCGCCATACATGTCGTAGCGAGTATTCATTAACCAATCAGATGGCCAATAAATAGAAGAACCAATGTAACCGCCGAAGAAATCATTAGGATAAGTTCTTTTTGGGTTAATGGCGTAGCCGTTTGGAGTAATCAGTGTTCTTGATTCAGGAAATACGGCATAGCTATCATAGAAAGCGTGTGAGTATGAAACACCGCCCTCGACGAAAAGCAAACGCTCAGGTACGTAAGCTGGGCCCATTGTTCCTGCTTGTGAAGCTGTTGATGCAAGAGCAAAAGCTAAAGCACAAATTTTCTTGTTATTCATACAAATTCCCTCTGGTTTAAGTAATCTCATCCTGAAAAACCGGCAACAGCTTTAATGGTGCCAAACTTGCAAACAACCCAAGCTTTTGTTTTTCATCACTAATTCAGTTTTATAAACGCGAAACCCTACTTTATATTCTTGTTTTTAGTTTGTAAATGCTTTTTTATAATTAAGGAAACGGTATTTTTCCCATATAAGCATTTTCAGGACTAATACCAAGCCTCCTCGCATACTGATTATCGACGTTTAAGTTTTTGCCCAAGGCCATATGAGTAAAAAAATCGGGGCTGATTAATTTGGTATAATGTAAATCAAGCTCGCGGTTATAAGCGTGATAATAATAAATATCTCTGGACATTTCACCAAGTGCGTTAACTACTTCGTCATAACTGAAACGTTTGCTTTGCTGCAGATCGGCCAGTGAGTTCACCTGATAAGGCGTCAGTTGATGTGTAAACGGAATCGTTTCCCGTACGGCTTTATAGTTACATTTTTGAAATTCAAGGTGGTATCCAGCGCCTGCCTTATCTTCCAGCCCTTCAGAGCTTTCCGCATTATACAGGAACGAATAACACTGATAGAGCTCCTCAAACGAGGAAAGCAGCGCTTCTTCCAATGTCAACCCGCTGCTTGAACCGATAGAGTATTTAACCAGATCATCATCCGAATGGGCAAAATAAAAGATAATAACCGTGTGTCCAGGCAGCTTGTTGCCGTTCTGGACAATAACCAGTTCGCCATTATCAAGAAACTGGTTGACCAAATCGGTATAAGGCGTAATGTCCCGTAAAATTTCAGGATTAATCGTATATTGGTATGTTTTGGATAACCAGCTGCCTAACAGCGCCTGCCGCTCAAGAAATTCCATGAGTGAATTATAGAGCGCGCTTTGCTTGTCGGGGTGAGCCGCGCAGGCACAGCTGTCGCTGAAATTAATAAAACGGCTGTCTGCTTTATTACAATTTAATGAAATGGCGTTATAAAAATAATCCTGCGGTTGCTCATCAAAAAGGTTGTAGATCGTGGTCCATGAAAACAGGTGTTCAAGGCAGGTTTGTTCATTGCGCTCTTTAAGCTGACAGAGCGCCAGCAATTTATCGCGGTAACTTGCCGGTTGGATATCCTGCAGTTTTTTTCGATTATTTACTGCAACCCGGGTAAATAAATGGTTGCGCTCGTGAAATTCGCCATAAGCCTTACGGGGTAGTTTTAAGCCAATGCTTGTACTGCCGCCGTAGCTGATAATGCCGTCAATGATGGCTGATTTAGGGGCTGATAACAGGCTCTCGGTGCATAATTTGAATTTTACCGCATGCTGAATGGATGCGTGATTAGCTTTGCATTGCGGCAGTAGCGGAAAATCCCTGAGTCCGGCTAACGTCATTTTTTATTCTCCATAACCAAAGAGCTGCATAGTCAAAGGCAGGTATGTTTCATGATTAAGGCCAAGTTCAAATAACATCTGTTGTTCGCTGAATGTTGACCATACTGTCGTGCGTAAACCAGCCTGTTGCGACGTGAGGGTCGCTTGTTGGTACATGGCGCCTGCCTCCATCAGTGCATGGCGATAGCCGCGGTAACGGTATTTAAAAATTGCTTTGCCCAGGTGAGCAAGGTAAAGAATACAGAAATTCGGCCAATGCCCGCTTTCGTTACCGACAAATTCATGCAGCATTTTCTGGTAAAAATGGTTGATATCCAGCTCCTTGATTAATTGCAGCTTTTTACTGACTGGCCGGAAATGGTAACAACCTTGCGGTTTATCGTTAAAGCCATTAATGCGATCGTTAAACAAAAAAACCAGCGGCTCAACCGGATATAATCCGCCTGCTGACGGGTAGGGGCGAGTTCCGGATGCAGCAGGGGAAAACGTAGCCGTCAGTAGTTGCTGGATTGTTGCAAAGTCTATGCGGCGATCGGCAAATTTTGCGGTTGAGTTCTGGCGGGTAAATTGCGCCGGTTCTGTTTCCTCGCAGCTGATGTCATTCTTGTGAAAAGGGGTAATTTCACATTCAGTAAATTGCACCCGGCTTATCAGTTTGGGATTGGTATTGGTAATTGACAAGTTGCCATGTCTGATAAATGAAATCGTTTCTCTGGCAAAGGTTTTGCGCAGATCCTGATAAACCTGGGCATCAAGGCTTGCTTCGATAAGGCTGTTTATAAATACCGATTTTTTGGGAGTTGCCATGATTTAGACTGCCTCCAGCTCTTTGACGTTTTTCAGGTTTAACTTCATATCATGTTCTGAGAACGGGGAATGAAGAGCGGCTTCACTCTGGATAGTAAAGCTGGTCAGATCAGCCTGCCAGAAGCAGTTAATCTGATCCAGCGGCGTTGGGCTGTTCCACAGATTGGTATATTGTGAAGCAAAACGATAGATGCAATAAGCGATATAGGCACGTTGACAGCTGTTGATTTCCGGATCAGGAAATTTATCGAGTGAGTTTTTGATTAATTGGCGATAGAACAGCAGCCAGTTGTTTTTGGTGGCGGGAATATCGCTGTTTAAATAAGCCATGAGCTGGTGCAGATTGGAAAAATGAGTGGGTAATCCGCTGCCGGCAAAATACAGATTATCCACGATCAATATTTTATGCAGCACGCCAGCTGTGATGAGGTAAACATCTTCTGCAAGATTCTGATACAGAGTGTTGAATGCGGCGTGGGAATAATTTTGCCTGAAAAAAATGACCATGGAGTCGCGCTGAAAATTCTGTGTATTTTCAGGCACAACCTGGACATTAAATTCTTTATCCAGAGTTTCCTGCAGGACGCTGGTTATTAGTTGATCGTCAGAGTTAATATAAATCAAAGGTATTTTCTGGTGAAGCAGGGGTTTGAGAACATTAAGCTGTTCAATCAGCACTTTTTTCAATGCGGCGGCATCGACCTGAAATTGCGCTGCCAAATCGCCCAATTGCTGCTCCGTGCATTCAAGTTTTTTAAACTGTTTTAAAGTAGCCAGAATAGCCGCCAGCTTAGGGTTGGGAATTTTGGCGCCTATGTTGAAATTAGTCAGGTAAACATCGCTTGATAAAGTCACCAGTTGGTATTCATTGATAACGTACATGCACAATCCTCATGCCATTTATAATGACGGGAAAAACCCGTGTCCTGTTTGAACGGGCATTATATACCCAAATTTCGCTAAAATGCTATGCTTTGATTACAGCCGTGCCCGCCCGTAAAATCTACTCTGCCCGCCGAATAATATGCGTAACTACACCCCAGATTACCAAATCTGCCTCTCGGGTAATATCAATAGGCTGATAATCAGCGTTTTCAGGAATTAATTGCACACAACCATTTTTTTTGGACAATCGTTTAACCGTCAGTTCGCCATCAAGCGCCGCAATCACAATTTTACCATGGCTTGCTTCAAGGCTGCGGTCAACAATAAGCAAATCGCCTGATTGAATCCCGGCGTTCTGCATGGAATCGCCGGAAGCGGTGACCAGAAACGTTGCTGCGGGATGTTGAACCAGGTATTCATTCAAATCCAGCATGGATTCAATATAATCATCGGCTGGAGAAGGGAAGCCGGCTCGGACAGAGGATGCATATAGAGGAAGTTTTGCTGTATGACTGTTTCCGGCAAGCAAGGCTTTAACATCACCCACTCGGCTGGAAGGTACCCGCAACACCACGCTCGGCTCACCGCGCGGTCTGCCAGAACCCGTTCTTTTACCGCCCCATGTCATACTCATCACCTTATTATTTGATTATCGTATCAAATATCAAGATCATAAAGCGATTAGCGGGATTTGTAAAGCCTCGCTGCCATTAAGTTACTGTCATTCCCGCGAAGGCGGGAATCCACGCCTCAAGTTAGCTCCTTACCTTGTTTGATAGATGGATCCCCGCCTTCGCGGGGATGACAAATTTTCTTAACTTAATGGCAGTGAGCTACGTTTGTTACTGTCAAGAGTTGTTACCTCGGTGCCGTATCGCCTTGCCTATTCTGCGCCGCTTCAGCACGTGCAATTGCTCGCTCCCCAAGACGTGTATTTATGGCTTCATGATTGATAATTTTCAATGCTGGATTATCTTTTGTTCCAATTTTCGCCTCAATGAAATCCAGACGTCTTGCCAGACTGCCTTTAGGATTGATGCCAGTATGTGCACTCTCCTCTAATACCTTTTGCAGCGCTTTTAACAGTTCCACTGGATCGGTCTCATTCTTATTGTTTTTTAAGAAATCTTTAATCAATTGAGCATGGTTACGTCCCGCGTGAAAAAAGAAGATGTTCGCTTTAGAGGCATAATCCTGCAGAATACATCTTGCGGACACACAATCAAACTGGTCTAGTAATTGAGTATTCGCTGAGGGCATTTCCGGTTGCTTCCAGATCTTTTCATAAGCCGCATACCCTTTAAAACCTGGATTTCGAACTCGTACATTAGCTGCAACGGGAGCTTGGGCCGGAACTGGCGCCTGGACAGGGGCTTGAGCTTCCGCTTCCGCTCGAGCTCGAGCTTCCGCTTCCGCTCTCAGCCGCTGGGTGCGGGCTTGTTCTGATTCCACAATTTCAATTGAAAAATAATCAGCTGGAACCTGAACTGGAGATGTCACAGTTTGGTTTTGCTGTGGGTTCTTTACTTGCAGTTTTTCCTGCTCTTGTTTTCTAGTTTGAAATAACTGATCTTGGTGTACGTGAGGAACCTGAGCAAATAAATGACTCAGTATGGCGTCAGCCTGTTTATCCGCTTTGCTGTCATCGAGGTTTATAACAAACCCTTTTGCATAGTGTTCGGTCATCCTTTGCTGGAATTCGTACTCAAGGGTTCTAAGTCTCCTTTCTTCTGGAGTAGTTTTTTGTTCAGTGTTTGTTACCCAATCTATAGCTCGACCAAAGAAGTTAAAGGTTTGATCAACGACGCCCTTTTCGGGCGTAGCGCCAACCAGAACAAGCCTTACAGAATCTTTCATATTACTCAGACGAGTTCTAATGTCGCTCTGTATTCTGGCAATGGCCATTTCTTCATTCGTTTTAAATTCGTCATTTGATAAATCAACGACATAAATGAGAACATCGGCGCCCGCTTCGTCCTTGCCCATGTGAGTATTGAGCATACGCTTACTACTATCTGGCTGGGTTGCATCAAAGACATGGATTAGCGGTAACTCGGCATCGACGGTTTTTTGTTTTTGCAGCTCTTTTTCATCTACTTTTACTTTGCCTCTCTTTTCAAGTCGATCATCTAACACATTTTGCGCTCTGGTGGCCTCATGTTCATCCAATTCTGGCGCTTGAGGCCTGAAGGTGTATTGCGTACCGCCATCCTCGTTACCTATCTGCTTTGCTCCAATCCCTGTGTTCAGATACCCTTTGCCTTTTCTCTGTCCAGATTTCTGGTTAAGCATGGCCAGCAACTGGCTTGAACATTGTGTATCACCAATTACTAGAGCTTTTACGGCTTTTTTAGGTTGATAAGGTTGAGTCGGTGCTGGCATAATTTTTCCTTTAAGGTAAATATATATACAATTATAATAGTATATGATTAAGGAAAGATTAAGTAATTCAAAATGTGGGCATATTTTTCGTTGTGTCGGACAATTTTTGTAGGTTGGGTCGTTTGACCCAACAAGCCATTTTATCAAGCACTCCAGATCTGGAAAGTGATTGAAGATTAGTAATGTTGGGTCGGAACAACCCAACCTACGATTGTTAACAGAGTTATCCACAGATTTTGTGGGTAAGTTCTTAATGGGATAAAAATGAAAAAGTTTAATGGATACAACAGGTTAAAATAAAATAATATTTAAAAAACAGTCGAATGTGTTAGAATTGGGTATAGTTATCCACAGATAATGGCTATATAGCGCTTTCACATTCTAACAGATAAAATTTCCGATGTAAGTCTTGACATGAATTTTTTAAAAAATTTTAAAGAGAAAGTCCGATTTTAAGGTATCATAGTGCGCAAGTATTTATAACGGGCACTCTGTGTGGGATTTGTGTTAATCTAAAAGCTGGATTAACACTGAGGGTATAGGGCATCTATAGTGAATAAAATGGATAATCGCATCACAAAAGCATCGTTTCGAGGGTGCCCAGTGGCTGATCGAAAATTATTCTCTCAATCTAATTGTATTATGCCAATCAGTGTTGGCCAGGACATTCATGAAGGAAAAAAATTTGCGGCTGTAATCAAGCTGGTTAACGCATCTTTTAAAGAGTGTACTATTCTGGTGGATGATAGCGTCCAGCACCACACTATGCAAATTGATAATCCTGCCAGCAAAGAGATTTTATACCATCAGGCCCTTGAGGAGGGAGATCGGTGGCTTGAGCGCAATGAAGCCATTTTCAGAGAATTAACCATTCCCTATAAGATACTGCGTTGGGATGATTGGCTGGCCAGAGCAGATTTTTCTGACAGCTATGATCGCGTGCTGAATTTGTATCATAAAAACGCTGATTACCAGGCACAGCTGCACAGTAATATTGATGAGTTTCTGGCACGATACCTGAGAATGCGGGGCACACAAGTAGAGTATGATCGCGCATTTAATCTGTGTTTGGGGTATTTGCTGGAAGAGTGCGCGGTGATGTGCCTTTGGCCGAAAAACGGATACCATTTTGAAGTCTACCCCAGCGGCCGCAACAAAGCGATGCATGCAACCTATGAATATCTGATAAAACCGGAATATGGCGATTATCTGAAATCAGTAGCCTTACGCTTTAAAAAATATCCTGCTCTTATGGAAGTATAATTCCCTCTCCCAACCCTCTCCCGATACGGGAGAGGGCTTAATGTTCCATATAATCCTGCTCTGTGCAGGGAGAGGGCATCATATTTCATATTGTCCCCTCTCCCGCATCGGGAGAGGGCCAGGGAGAGGGCTTCATATTTCATATTGTCCCTTCTCCCGCATCGGGAGAGGGCTAGGGAGAGGGTTTCATATTTCATATTGTCCCCTCTCCCGCATCGGGAGAGAGCTAGGGAGAGGGCATCATATTTCATATTGTCCCCTCTCCCGCATCGGGAGAGAGCTAAGGAGACGGCTTCATATTTCATATTGTCCCCTCTCCCGCATCGGGAGAGAGCCAGAGAGAGGGTTTCATATTTCATATTGTCCCCTCTCCCGTATCGGGAGAGGGCTAGGGAGAGGGCTTATCTACTCAGTACTCAACAATTTCTCATTATACCTCACCCTCACCGCCTCAATTTCCTGTATAAGCCGGGAATAAAACGAAGGATATAAGTTACAACTCTTATTAGCGATTGCATCCTCCAGATCACTACATGCCTGTTTCAAGCGCATGGCAGCGCAGTAGCTGGCGCCGCTTTTCATACGGTGTGCCAATGCTTTTAAAGACGGCCAATCTTGTTGTTGATAAGCTTCTGCCAACAATTTTCTTTCACTGGAAAACGATTGAACCAACATAGTCAGCATTTCCCGGAACAGTTGTGCATTACCCAATTGTTCAAGTCCCGCTTCATAGTCAATCACTTTGCCTGTTAACTCAGGAAGGCCGTGAGCTGGTATATCCTGTGAGGCTGTGTCCTGTAACTGGCGATAGGGAATGAAGGCGGCCAGAATGGACTGGGCTTTTTCTTTATCCAACGGTTTTGATAGTACCGCGTTCATACCGACATTCAGGCAGGTTTGGCTGTTTTCTTCGGTCAACTGGGCAGTAAGCGCAATAATAGGAACGTAGGTATCGGCGTTTAGCTCCTGAATCCTGATACGCCTTGCCGTCTCATAACCATCAATATCGGGTAAACCAATATCCATAAAAATTAAATCATAACCTTTGGACTGGGCCATATTAATAGCCTGCAGGCCAGTGTCAGCAATTTCAACGATACATTCCAGCCGCTCTAACAGCAATTTGGCGACTCTGGCTGCGATATCATTGTCCTCAACGATTAAAATCCGGCTTTTATGGGCTGTCGGTATTTTTGTTGTTATGTCGGGATTCAACGGCGGACTAGCTGCCGGCTGGGCCTGATTTGATTCAGCGCCGAGTGATTCGTCAAGCAGGGCCTTTTTTAGCGGGATGATGCAAATAAAGCGTGAGCCTTTACCCGATTCGCTTTCAACATACACTTCACCATCCAGATCGCTGACTAACTGCTTGACAATAGAAAGCCCAAGCCCCGCTCCTTTTTGTTGGCTACGGTAAGAGGGCACCAGACGCTTGAATTGCAGAAAAATCTGCTCCTGCTTGTCTGCTTCAATACCAATCCCGGTGTCTTCAACGATTAATTTTACAATGACGGAACGTTCATCTTCTTTAGCAAGCATCGTCGTCAGCGTTACATGACCCTGTTCTGTAAAATTAAGGGCATTGGAAATGAGTTCAATTGCAATACGGTGAATCCGTTTTGAGTCGCCAATTAAATAATTCGGAATCTTGTCGTCATAATTAAATTTCAACGTCAGATGCTTGGAGGCTGCTTTAGCCAGATTCAGATTAATGACCTCATTCATGCGTTGCCGTAATGAAAACTTGCGCGCCACCAGCGGAATATCGCCAGAACTGATTTCAATCACTTCCAGGATTTCATTTAATAAATTAAGCAACGCTGTGCATGACGTATTCAGGTTTTTAACATATTCCTTAATGCGGGGATCATCAACTTCCTCGCAGATAATGGATGCAAAACCACTGATGCCGGTAAGCGGGGTACGGATATCATGGCGGATATTTTCCAGAAACTCTGTTTTGACCTGATTGGCCGCCTCGGCTTTTTCCTTGGCTTCTTTCAGTTCGCATTCGGCTTTTTTACGGTCTGAGATATCCATTGAAATACCCAGGACGCCGATTACCTGACCATTATTATTCCACAACGGCGTTTTCTGGCTGAGCACAGTGACTTCATGCCCATCCATCTGCGCGATTTCTTCAACAATCTCAGAAACGCCAGACGCCATGATTCGTAAATCATTGGCGCGGAAATCACTGGCAATGTGCTTGGGCCAAGGCAGATCAAAATCAGTTTTGCCCAGAATTTCATCGGTGGAATGCAAGCCGAGATTCCTTGCCTGCCGCTGGTTGCAGCCTAAATAAACGCCGTCGGTATTTTTCCAGTATACGTGTCCTGGCATATTGGCGACTATATTATTTAAGGCGATTTCAGCTTCTTCCTTGGCCTTGATTAATTGCGAATGGGAGTGCCGATGCTCTTCTTCCAGGCGTTTTTGTTCGCTGATATTCAGCGCCATACCCAGAATGCCGATAATGATGCCTTCTTCATTTAACAGCGGTTTTTTACGCGTTAACATGGTAATGGTTTGGCCATTATCCAGTGTAATCCGTTCTTCCAATTCGATTTCACGGCCATCCTGGATCACTTGCTGATCACTCTGCTCTATCAGACTGGCTTCTTCCGGACGCCAGGGAAGTTCCCTGTCGGTTTTACCAACGATTGATTTCAGACCGAGCATTGCAAGCATGGCCTGGTTGCAGCCCAGGTAAACGCCGTTTCGATTTTTCCAATAAACCGTTTCCGGTATGGTATTGATAATGCTTTTTAAATAATATAGCTCGCTATATGCAGAATTTTCACTTTGTGATAATCGGGAATGAAATTCCTTTGCGGGCATTGTATTTCTCCAAAACTAGGTTTTTGCCAGGCTTTTTCCTTATATAGGATAGCTTAACCCGAGTCAGTCTGCTTTTAAAGTGTTATTATTTTTTTTCGGCTACACCAGGCGAGGTCAATATGAAAGTAGCAGTGGTCAGTGATGAGTTGTACCCGGTGAATGAATTTATTATTCAACAAGTTAAAGGATTGGGACATGAGGTTATCCTGTTTGGCGCATTAAAATCCCATGAAGCTGAATTCTGGGTTGATGCAGCCCGTGAAGCCGCACAGGCAATTACAGACGGTCGCTGTGATGAAGGGATATTTTTTTGCTGGACAGGCACCGGTATTACTATTGCAGCTAATAAAATAGATGGTATCAGGGCTTCATTATGTACCGATTCCCAGACAGCTGCCGCTGCACGAATCTGGAATGGCGCCAATGTCCTGGCATTATCCAACCGCCTGTTAACGCAAGATCTGGCAGCAGAAATTCTCAATAGCTGGTTTAATACGGCAATGAATGAAGAAAGCAGGCGTGCGATTGCAGCATTACAAATGTTGGAACAGGAAAGGGAATAGATCAATCTGAAAAAAATATACTGGCGCTCCTGATACTGGCATGGCAATATGAAAATACCAGTATTGGTTTGAGGTGTGTCAATGATTACAGGATGTAACCAGATTACCGACTATCTTTCCTCTCTGAAACATTTCCTGCACAAGCGCTTGCCGAATGTAGTGAAAGGGATGAAAAGCGTGAATACCACTGGGCAGGTGATCTTTATAATGGAGCAGGCCAAATCGTATTTTAAATTTTATAACCCCTATGTCATGGTACCAGTAACAGCGGTTACCGCGGCAAACAGCGTTGCGGTGGTTGGAATTTGTAAGTTCCTTGCAATCGAGCGAACTTTTTCCCCACCTGCTGAAAACACTCTGCCTGTTGTAACCGTGACTCAGGAACAGGAAATAGTTTTATCCGGATATAAAAAAGCTGTCTATTTTTTTTTATCGGGGGCAAGTCTGCTTTCCGGCATTTTTGATGGCATGTATGGATTTATGGGCGCTAATATTGTAATGGAGTTGCTTACCCGGCAGTTGCCGTTGAATGAAATAACAGCAGATGTAGTTGTGACGTTATTTTCTATTGCCGGATTTGGCGTTTCTTTTGCCTGCTACCTGGCCTATGATTATTGGACGGTATTAGATGTCAATGCAAAAACTATTGCCAATAGTTTCAGTTTTACTCAATTACCGCGCAATAGCGCGTTGTTAAAAACAGTTGTGGTTGGCGCTCCCATTATCTTTGATATGTCATCACAGGCTTATCTGTCTACCGTACCAGCGCTGCGTACTCTGCCTGTTGTTGGCCGATTGTTGACACCAGCCATTGCCAGACTGTCATCTCAGGCAGTTAGCCTGATCGCCGGTATAACGGTACTGAATGCTTTTCCTTCTATCTACAATTATTTCATTGAACCGCCCACTGAGGCAGCAACAGAACAACCAGAATCAAATCTTACTACCGCTTGCCGTTATGCAACTTATACTACTGGCACGGTAGATTGCTTGCTAAATGTGGGGCTTGGGGTTTTTCTCGCAATTATTGCTGCTACACATGATGAAATGGGCGTTAATCCTTATGGCTGGATCATTGGCATCGCTATCCTGGGCGGGTTATACGCTGCGATACTGAATGCCGCAACAGCTATCCGTCCCGGTTATCTGGAGCGCATGGACTCATTAAGGCAAGAACAACAGCCAGAGCCGATTGAAATAGTTATTCACGAGCCAGAGACAAACAGCCCGGTTTCGTCAGGTATCTATCGCTCGGCAAACAGAATTGGCCTGTTATTTAAAACAGCCTGCGATGGCATGAAACAGGCTATTTTGCCGGCTGCCAATCCTGAAAGTGGACAAGGGATTGCGCCAGGATAATAATTAAGAAATTAATAAATTTTCGTAATCTGGAACTATGATAATGAAATTATATCATTTAATGCGAGGCTCACTGTCTTCATTGTTTGCCAGACGGACAATAGGGGTGAGGATTTTATTAATTAATGACAATAAGGTGCTACTGGTTAAACACACCTATACTCCGGGCTGGTATACAATTGGCGGCGGAGTTGACCGTGGTGAAACGCCTGCCCAGGCTATCCAGCGCGAATTGCAGGAAGAAACCGGGGTGACCTTGATTGGGCCGCTGCAGCTGTTTTCTGTTTATTACAGTAAAAATGAAAAACGCGACGATTATGTTGTGTTTTATGTTGCGCATGGCTGTCGGCAGGAAGAGGTCTATTCGCCGGAAATCGCTGAACAGCAATGGTTTGCATTTGATAACCTGCCTACAGATACGACACCTTCCACTCGCCGCAGAATTGCGGAATATTTAAATAAGGTTGAGATCAGCGAATACTGGTAGCGGCTTTTATAACGGTTTGATGCGCTGATTCAGCCAGCCTGACAAATAATCCAATACCGGTTGGGTAGCCTGATCCAGACTCTGGATGCAGATAAACGCATGCTTTTTGCCGATTTCTGCACGACTCAGGCGTTGCCTGATTTTTTTAAAAGAATGGAAAGCCGTATGGAAAGTAATTTCCTCGATAGTATTGTCAATCACAGCCTTGTTATTTTTGATTTCAAGATGGTAAATAAGCGAAATCAGCCAGAATTGCTTCCTGTTTCGCAAACGAAAACGGAGATTCTGTTCAAACAGGACAGGGAAATCCTGATGAAATTGCACAAACGGCTGTTTATGCAGAGGGAAGGGCATATGCGGCAAATGAAAAAAACGCCGTTTAAAGCCGGCATGCTCAGCGCTTAATTCCTGAAAGCCGCGGTATTCATTGTTTTTCAGGATATCCAGAGGTTTTCGCAGCAGCGAATAAATGGCCTGTTTGAGTCGGTTATGCCATTTATAGCGTGCCTGAGTTTTCCAACTGCCGCGTAAAACCAGTTTTTCGCCATTGAAAAAATCCTGATAGCTCACCGGTCGTATCAGGATGCAATCATCATTCAAATAAATAAAGCGCTCAGCTAAACCTTCAATGCGCCATAAAACACTTTCGATAGCCAGACTGTTAAAAGTCGGCAGACAGGATTCATAGCCGGAAAAAATCTGCTTGTGATCAACAACCTTTACTTTGTGTTCATAAGCTGTTCCTGCCAATTGGTTAATAATGGCAGGGATTTGATTATCAGTTACAATATAAATAGTACGGATCCAGGGTGCATATTGCAGCAATGATAAAACACAGTAATAAATTTCACCGCACTGATTAAACCGGGTTGGCTCGGCTGCTTTCGGGCGAACGTTTATTCCATGTTCGGCAAAGTAATCGGCAAGTTTTTGCTGGTGACAGGGGTCGTGGCCATCAACCCAGGTAATTACCGCATCGACTGGTTCTGTTTGTTGGGGGTGTGTAATCACGTTTTGCTGATAATTGCGGGAATACATAATAAGTGCAATTATAAAGCTCTGGTCTGGAATGAGCAAAACTTTTTTCAATTTATGTTGTGGTGGACAATTTACTGTGCTCTAAGACTTCAGTAATTTGCTCTTTACGTTCCTGGGGCGCTGATGAAAGCGGCAAGGTTGCCTGAGCCAGCATAGCATAAAGTTTTTTCAATGATAAATCGGTAAACGCATTCAAATGTTTTTCAATGGTCGCAATATCACCGCGCTGAATGGGGCCGGTGAGCGATTTTTCCGCTGACAGGGTATTTTCAAGATTAGTGACGGTACCACGCATCAGATTAACAATAAGCCGCATCGCAACCTCTTCAGGAACCTGAGCTTCATGCAGGCAATTGGCTGCCTGTTTTGCCAAAGTAACCACATAATTCGAAGCAATAACCCCTGCGGCGTGATAAAGGGATTTTTTATCTTTATCCAGAAAAAAAGTAATAGCCTGTGCCTGGTTAAACAGGGATTGCAACCTGTCAACTGCTTCAGGATGTCCTTCGAGCGCACAATAAGTACCGGCAAACTGCTGCACGGACAACGCCGGATTGGCAAAACTGCGCATGGGATGCAGACTGGCAGTAAAACAACCGGCCTCTGCCGCAGGCAACAGGATATCGCTGCTTAAGGAGCCGCTGCAATGGACAACTGCTTGCCCGGGGTTGAGATGATTTTGTTGCGCCAGGGCAGCACAGGTTGAGTCGATAAAATCATCTGGGGTAGTGATAAAGGTGATATCGGCATAAGGTAATTCACTAAAATGGCTAATTGTGGCGCCTTCACCAATAAACTCAAGCGCAGTGAGCGTATTTGCGGGTGTTCTGCTCCATACCCCTTTAACTGCCGCCAGTTTTTTGCTAACCAGCAGACGTCCAATTGTTTTACCCAGATTTCCGGCACCGATAATATTAATTGAGAACATTTGAATACCTTTTAAATTCCCTCTCCCCAACCCTCTCCCGATACGGGAGAGGGAGCCCTAAGAGGAGGCTGGAGAGGTAGCAGAATATGTCCCCTCTCCCGTATCGGGAGAAGGTTAGGGTTAGGGGGCAATTAGTCCCCTCTCCCGTATCGGGAGAGGGTTAGGGAGAGGGTAAATTTTATTCCTCAGTTAAACCTTGTTTACCCGACATTAATTGCACGCTATGATGCTGAAATTATCAACTCAATAATCACAACATCATGCCTCATATCATTTTAGAATGCAGCAATAATATCAAAAATCTGGACCAGATTAACCCATTATTTGATCAGATTCATCATATACTGGAACAGGAGCTGCCAACCCAATTATCCAGTTGCAAAGGCCGTTGCCTGGTTTATGACCGCTATTTTGTTGGTGCAGGCGAGCGTGAAAATGGTTTTATGCATTTAACTATAAAAATGCTGCCCGGACGTACTGATGAAACCAAGCAGACGTTAGCGGCAAAGCTTTTGCAGTTGCTAAAGGAATATTTTCAACAGCCAAAATTGTCTTTTTCGGTGGAGTTGCTGGATTTGAACCGCCATTATTATAAATCCTGAAATGGCTTGTTGGGCTTTACAGCCCAATCTGCTCTTAACCCTCTTTCGAATACAAGGCAATCCCATTCCCTTCAGTATCAGTGATAACCGCACGAAAACCATAAGGTCCCATCTCCTGCTTGCCGCTCACTACCTGACCGCCATTTTTTGTAACCGCATCAATCGCTGCATCCATCCGTCCCTCGACATTAAGATAAACCAGCGGTCCGTTATTGGATGGTTTGCGATCTGGCATTTCGCACAGGCAACCAGAGGCATTATCATTGGTATGCGGTAATAAGCCGAATTCAAAGCCATGTTCGCTAATTTTTTCAACGGGGGTGGCAAGAACCGCGGAATAGAAGTTAATCGCCCGATCGAGATTAGTAACGGGAATATCAGCCCAGCAAAGCGTATTATTTATGCTCATGAAAATTTCCTGATTAATAAATAATCTTTTTTACAGGACGGTATCATTTAAGTCAATGCTCGAAAGCTTGTTTTAGATATGATCTAACAGATAATCCAAATCAAAACTCGAACGCTGATTTAAGTCTTTACCATGATGATAAAGGAACGATTCTGCAGAATGCCGGCCGCGCTCAAACAGCATCCGCAAAAAAGCCCATTCCGGATTGAGTTTGGAGGTATAGCTAAGCTCGGTCATATCGTCACTGGCAATACGATGAATCCGCATGCTGGCCCAGCGGTTGCCTTCGTCGTTTTCCTGATTGGAGACTTTCTTAAGCAGGGCGATCATTCGCAGTTCTTTCATCAATGTCGCGTTAAAGGCAATTTCATTCAGGCGATTAAAAATTTCATTAGCGCTTCGTGGCGTGCCTTGCCGTTCAACAGGATTGATTTGAACTAAAATTGTGTCGCTTGACTCGCATTCGCGAACTAAGGGGGTGATAGTCGGATTACCCGAATAACCGCCATCCCAGTAAGCTTCGCCTCCAATTTCCACCGCCTGAAATAACATCGGCAGACAAGCCGAGGCTAATAACACCTCCGGGGTAATTTCCGCATTACGGAATATCCGGCCATAGCCTGTGCGGACGTTAGTTGCAGTAATAAACAGTTTAATAGGGGCTTTGTGCAACACATTAAAATCGATACAGCGCAATAACACAGAGTGTAGGGGATTAAAGGCTGTCGGGTTTAAATCGTAAGGTGAAAACAGGCGAGACGCGATATCGAAAGCAAGTACTAATGGCGAGCGATCAAGCGTCCAACGCCCCATTATCACATCCAGCGGGTTGCGCTGAAATGGGCTGAACAGGGCAGTATCCGAAACAGCCTGCCAGAGTTGTGCCAAAGCCTTGCGTGCGCCTTCCGGGCCGCCATGAACATAGCCGCTGGCTAAAGCTGCGGCATTCATCGAGCCAGCAGATGTGCCGGAAATACCTTCAATCTGTAATCGGGGTTCTTCCAGAAGCCGATCCAGAACACCCCAGGTAAATGCGCCATGCGCTCCGCCGCCCTGTAAGGCCAGATCAATCAATAACGGCTTCTTGCGCGAGCGTCTAACTTGCTTGTCAGGCATCCCTTTTCCTTAGGAACATTGCCAATATTATGTTAATAATAGCAGCAATAACAAAAATATTTTGCAGTTGCAGCAAAACAGGTTGTCTTTTTTATTGTAATTCTCTAAACTTGATAAATGAAACACATTTCAAATTAAATTATGTTTGCCCTGATTGATTGCAATAATTTCTACGCATCTTGTGAGCGTCTGTTCCGCCCTGATTTGACCGATAAACCCATAGTTATCCTGTCAAGTAACGATGGCTGCGTTATTGCCCGCTCTAACGAAGCAAAAGCGTTGGGCATCCCTATGGGCGTTCCGTTTTTTCAGGTCAGAGCTTTATGCAAACAGTATAATGTTCACATCTTTTCATCCAATTTTACTTTGTATGGCGATCTGTCGCGGCGAGTGATGGCAATTATTGAAGCAGCCTGGCCTGAAACCGCGATTTATTCCATTGATGAGGCGTTCCTTGATTTAAGCACCATGCCTGCCAGTCAGCATGACGAATTTTGCCGTCAGTTGCAGAAAAAACTGTTAAAATATACCGGGATTCCGGTTTCTGTAGGGCTTGGTCCGACCAAAACGCTGGCCAAACTGGCGAATCATGTTGCGAAAAGGGAATTAAAAACGCCGGTATTTAATATTACTGAACAGCGAGAATGGTTAAATCGTGTCGCCATCGGCGATGTCTGGGGTATTGGCCGTCATTGGGGTAAGAAATTGTTGCATCAGGGCTACTATACTGCAGGTGATTTGGCGGCGGCAGATTTGTATTTGATTCGTAAGCAATATAATGTCCTGATGCAAAGGACAGTGATGGAGTTAAATGGCATATCCTGCAGTGGGCTAGGGGAGTCAGAGCCGCGGCAGAGTATTATTTCATCCAAAACATTCGGCAGCATGCAGACTGAATATACGGCTATTGAGCAGATAGTCAGCAGCCATTGCGTACGGGCTCATGAGAAATTACGCCAGCAAGAGTCTTTGGCGGGTTATCTGTCAGTATTTATCCGCACCAACCGTTTCCGTGCTGATTTGCCGCAATATTATCAGTCAACCGGTTGCAAACTGATTACACCAAGCGATGATTTGAGGTACCTTGTCCATAGCGCCAAATTATGCCTGAAGAAACTGTTTCGCAGCGGTTTTCATTATTATAAAGCGGGCATTCAGCTGGATTTTCTGACCGATAAACGTAACCGGCAATTTGATCTGTTTCATCAGGCCAGCATGGAGGAAATGAATAAAACCGAACGCCTGATGTGCCTGTTGGATAGTGTAAATAAAAAATATGGCCGCCATGCCTTGCATCTGGCAGCAGAGGGGTTCAGCCACCCGTGGGGAGCGCGTGCTGAATTACGCTCCCCGTGTTATACCACCAAATGGTCTGATCTGAGGCGGGTCAGGCTGGGCTGAGGAAGGAGTGTTGGGCTTCATCGCCCAACACTCCTTCCGTGCGAGGTTTTTTCTGTCTGGAGCCAAAAAAGCTATCTTCTGCAACCCTTTTTTCTGCTTTCGCAGCGCGAGGGATAAAAAGATACGCCGGAGTGCCATCCAGGCCATTATTAAAACCGAATTTGGTCGGGTGGCAATCTTCTTTATTGTTAACCTGAGAGGTTATGCTGAACTCTTGTAAAACCTTGAAAATCACATACCACGCTTCCGCCCAGGTAAATGTCAGCCCCCGACAAACGCGCTCATGGCCGCCGAATGTTGCCAGCGGATTTAAATCCCTATGTTCGCCGACATTTTTCTCAGGATTAAATTCTTTCGCAAAGGGTCCCCATTCTGAGGAAAGATTGGCCTGCCAGGTGGTGTAATGTAAATCTGTGCCTTTGGCAACAAAAAAAGATTGGCCTTTATAAGTGACTACAAAATCGTCAAGCGCTTTACCAGGCTGGGCAAAGATTGTGGTATAATGGCGGGCGATTTCTTTGAGCAGGTTATCAAAGTTGGTACGGCGGACTTTGGGGTCTGGGGCGTTCAGATAATCAGAGTCGATATATTTTTTCTTAATCTCATCACGTCCAAGCTCAACAAAGCAATGGTCGAGGAATTTTTTGATATTATCGCCGCCGGCAAATATCAGTGAGATAATGATCTGTCGTTGTATTTGCCGTATTTCGCAATTAATTTCATCCTCGCTATAATCAGGATGGTTTTTCTTGAGCACAGCGCTAATCTGATCAAAATACTTTTTATCCAGATAGTGAAATTGATCCCTTTCCATAATTAAATCGATATCCGAACCCAATATTTCTTCCGCTTTGCTTCTTAGCGCTTCGGTGTCGCTATAGGGATCCATAATGCATTTGAATGCCATATCCGACACCACTTCAATTTTTTTCGCCAGTTTCTCGACCCACTCTTTAGGCCAATTATCTTCTTCACGAACGCCATCAGGCGGCGGGTAAAAGCCTTTTAAAAAAATAGAGAGGGAATAAGTCAGAAAATCGGGGGTATAAAATTCTTTTTTTTGGGCCTGAACACGAAACTGTTTCAGCAATTGTTCCGTTTCATCCTTAACAATATTGACGAAGCGTTGTTTAAACGGATTATTCTGATATTTATTCGTGTCGATAGATTGTATGGTCAGGGTTTCAATCATTTGTTGGGTGAACAAAGAGTGAATATCATGCGGCGCGCTTAATATTCCCATTCCTATGGCTTTAAGGACGGAATCAAAAGCTCGTCCGCCGCTGATTCTGGGAACTTCCGGATTATCAATGTAATATTGCTCGCTGGTGTTTTCAGCTCTTGGGATTCTGCGCAGGGCATCCAGTATTACCGGATTGCCAAAAGCTATCACATTCTGGGTAAGATGGATATCGAGTTCGGCCAGGGCTTTGGTAAGGGGGATGCCTTTGACAATCGCATTAACCAGAGTAGCATAGAGCTTTTTGACTGGAATATTAGGCGTAAACATCGGCAGCAACAGGACTTCCAGGGTGTCGGCAGGCAATTTATCATATTGCGCCATTAAAAAATTATGAAAGGCATTGGGATCAGTGCCGCCGCTGAATCGCGTGACCAGTTGATAAGTATTGGCAATACCCTGAATAAACCCTGTCATCAGCGAAAACGCTTTACTAATCAAGCCGGCATTAGGCATATCCTGTGCGGATACTTTGAAAACCTGGGCTTTTTCACGCATCTTGTCTATAGTCTGAACCATTTTATCTTTCCAATGTTAACCCTGGGGATATAAAATATAGTTCAATAAATCAAAAAAAACGTAGGTTGGGCTGTAAAGCCCAACACAGCTTTGAACAGGTCAATCTACACCCCATGCGGTTTAATCCAGCCCAGGCTAAACGCAATAAAAAGAAAAATAAATAACAATAGTGATAGCCCAATCCGTACCGTCAACGCCTTGACCGTTCGTTTGGTATCCCCAGTATCACGTACCAGAAAAAGAAGGCTGCTGCCCAAAGCAACCAGGATAATTAACATGACGGTAATGATGATAGCCTTGGCTAACATTTGGTATACTCCTTGAAAAGAGGGGAGAAAAAATAATGCCCAGTTTAACCTGTTTTCAACGCCGTTTCACGCTCTCATGGCAAAAGTTGCTGCTTGCGCTATTGGCTATGGGGATTTTATCCGGCTTGGGCCAATGGCAACTTAAGCGTGCCGAGCAAAAAAAACAAATGCTTGTAGCCGCTGCCCAAGCGTCGGCGGATAAAGATCGCGCCTGGCGAAGCCATATGGCATTGCCGAAGCAGTATCAATCAATCCGCGTTCAGGGTGTTTATCTCGATACCTTGATTTTATTGGATAATCAGCATTATCAGCATCAGTTTGGTTATGATGTGATTACACCGCTACTGCTTGATAATGACAAAATTATCCTGGTCGACCGCGGCTGGGTGCCAGGCAGTCGAACCCGTGCGGAACTGCCGGTAGTGGATACGCCGGTGCAAAAGGTTACCGTTAAAGGATACGCCTATTTTCCTTCTGATAAAAACTGGGTGCTTGGGCAGGTTATCGAGGAAAAAAGCGAAAATACCTTTGTTGTCGAACAAATGGATACCCTGTTAATGAGTAAATTTTTGCATAAATCAGTCTATCCGTTTATCATTCGCCTGAATAAGGACGAAGCAAACGGTTATATCAGAGATTGGCCCATCGTTGCCATGCCGCCAGAGCGGCACTATGCCTATGCCATGCAGTGGTTTGCAATGGCGCTGGTGGTTCTTGTGATTTTTATAGGTTTAAGTTTTAAGAAAGCTGATGAAGAAAATAAATCGTAATTATATTGCCTTACTGGCGCTCGCCCTGGTATTTGCCGCACCTGGCATTGCTGCCTGGTTGTTTTATACCCATCCGCAATGGTTGACTGCTACAGCAACCAACAAGGGGACTTTAATTAATCCGCCGCAGCATCTCGTCGAATTGGCCGGCAAATCAAAATGGCGGCTGATTCTCTGGAATCCGGGGCCCTGTGAAGAATCATGCAAGAGCCAACTGGATAAGCTGGCTCGAATTCGCCTTGCCTTGGGCAGACGCTTATACGACATCAATCAAGCGTTGGCGACTGGAACAGATCAGCAATTACCAGTTGATTTGATGAAACAATTAAATGAAATGGGTATAAATGTGTTATTCTTGCACCAGGAAAATTACACAAGTTTAAATAATTCACCGCGGGTATTTATCGCAAACCCAGATAATTACCTGGTGCTGTCTTATTCTGTGGACGCAAAGCCAGGAGATATTTTTCATGATATCAAACTCCTGCTTGGTTCGGATGGTAACAACAAGAGCAATTGATACAAATGCAATCAAATAAAATACGTTATGCAATTACTATTGCCATGGTACTTGCTTTATTTGTCGTTATGCTAGGCGCATATACCCGCTTAACTGATGCTGGTCTGGGCTGTCCGGACTGGCCAGGATGTTATGGCCATATGGTATTGCCGGAAGCAGGAAAAGCACGGGATATCGCTCAGAGCAATTATCCGGATATCCCGGTCGAAGCGCGTAAAGCGTGGACGGAAATGGCGCATCGATATGCTGCGGGTACCCTGGGCCTGTTAATATTTTTTATTGGAATAACAGCGATCTGGCGGCGTCGAATTGATAAGACAGTTCCCTGGAAATTGCCTGTTGTTCTTATGCTGCTGGTATTGTTTCAGGCTGCGCTCGGGATGTGGACTGTCACCATGAAGCTGCTGCCGGTGGTTGTGATGAGCCATTTATTAGGCGGTATCCTGATTTTCTCCTGCTTAAACCGTTTACATATGCAGGCAGCGGGTGTGCAGCCTGCCGAGTTACCCAAATGGCGTTTCTGGGTAATCCTTGGCGCTGTGATTGTTTTTTGCCAGATCGCTTTGGGCGGCTGGGTTAGCGCGAATTATGCCGGCATTGCCTGTATTGGTTTTCCGCAATGTAATGGCCAGTGGTTGCCGGCATTGCATTTTTCCAAAGGATTTAACCTGTTCTCGCAGGCAGGCGCCAATTACCAGGGCGGCGTACTGGATAATGAAGTACGGATGACGATTCAGTTTATCCACCGCCTTGGCGCTGTTATTACTGCGAGCTATGTCCTGATTCTGAGCGCTCTGCTTGCGTCTTATGTCAACAACAAAACCGTCAGGCTGGCGGCTTCGGTTGCTGGCATCCTTGTTCTTGCGCAGTTTGGCCTTGGTATTCTGAACGTTGTTTATCTGTTGCCGTTAAAAGTTGCGGTTGCCCACAATGGTATTGCCGCTCTTTTATTTGCAACCATGTTAATGCTGGTCTATCTGACTGGCCGAGGAAACAGTGATGTCAAGTGATGTAATGTTTCAGCCCGCTATGTGGCGTGATTATCTTGAACTCTGCAAGCCGCGTGTCGTTGCTTTGATGCTGCTGACAGTGGTTGTCGGTATGTATCTGGCTGTTCCAGGCTGGGTACCGGTGCAGACGCTGGTTGCTGCCTTGCTGGGCATTGGTTGCTGCGCAAGCAGTGCGGCTGCGATTAACCATCTGGTGGATAAGCGCATTGACGCCATTATGGCGCGAACCAGCAAAAGGCCGGTTGCCAGAGGCCGGGTATCGGTCAGACAGGCTATTCTTTTTGCCGCTATTCTGGGCGTGACGGGGCTTTGGATCTTAACCTGCTGGGTTAACGCGCTAACCGCGGCCCTGACTTTCATCACCTTAATTGGCTATGCCGGCATTTACACCGGGTATCTGAAGCGGGCAACACCGCAAAATATCGTGATTGGCGGTTTAGCGGGTGCTGCGCCTCCGTTACTGGGCTGGACTGCAGTGACTGGCCACTTTGATCCCCAGGCGTTGTTACTGGTACTGATTATTTTTACCTGGACGCCGCCGCACTTCTGGGCTTTAGCCATTTACCGCTTTGAAGAATATCGCAACGCCGAAATCCCTATGCTGCCGGTTACGCATGGTATAGCGTTTACCAAGCTGCATGTATTGCTTTACACCATCCTGCTCCTGGTTGTCAGTGTCTTGCCCTTTGTTATCGGCATGAGCGGCTGGATTTACCTGATTGGCGCTCTGGCGTTGGGAGTCCGTTTTCTGTACTGGGCGGTTGCTCTGTATCGAACGAATAAGCCGGTTATCGCAATGCGTACATTTCGTTTTTCGATTGTCTATTTAATGTTGTTATTTGTTGTTCTTTTAATTGATCATTACCTGTGAGGATTAACATGCCTGCTAAAAAAAGTCGGATTGCGCTGACAGTTACCTTATTACTAGCTTTTGCAGCCCTGGTAACCGGGATATTTGTATCTCAGCATATGAATGGCCGTAAAACCATTGATGTCAGCAAATTCCATGGAACATTGCTGCAGCAACCCCGTGAAATTCAGCAATTTTCACTGACCGGTACTGATGAGGCGGTATTTGATAATCAGAGTATGAAAGGGCAATGGACAATGATCTTTTTTGGTTTTACCAACTGCGGCTATCTCTGCCCGACCACGATGGGCGAATTGGCGAAAATGTATCGTCAACTGGAGCAGAAAGGGGTAAATCCATTACCGCGGGTTGTCATGATTTCAATTGATCCTGATCGCGACAATACCGAGAAACTCAAAAATTACGTAACCAGCTTTGATTCACATTTTTACGGTGCGCGCGGCAATATGGATAAAATTCATGAAATGACGCACGAGATGGGAATAGCATATAGCATCCAGACTGCTGATAAAACTAATGGCAACTATGATATTCAGCACAGCGGTGCCGTAATGTTGTTTAATCCACAAGGCGAACTAGCCGCTTTCTTCACGACTCCGCATAAAGCCGACCAGTTGGCGGAAGATTACCAGTTATTGGTGAATTAAACTAAACTGTAATTTTGGGGCACTGCTGCCCTGCACGGATGGTTTAACATGCTCCGGAGCGGCATCAGGTTGCCCAATCATCTGATAGGGTAAAAATTAAAAAAGCAAAATTTGGGAATCGCACGATATGAAAATTGCCATACTGGCCACTAATCCTGATTTATATTCGCATCAGCGTTTAAAAGCTGCTGGTGAGGAAGCGGGTCATGAAGTAAGTATTATTAACCCGTTATACTGCTACATGAATGTGGCTGCTTCAAGCCCCAGCGTCCATTATCGCGGCGGCAGGCAATTGCCAAAATATGATGCGGTAATCCCGCGCATTGGCGCTTCGATAACCTATTATGGCACGGCGGTTCTCAGGCATATGGAAACCATGGGGATGTACGCCCTTAACGAGTCGATAGCGATTTCGCGCTCCCGTGACAAGTTCCGATCCTTACAACTGCTGGCACGTAAAGGTATCCCGATGCCATTAACAAGCTTTGCGCAATCGCCGGATGACACTGAAGATTTAATCCGTATGGTAGGCGGTGCGCCGTTGGTGATTAAATTATTGGAAGGTACTCAGGGTAAAGGCGTTATCCTGGCTGATAGCCATCAATCGGCGGTAAGCATTATTAACGCGTTTAAAGAAATGTCCGCCAATATTCTGGTACAGGAATTCATTGAAGAATCACGCGGTACAGATATCCGTTGTTTTGTAATTGGCGATAAAGTGGTCGCAGCAATCAAACGGCAAGCGAAAGAAGGCGAGTTCAGAGCAAACGTTCACCAGGGCGGTAAAGCAATAAAAGTTACCCTGTCCCCACAGGAACGCGCGATAGCAGTCAGCGCTGCTAAAACCATGGGATTAAAAGTGGCTGGCGTAGACCTGATTCGCTCAAACCACGGCCCATTGGTCCTTGAAATCAATTCCTCCCCAGGATTTGAAGGCGTTGAAAAAGCCACGAATGTGAATATCGCCGGTAAAATTATTCAATACATTGAAAAACACGCGAAACCAAAAGGTTTGAACCAGCGTTTTCAGGGATAACAAGGAAATTGTCATCCATCAAACAAGGTAAGAAGCCAACTTGAGAAATGGATTCCCGCCTTCGCGGGAATGACAGTATCTTTAACTTAATGGCAGTGAGGGTTGGAGAGAGGTGCAAATTAATCTGTCCTTTAATCTCCCTCTCCCGTATCGGGAGAGGGTTGGGGAGAGGGCAAATTAGTTCGCCTTTTTCCTACGTTGTTTCACTTCACTTTTTCCGATTAACCACTCTGGATTGACTTCCAGCTCATCAGCAAGTAATTCCAGAATTTTTTCATCAGGAATAGAAATTCCATTTAAAATCGCTTCTGCTTTAAAACGCGGGATGCGAAGCAGCTTGGCAAAAACTTCCACTCGCTCCTGACTTAACAGAGGCACACCAATACTATCAAGCTCGCGATTGAGCCGCTCTGAAAATTGTCTGTATGCCATAGGTGCCTCAGATAAATTTGTTTGTTTCTTTTTCTATAGCATAGAATTAGTCTTTTGCAAGTAAAACTCCAATTTTCAGCTACATAACAACTGATAATCGCGCTCATAAAACCCGTAGTGATTAATAAAGTTTTAATTTATTAATCATAATTATGCTATATTGTGATTAATAAATAGTAAGGTTATTCCTCTGATTAAGGAGACTGCAGTGGAATCATTAATTCCCCTTGGGCTATTGGCTGTTTTCGCTATAGTATTTGTAATGGCTGGCGTGAAAATTGTTCCCCAGTCAGAGGAGTGGACGGTTGAGCGTTTTGGGCGTTATACCCACACCTTACATCCTGGCCTGGGGCTGATTGTTCCGTTTATCGATCGCGTTACCTATAAAATCAATATGCGTGAGCGTGTGCTTGATATTCCGCCGCAGGAAGTCATTTCAGCTGATAATGCCATGGTAACTATCGATGCGGTTTGTTTCTTTCAAATTATTGATCCGGCCAAGTCTGCTTATCAGGTTGACAATCTTGAACATGCGATCCGGAATCTGACGATGACTAATATCCGTACGGTACTGGGGTCGCTTGAACTGGACGGAATGTTAAGCCAGCGTGATGATATCAATAATAAACTGATGCATGTTGTCGATGCGGCAACTAATCCATGGGGGATTAAAGTGACGCGCATTGAAATTCGCGACATCCGCCCGCCGCAGGATCTGGTTGAAGCCATGGCCAACCAGATGAAAGCCGAACGTGACAAACGGGCGGCGATCCTGGCTGCTGAAGGGCATCGACAGGCTGAAATTTTGCGTGCCGAAGGAGACAAACAGGGGCAAATCCTGCGGGCGGAAGCTGATAAACAGGAAGCATTTCTGGAAGCTGAAGCGCGGGAACGAACCGCACAAGCTGAGGCTAATGCAACTCGCATGGTTTCAGAAGCAATTGCTTCCGGCGATCTGAATGCAATTAATTATTTCGTTGCTGAAAAATACGTCGAAGCGCTCAAAACTATCGGCTCTGCCCAAAATAGCAAGCTGGTTATGATTCCGGTTGAAGCAAGCGGCATTATCGGCGCATTAAGCGGTGTAACAGATTTGCTGAACAAGGTTAATCCTGCAAGCGGTAAGGAAAAAGCATGAGTTGGCTGCTATATTGGCATTGGTTTGCCTTCGGGCTGATTCTGGTTATCGCTGAAAGCCTCGGTGCCGCCGGATTTCTGTTAGGGCTTGGCATGGCCGCGATGACAACTGGGGTAATAAGCGTGTTATTTGCGATAACCTGGCAATGGCAGCTGGTATGGTTTTCAATATTCTGCATCGTATTTTCTATAATCTGGTGGTATTGGCTTAAGCAACGCACGGCGGCTAAACCAACGTTGATTAATAAACCGCTAGAAACATTAATGGGCAGAACATTTACGCTTACCGAGGCAATTGAAGATGGCCACGGTAAAATCAGAGTCAATGATAGCAACTGGCAAGTCTCGGGTCCTGAATTACCGGCAGGAACGAAGGTAAAAGTGGTTGCTATTGAGAATGGTTCGATACCGGTGGTTGAGCCAGTCCACAAATCTGAATAAGGGCATTAACCCAATCAGGCGATTCATTAAGGCAGGGGATGAGCGTTAATTCTTCCCCGCCGGCAGACAGCCATTGCTCACGGCCCCGTATGCCAATTTCTTCAAGTGTTTCCAGACAATCCGCAACAAAAGAAGGACAGGCTACTGCCAGACGTTTAACACCCTGTGCAGCCAATTGAGCGAATACCAGATCAGTATAAGGTTTTATCCAGGGTGTTTTACCAAGGCGCGATTGAAACGAAACACCATATTGTTGCTCAGATAAACCTAATACTTGCGCCAATGCTCGACTGGTCTGATAACATTGTGCGCGGTAACAGTCGGGGTTTACAAGTGGTTCCGGACAACTGCCTGCACAAATTGATTGACAGCCCGCATTATGCAAATGCCTTTCCGGAATACCATGATAGCTGAGCAATAAATAATCCTGGTTAGCCAAATAAGGTTTAATCGAATTGGCAAGCGCTTTAATAAAGCCTGGATGTTGATAAAAATCCCGGATTAACTGTACTGAAGGCTGAACAGGATTTTGTGCAATTAGGGTAAGTATTTTTTCAATGGATGAACCGGTTGCTGCCGATGAATACTGCGGATAAAGCGGTAATATGGTAATGGTTTCGCAATCAGCCAGTTCGCCAAGCGCGTCAGCAAGCGACGGATTACCATAACGCATGCCTATGCTGACAATATAATTGTCGCCTAAGCGTTGTTGCAATTCCTGTTTCAGCTTTTGGCTATGGATAAGTAACGGCGACCCCTGTTCCTGCCAGATTGTCTGATAAGCATGGGCGGATTGCCGAGGCCGGAAAGGCAGAATAAATCCATACAACAGGATGTATCTGACAATTGCTGGTAAATCAATAACTCGTCTGTCGGCCAGAAACTCCGCCAGGTATTTACGGACAGCTGAAATACTGTAATTGTCAGGCGTTCCCAGATTGATGAGCAGCAGCCCTTTCTTCATCGCTGTCTACCTTATTTAAAAACTGCTAATATAAGCGATCAGAGGCTGCTACTGCAAATAAAGAACCCGTCACTCCCACCGGCGCGGGGATGACATTGAAACTGCTTTAATTACGTCTGATGTGACGTAAAAAGTCACTGATTCCATTACTCGCTGTTTTTTCACCCATCTGGAACAGGGTAAAACAATCCAGTTTTCTCTTAATCGAGGCAATATAACGTTCAATCGTTTTACGGCTGACGTTGTTAATTGCGGCAATCATCTCAGCTGATTTTCCCTGGTGCAGCCATCTCAGGCACTGTCTTTCATTGTCGGTTAAAAAATATTGGGAAAAATATTTAAACTGTATACTGTTCTGAGCAGAATCAGCCAGATTAATGGTTCTTGGATCTGCACTTATCAGGTTAATCGGTTTGCTTTGATTTAATTTTTCACTGCCAACGTTAATCGGGTGTTGGTAAATCTGGGCAATCTCGGTAATATTTTGTAAGCAGTCATTAAAAAAGTCGATGAAAGTATGCAGTGAGTCCAGTTTTTCCAGATAACGTTGATTAATACCGTCATCGTTTAACTGACCGCTGAAATGATAACAGTGGGTAATATCCGTATCGTGGCGGGTAATAGTAAGCGTATGCCCCTGATCAAATTCAGCCGCCATACGATACAGTTTCTCTGCTCTGGCGTCAAGATTGAGAAAATCCCAGAAATCATAGTGATATTGCTTCTTTAATTCCACAGGACGATAATGCACATCGTTGTGAGCATGATTCTGCCGCAGGTATTCTTTGGCGTAATTAAGTTTCGAACCGAGGCAATAAGCCTGGCCTTGCGCATCAATTGAGGTATAACCAAAAAAATGGACTCCCAGTTTTTGCAGGGGAGTGCACAGTTCATTTAAAACCGTGTGATTGATAATGCTAGGGTGCTGATCGACTTGAGTCGGGTTGGACATTGTTTTCTCCATAAAAAACATTTGTGACATTGTATCATACATATTGGTCAAATAAAATACCGTTGGGTTTTTTAAACATGGCAATCGCTTAGAGCTACGCAGACTAGTTGAGCAAATGAGTGTTGGGCTTCCACAGCCCAACACTCATTTTTAACATCTTACCCGTGTCCGAAGTAGGACATGATGAAAATGGTGCCATCAAGATAGAATTGTGGAAAATTCAAGTTACCAATTTTTTGTATGTCCGATATTCGAACTGCCTTTAAATAAATCATTTGGGTAGTCTATAAGCCTATTTAACTGCAGTGAGACGATATAATGAACCAAGATACATCAAAAAAAGATGCCGATAAAAAAAGAAGCTGGCCGAATTCAAGAGGCATTATTCAATACGCGAGATTACATAAACCTCATGTCGTTACAAAGCCTGAGCCGGAGCCTACAGTTGCAGAATTGTTTAAAAGCCCGCTGGCTGGAGGAAAAAGTAAGGAGTCATTCCTGGCTAAACCTGCCTATGCGCATGTTGCGCAGTTGCTAGCTGGTTTGCCATCCAACCCAACCGTTGTCGATTTAGGGATGGGAAACGGGCAATTTCTGATTGATTTAGCGGGTTTACTAGGTTTAGAGGCGGATTTAATTGGCGTATCAGCGACACCCAAGGAAATTAAATACCGCCAATGCCGAATTGCAGATATCAAGATTGTTAAAGGAGCATTACCTGATGATGACGCAATTCATAATCTTTTGATAGAAAAGCGAGAACAAGTCGATCGCATTTTTGACAGCTATGGCCCATGTACCTATGCCAAAAATCCAGTACACAGCCTGTTTATCGCTGCGCTCATGTTAAAGCCAGACGGCAAATTTTCTGCGATAAGCTCTACCAATGGGAAAGATTTTAGAACAACGGTATTCGGTTCGCTAGCAAATCGGCGCGAAATAGCAGCTTTTTTCAAAAAAGAACTGGGTATCGCGATCAGATTCCGGCCTAATTATATTAACTCTATGGTCAATCCGGGTGTAGTAAATCAGGATATGTTGATTACATTTGAAAAAACAAAATCTACTAACCATATCAATTATGTTGAGTTATGCAGAAAATTTGACAATGCAGTAGGTAACCCGCTGGCAATTGGTAAAGAGTGGTATAAATATCAGGATTTTAAAATTCAGATGTATGATTATCAGACATTCTCTTTTTGGGCAAAAGCAAACCCGAATTTGAATGTTGCGAAAGGAAATGAAGCTGGCAGTGAGTTAGGTTCTGGGAACAACGTTATTAAATAAACCAGGCCGGGTTGTTCTAATCCGGCAACAAGGATGTCTTTAAAAGACCTCATTAACTGCTTGTAATATCTTCCCGCTCTCGCGGGAAGATATAATGCCTTAACTTCCAATTATTTTCTAAAGACCAACAAAGACCAGCCATCCAGCTGCTGATTATCAGTCAGTTCAAACAAATTACGGTATTCTTCTGCAAGTTGACTTGCTTGTTCAGTCAAAATACCGGAAACAACCAATGTTCCGCCATGTTCAAGCAACTGATAAAAATCCTGCTTAAGACGGGTTAGCGGAGCAAGCAGAATATTGGCAATTATCATATCAACCGGCGGTTGTAAGCTGTCCGGCAGGCCAAGATGCAGGTTTTGGCTGCTTACAGAATTACTGTCGGCATTGTTCTGAGTGGCAATTAACGCTTGCGGGTCAATGTCTATCGCCTGGACATGGCGGGCACCCAGTTTCAGCGCCGCAAGTGCAAGAATTCCTGATCCACAGCCATAATCAATCAGAGTTTTATCAGCCAAATCTGCCTGATCCAGCCAATTAAGGCACAGGCTTGTTGTTGGATGCGTACCAGTACCAAAGGCTAGGCCCGGATCGAGAATCAAATTAACAGCGTCTGGCTCGGGGGGAGTCGTCCAGGATGGGCAAATCCATAGCCGCTTACCAAAGCGCTGCGGCTTGAAATCATCCATCCAGGCTCGTTCCCAATCCTGATCCGGCAATTCCTCAAGCCGATATTGCAAATCAGGATACCGGGCGCCGAATTGCTGCTTGACCTGATTGGCATGATTTTCATCATCGAATAGCGCGTTGATAATGACATCAGGCCACAAGGGAGTAGTACCTGGCTCAGGCTCCAGTACCGGATCATCGTTTTTATCGGTCAAGGTAATAGACAATGCGCCGGCTTCTTCCAACTCTTCGCTTAACCGGTCAATATCATCGCGGTGACACTGTTCAATTTGTAACTGATACCACACAACTTATTCCTTCAATATTTTTTCTAAATAGTGAATATTGGTGCCGCCCTGCATAAATGACTTGTCGCGCAGGATACGCTGATGCAGCTCAATATTGGTTTTAATGCCGTCAATAATCACTTCATCCAGTGCATTACGCATTCTGCCAAACGCTTCGGCACGGGTTTCACCGTAACTGATTAATTTACCAATCATGGAATCATAATTAGGCGGAACGGTATAACTGCTATAGATATGCGAATCAAAACGAATACCAGGGCCGCCAGGTTGATGCAGCAGGCGGATAGTGCCTGGGCAAGGCATGAACGTTTTGGCGTCTTCGGCATTAATCCGACACTCAAGCGCATGGCCATGCAGTTTGATATCTTCCTGTTTAAGCGTAAACGGCATATCGCTGGCGATTTTGATTTGCTCTTTGACCAAATCGACTCCGGTAATCATTTCAGTAACCGGGTGTTCTACCTGAATACGAGTATTCATTTCAATGAAATAGAAACAGCCATCCTGATAAAGAAACTCAAACGTACCGGCACCACGGTATTTTAATTCACGGCAGGCATTAACTACGCGTTGTCCGATTTCCTGGCGCTGTTCTTCCGTAATACCCGGAGCCGGCGCTTCTTCCAGTACTTTCTGATGCCGGCGCTGCATAGAACAGTCACGTTCGCCCAGATGAATAGCATGGCCTTTACCGTCGCCTAAAACCTGAAATTCAATATGCCGCGGGTTTTCAAGGAATTTTTCCATGTAAACCACAGGGTTGTTAAACGCCGCTTTGGCTTCGCTTCGAGTCAGTGCAATTGCGTTGAGCAGGTTCGATTCGGTGTGAACGACACGCATGCCGCGTCCACCGCCGCCGCCCGCTGCTTTAATAATAACCGGATAACCAATTTCCCGGCCTAAGCGCAGGTTATGTTCATCTTCATCAGGGAGCGGACCATCTGAACCTGGGACGCAGGGAACACCGGCTTTTTTCATGGCGGCAATGGCGGATACTTTATCACCCATCAGGCGAATTGTGTCGCCGCGCGGCCCAATGAAGACAAAACCGCTTTGTTCAACAATATCGGCAAAATCAGCATTTTCTGACAGAAAGCCATAACCGGGGTGAATTGCGACAGCGTCGGTAATTTCGGCCGCGGAAATGATTGCCGGTATATTGAGATAGCTTTTCTGGGAATTGGCCGGGCCAATACACACTGTCTCATCTGCCAGGCGGACATGGAGCAAATCCTTGTCAACATCGGAATGGACCGCGACAGTCTGAATTCCCAGCTCTTTACACGCACGTAAAATCCGCAGGGCAATTTCCCCGCGATTGGCGATAACAATTTTATTCAGCATGAATAAACCCCTTATTCAATAACAAACAAGGCCTGGTCGTACTCAACCGGATCACCATTCGCTACCAATATAGCGGCAATTTTGCCTGCTCTGTCGGCTTCAATTTCATTAAACATTTTCATTGCCTCGATAATACAAAGCGTGTCGCCTGCTTTAACGCTCTGGCCAATGGTGACAAAAGGCGCTGAGTCAGGGGACGGCGAAGTATACATCGTGCCAACCATGGGCGAACGGACTTTATGACCGGCGACCAGTTCTTCCTTTTTGTTGTCAGTTGCGGGCGCCAATGAAGGAGCAGGCGCTGCGGCCGGAGCCATGGGCGCAGGAGGCGCGGCATAGCGCACCGCATGCTGCATAGGCTCTGCGTGGTGGGTATAACGGCTCAGGCGTACTGATTCTTCGCCTTCTTTGATTTCAATTTCCGAAATGCCGGTTTCATCTAATAATTCAATTAATTTTTTAATCTTGCGAATGTCCATTGATAATAACTCTCTTTAATTAAATTCAATGATAGCCTGGAGCGCCAATGAATAACTCATGACGCCAAAACCGCTGATCACGCCTAATGCCAGATCAGAGAAATAGGATTGATGCCGGAATGATTCACGGGCATGAATGTTAGTAATATGTACTTCAATAAACGGAATTGCCGCCGCTGCAAGCGCATCACGGAGGGCAATGCTGGTGTGAGTAAAAGCCGCCGGATTAATGATGATGTAATTAACATCTTCATCCGCCGCGCGATGAATCGCTTCAATCAGCTTTTCCTCACTATTGCTTTGTAAGCAGGATAGAGCACAATTGGCGTTAGCTGCCTGCAATTGCAATGACTGATCCAGGTCAGTCAGGGTCGTTAAACCATAGACAGCAGGCTCCCTGACGCCAAGCCGGTTGAGATTGGGGCCGTGTAAAACCAGAATTTTTTTCATATTGACTAAATTTAGCTAAATTGCTGCGATTCTGCCTGAACTTTGCAATAATGTCCAGAACCTCGATGATATCGGCATGATGCCGGCATGTTTCCCGCTATATTGTTTCAAGCAGGAATATGCTATCGTTACCTTAATAATCAATGCCATTAAGTTAGGGAGACTGTCATTCCCGCGTAGGCGGAATCCATTTCTCAGGTTGGCTCCTTACCTTGTTTGAGAGATGGATCCCCGCCTTTGCGGGGATGACAAATCTTCTTAATTTAATGGCAGTGACCCTAATAATAGTCATAGTTATTTAATTTTACAGGGAGAGTGAATGGCGGTTACTTATATTACTGACGTCACGTTACGGGATGCTCACCAATGTCTGATTGCCACTCGTTTGCGGACGGAAGATATGCTCCCCATTACTGCCCGGATGAACAGGATTGGTTACTGGGCGATGGAAGTCTGGGGCGGCGCGACCTTTGACGCTTGTCTGCGGTTTTTAAAGGAAGATCCCTGGCAACGATTGAGATTGTTGCGTGAAGCCTTGCCCGATACCCGTTTATCCATGCTGTTACGTGGTCAGAATTTGTTAGGGTATCGTCATTATGCCGATGATGTCGTGCAGACTTTCGTCAAACTCGCTGCCAGTAATGGCGTTGATGTATTCCGTATTTTCGATGCGTTAAACGATGTCCGTAATTTAAAAATGGCAATCGAGGCGGTAAAAAAGCATAAAAAACATGCCCAGGGCACAATCTGTTATACCACCAGTCCTGTGCATACGCTGGCAAATTTTGTTGAGCTTGGGATTGAACTGGCTGAAATGGGGTGTGACAGCATTGCGATTAAAGATATGGCAGGCTTGTTGACTCCGGCCGTGACGGTTGAACTTTATCAGGGGCTGGCGGCGGCAACCGGGCTGCCGGTTCACTTGCATAGCCATGCTACCTCTGGTCTGGCGCCTATGTGTCATTATCAGGCTGTCCTGGCTGGTTGTCAGCATATTGATACTGCAATTTCTTCCTTTTCCGGCGGCGCCTCTCATCCGGCAACTGAATCGCTGGTGGCAGCGCTTGCTGGAACAGATTACGATACCGGACTGGATTTGAATGCCTTACTTGAAATTGCCGATTATTTTCAGCAAGTACGCAAAAAGTATCGCCAATTTGAAAGCGAAGCGCGTGATATTGATCCGCGGGTACAGCTCTATCAAATCCCCGGCGGCATGATTTCGAATCTTTATAACCAGCTTAAAGAACAAAATGCGCTCGACAGGCTTGATAAAGTGCATCTTGAAATTCCACGGGTACGTAAAGACTTGGGTTATCCGCCGCTGGTTACCCCCACTTCCCAGATTGTCGGTACCCAGGCAGTAATCAATGTGTTAACAGGCGAGCGTTATAAAACGATTACCAATGAGGTCAAGCTTTATTGCCAGGGCAAATACGGTGCTGCGCCGGGCAAAATCAGTGCAAGCTTGCGTAAAAAAGCGATTGGACGTACAGAGGTAATTGACGTTCGGCCAGCGGATTTACTGCCGCTGGAAATTAAGAAATTGCGCCGTGAAGCAGGCGAGCTCGCCAAAAACGACGAAGATGTATTGACGCTTGCGATGTTTCCGGAAATCGGCCAACAGTTCCTTGTTGAGCGTGAGCAAAACACGCTGATTCCAGAACCTTTATTACCACCTGAACATTCAGCCGGGGAAGAGCGGTTATCTGAATTCGACATTGCCTTGCATGGTGAAAGCTATCACGTTAAAGTGGCTGGCTTCGGCATGCGTGAACGCGGCCAGCAGTCCTGCTTTTTGTGGGTGGACGGTGTACCGGAAGAAGTGATCATCCAGGTTGATAACGAGCAAACGCCATCAGCCCAACCAGCAGTCAAAAAAACATTAAAAGCAGGCGACATTACTGTTTCCATGCCAGGCACTATTGTGATAATCAACGTTGTAGTAGGCGATAAAGTAACGAAAGGTCAAGCGCTGTTAGTGCTTGAGGCGATGAAAATGGAAACCGAAATCCAGGCCCCGCTTGCGGGTACAGTACAGGCCATACATTGTAACAAAGGAGATAAGGTCACTCCGGCTCAGGTATTAATAGAGATCGCTTGAAAGCTGTGTTGGGCTGCACTTCGTTTAGCCCAACACTCTTTTCTACGGCTTAAGAATCTCTTAATAATTCCACCATATAATAAAACAAATTATTGATTAATACTTAAATCATGCCCACAGTCGTTTCCCAGCTTAAACAGGCGATAGATAATCAGGATGAGAATGCCGTTAAAAAAATTCTGACTGAAAATCCGGGATTGGATCTGAATGAGGTTGCTCCTAGAATTTCTGCATTGTGGTGGGCTTTAAATCCGCCCAAAGGCAAACCGTTTTCGCGTGCTATTATCACTTGTTTGTTAAACACTCAAAAAATCGATCCAACTCAACGTTATGGCCTTTTGAGGCTTGTTGATTTAATTGCCGAGGAGCCCAACTTTCCTCTCTACCAGCAAATTAAAAGCTATGAAGATCAGTATGTCAGACCGCAGGCTGCAAGAACGACAGAGCTAAGGGATTTTGTTGCAGACGATCAAAATACCCATGACAGTATTATCGTGAAAGCGGTTGATAGCAGTATCTCGGCGCTTTATCAACGTTATGGCAATTCAGCCTTTTCTGGCCAGACGATTGAAAATTTTATAAAGGGATTAAAAGCCGGGCAGGGCATAAGCGAACGGGAGATTAAAGCGGCGCAAAAAGCCTGTGCGCGGATCAAATCGCAAACTGAAGATCGCGCTTATGCGTTACCAGCTAATCAAAGAGTCGTCCTGACCAACCAACAGGTCTTAAATCTTCTCTGGCAAGCGGTTAATGATACCCGGCCGGAATCTTTTGTTTTTAATGCAGATATGTCAACTGCTGAAATTACGGCCCGTAAACGGCAGTTGGTCAAACATCTGGCAATGGCTCAAACGGAATATGGTGAAGATACGGCAGCTTGCTGGATGGGTACTCGCAACCAGATAGTCAGCAGCATGGATGCGGTTCATCGGGATGTGGCTATCGCTGAAAGTCTGCCAATCACGGAGGAATCTATCGGATATCAGTATCTGGCCTACAGTAAAAGGCAGCTTGACGAATTGGCAGCAAATGAACCGGCATTGTTTCGGGATTATGTCTATTATTATGCGCTGCGAGGATTACCGGGCGGCGCTCATGCCAATGAGCCAATACCCGCGACTGTGCAGCAATGGCTGGCTGCCGCCCATGACCAGTTTGCCCGGGAAGCTCGAGCTGAATATCTAAACGCCAAACCGGAGAAGCAGCAAATTAATCCTGTCGATTTTGATTCGCTGTTAACCCGTCTGCGGGATCCGCTTTTTATGGACGAGGATGGAGAGTTGGACCCGCAGTTAATACCTGAGTTGAAAGAGCTTGGGGGTATTTTGCTGAGATTGTTTGGCGAAGGGTTAACCTTGGGCGATAACCTCTATGGCGATGCCAAAGCCGGTCTCCAGGAAAAAATAAAGGAAATTATCAGAGGTTACTTAAGCTTGCAAACGAAAATGCAAGCATTTGTGCCGGAAATGCTTAACGATGTTGTCACGTGTTTACAAAACGCGATCGATACCGAAATTTTGAAAAAATACTTACTATCCAGCGAGAGCAGAAAGCAGTGGCAGACAGTGTTTGACTGCCTTGAGCCGGAGCATGCCGAGGCTTTGTTAAGTCAGTTAAAAATTAAATGTATTCCCTTGCTGTTGGGGCATAAACCCCTGACTGCGTTCTCCAATTTTTGGACGATTCTGACAGAGGAATTGACCGAAAAACTCGGTGTTGAAAATCAAATCGTGCAGTGGTTCCAGACGTTGCCGGCATCATTACAAGAGCGTTTTATCCAGCAACTGTTTCAAACGCATGGTTATCCTCTAACCGCGCTTTCAGAATCACTTCTTGTTAGTGAAGCTTTTGGCCTGGGATTGCAGGAAGGGTATCTTAGCTACCTTAAAAGCGGGCAGCGGATTACTATCCGGGATAAGGATTTACGCGGCATTAATTTAAGTACGCTCGATCTGACCAATATTGAACTGATTAACTGTGATTTACGGCTTACCCGATTATTTAATAATAAAACCATCACTAAGGCTCATATTGAAGAAAACCGGTTGGATGATAAATATTTGGGCCAATTAAGTATACGGGGAGATATTGAGGCTCTAAAATTTGCTATCTCGACTAAGAAAGCGCCGGAATTTTTTAATGAACAGCTAAGAGGAAGGAATGTATTTGTCCCAATGCTGATGTCGAGAGACAAGACATCATTGCAAAGGCTGGTTCCCCAGCTATTTGATTTGATGATGGAAAATCCTTCTGTTACTGCGCAACATTTCGCCCGATCTGGTTTATTGATTTATTTAGTACAAGGGTATCTCCCTGATTTGATACGTCAATTTATTGAGAGTCCAAAATGCTCAACAGGAGCATTCAGAATAAGTGAATTCCAATATTGGTATGCGCGGCCAAGGGAGGAGCAACATACTATATTGCATACCATTATATGGGAATTATACGGAAAACAGGATTTGCTCGAAAAAAACGACCTTTTGCGCATTGCTGATCTGGTATTGCAAAGTCCCCACATGAAACCAGAAATTTTACAGATTACAAATATGGGACATTATAATGTGCTTTCGTACGCGGTAAGTTGTGGTCAGAAAGAGATGGTTTTGAAAATTCTTTCTCACCCCCATTGTCGTGATAGGGCAGTCAGAGATGCATTTTACCACTGCCAGAGTGATAAGCGTTGGAATAATAAAAGCTGTTTTACTATTTTAAATATGTATCTAAATCCTCGCCCCAGCTATACGGCAATATATCAGAGAACAGAGGGCGGCGAATTAGAGAAAGCCTGTGCTTTACTGCGTGATTATACCAAAGATAACTCCGCTGCAGTGCGTTTTTTCTGCGGTCATTGGAATAGGCATTATATTAAAGAGGTTAACCAGGTTCTGCATCAGATAAAAAACGGAAAAATTTCTACCATTGAGCGGTTGATTACCGAATTACAAACAATTGATCCGGCGAATAAAGCGGGTTCTTTAGCTTCCCGGACTATGTTTATAGTCAGGGAACATAAAAAAGCGTTGCAGGCTCCAGTGGCTACGCATGAGCCATCGATAAATCCACAACCGCATTTGTAATTAAAAACGGCCAGCCTACAGAAATTGTCCTGTGCAAAGAAGCCCAACACCCCTTTTCTACGGCTTAAGAATCTGTTAATAATTCCGCCATATAATAAAACAAATTCTTAATTAATATTTAATCATGCCCGTCATCGTTTCCCAGCTTAAACAGGCGATAGATAATCAGGATGAGAATGCAGTTACAAGAATCCTGGCTGAAAATCCGGGATTGGATCTGAATAATGTTGCCCCCGGAATATCCGCCTTGTGGTGGGCGTTAAATCCGCCGAAAGGCAAATCGTTTTCGCGTACTATTATCACTTGTTTGTTAAACACTCAAAAAATCGATCCAACTCAACGTTATGGCCTTTTGAGGCTTGTTGATTTAATTGCCGAGGAGCCCAACTTTCCTATCTACCAGCAAATTAAAAGCTATGAAGATCAGTATGTCAGACCGCAGGCTGCAAGAGCGGCAGGGGCTCTAAGGGATTTTGTTATCGATGGTCAAAATACCCATGACAGTGTTATTGTAAAAGCAGTTGATAGCAGTATCTCAGCGCTTTATCAACGGTATGGCAATGCGGTTTTTTCTGGCCAAACGATTGAAAATTTTATAAAGGAACTAAAAGCCGGGCAGGGCCTAAGCGAACGGGAGATTAAAGCGGCGCAAAAAGCCTGTGCGCGGATCAAATCGCAAACTGAAGATCGTGCTTATGCGTTACCAGCTAATCAAAGAGTCGTCCTGACCAATCAGCAGGTATTAAATCTCCTCTGGCAAGCGGTTAATGATAGCCGGCCGGAATCTTTTGTTCTTAATGCCGATATGTCAACCGCCGAAATAACGGCCCGTAAACGGCAGTTGGTCAAACACCTGGCGATGGCTCAAACGGAATATGGCGAAAATAATGCAGCTTGCTGGATGGGTACCCGCAACCAGATAGTCAGCAGTATGGATGCAGTGCATCGGGATGTGGCTATCGCCGAAAGCCTGCCAATCACGGAGGAATCTATCGGATATCAGTATCTGGCCTACTGTAAAAAGCGGCTTGACGAGCTGGCCGAAAATGAACCGGCCTTGTTTCGGGATTATGTCTATTATTATTCGCTGCGAGGTTTGCCTGGCGGCGCTCATTCCGATGATCCAATCCCGGAAATTGTTCAGCAATGGCTGGTTGCCGCCCATGACCAGTTTGCCCGGGAAGCTCGGGCTGAATATCTAAGCGCCAAACCTGAGAAGCGGCAAATTGAACCGGCTAAATTTGATTCGCTGTTAGCCCGCTTGCGGGATCCGCTTTTTATGGACGAGGATGGAGAGTTGGACCCGCAGTTAATACCTGCTTTGAAAGGGCTTGGGGGTATTTTACTGAGACTGTTTGGCGAAGGGTTAACCTTGGGCGATAACCTCTATGGCGATGCCAAAGCCGGTCTCCAGGAAAAAATAAAGGAAATTATCAGTCGTTACTTGAGCTTGCAAACGACAGCGCGAGCATTTGTGCCGGAGATGTTTAACGAGGTTGTCACGTGTTTACAAGATGCGATTGATACCAAAATTTTGAAAAAATACTTATTATCCAGTGAAAGCAGAAGGTCGTGGCAAGCTGTGTTTGACTGCCTTGAACCGGGGCATTCCGAGGCTTTATTAAACCAGTTCAAAATAAAATGTATTCCCTTGCTGCTAGCGAATAAAACCCTGACTGCGTTCTCCAGTTTTTGGCCGATTCTGGCAGAGGAATTGACCGAAAAACTTGGCGTTGAAAATCAAATCGTGCAGTGGTTTCAAACGTTGCCGGCCTCATTACAAGAGCGTTTTATCCAGCATCTGTTTCAAACACATGGTTATCCTCTAACCGCGCTTTCAGAATCACTTCTTGTTAGTGAAGCTTTTGGCCTGGGATTGCAGGAAGGGTATCTTAGCTACCTTAAAAGCGGGCAGCGGATTACTATCCGGGATAAGGATTTACGCGGTATTGATTTAAGCACACTGGATCTGACCAATATTGAACTGATTAACTGTGATTTACGGCTTACCCGATTATTTAAAAATAAAACCATCACTAAGGCTCATTTCGAAGAAAACCGGTTGGATGATAAATTTCTTGCCCAATTTGGTTTGCGTGAAGATTTCGAGGCTATAAAACTTGCTATCTCGACTAAGAAAGCGCCAGAATTTGTTAATGAGGAACTACTAGGAAAGAAAATATTAGCCTATATGTTGCCAAAAATCGAGAGAACATTGCAGGAGCTGGCTCCCCCCCTGTTTGATTTGATGATGGAAAATCCTTATGTTAACGCGCAACATTTCGCCCAATCTGATTTATTGACCTATTTAGTACAAGGGCATCTCCCTGATTTGATACGTCAATTTATAGAGAGTCCAAAATGCTCAACGGAAGCATTCATGATGAGGGAATTTGTATATTGGGATAAGGTACCAGGGAAACAGCAACATACTATATTGCATACTATTATATGGAAATTGTCTGAAAAAAAGGATTTGCTTGAAAAAAGCGAGCTTTTGCGAATTGCTGATCTGGTATTGCAAAGCCCCCACATGAAACCAGAAATTTTACAGATTAAATGTCTGGGACGCTATAGCGCTCTTTCGTCCGCTGCAATTCGCGGACAGGAAGAGATAGTTTTGAAAATTCTTGCTCACCCCTACTGCCATGACAGAACAGTCATGGATGCATTGTACTGCTGCCAGAATAATAAGCGTTGGAATAATAAAAGCTGTTTTAATATTTTAAATATGTATCTAAATCCTCGCCCCAGCTATACGGCTATATATCAGAGAGCAGAGGGCAGTGATTTAGAGAAAGCCTGTGCTTTACTGCGTGATTATACCAAAGATGACTCCGCTGCAGTGCGTTTTTTCTGCGGCCATTGGAATCGGCATTATATCAAAGAGGTTAACCAGGTTCTGCATCAGATAAAAAACGGAAAAATTTCTACCATTGAGCGGTTGATTACGGTATTACAAACGATTGATCCGGCGAATAAAGCAGGTTCTTTAGCTTCCCGGACTATGTTTATTGTCAAGCATAAAAAAGCGTTGCAGGCTCCAGTGGTTACGCATGAGCAATCGATAAATCCTCAACCGCATTTGTAATCAAACCAGCATAGAGGTGTTGGGCTGTAAAGCCCATAACCGTCAAGCTAAGGAATTAAATTTCTATATTTCACAATATCGTTCGGGCTGAGGAAGCGCTTTAGCGCTGTCTCGAAGCCTGTGGTACAGTGCCACGCCTTCGAGACAAATGCTCCGCATTTTCCTCAGGCCGAACGAATATGTGCTGTAAAACCCATAGCAGGCAGTTAAGGAATTTTGTACATTTACTATTCTAATTTCCTATGTACCTGGCTTAGCTTGACGGCTATGGGCTGTAAAGCCCAACACTCACTTTCTCCAACAAGCATAAACCTGATTACATTGGCTGCGAAGCTTTAATAATCCGCTCTCTGACGCCTTCCCATTCTTTGCTTGCCGGCGGCAGCTCAATCGCAATTGCTGTTGCTGTGGATTGGTCTGCAACACGCAATTGATAATAAAGTTCGTAGGCCATTTCATCTGCATTGACTGGCAGTTGAAATCCCAGGTGATGGGAAAAATCGCGGTTTTTAGTAAAACTCAAAACATAACAGTCTGGATTTTGCTGACAGAATTGCTGTATTTGCTGGTAATCGTCAAAGCAATATAAGGGTTTTTCCGGTTGGTAATGGCTTTTGAGCTTGCCTGGAACACGGATTGCGCTATTATCAGGTGTCAGCTCACCAGTAATAATAGCCTGGATGGCGCGCTCATCAATCATGCCGGGGCGCAGAATCTGGTAATGGTCCGGATCAAGGGCTGATATAATCGTTGATTCAATGCCGACTGGACAGCGTCCGCCGTCCAGAATAAGCAAATCCTGTTCGCTAAAGCTGTACTGGACATGTTCAGCAGTAGTTGGGCTTACTTTGCCAAAGGGATTGGCTGAGGGTGCAACCAAGGGAAACGCCACTTCAGCCAGTAATGCCTGAGCAGCAGGGTGAGCCGGACAACGAATGGCAACTGTATCCTGGCCGCCGGTAACTAATGGATTAACAGCTCCAGGTTTGGCCTGAAATACCAAGGTCAGCGGGCCTGGCCAAAAGGCTGCCATTAACTGTCTGGCATAATCGGGGATAAAACTCACCCACCGATCCAGCTCCCAGTTCCGGGCCACATGCATAATTAATGGATGGTTCAGCGGCCGGTTTTTCAAGGCGTAAATTTGTCGGATGGCCTGCTCGTTTTCTGCGTTGCCAGCCAGTCCGTACACTGTTTCGGTAGGAATAGCAGTAATACCGCCGTTACGGAGTACAGTAACAGCCTGAGCAAGATCGTTAGTAATTGCTGACATAAAAAACTTTGGTTGGCAGGCATCGCAGGATGCCAAAAAATTTTACTAATTATACGATAAAATCGTCCAATATGCATTAACTGCTCCTGTGGCCGTAAATCTTTTCTTTGTGCCGGACAATTTTTTTAAAAGCTGGTCTCCGGTTTATCAAAGAGAATCCAATTAGCCAATTTA
>NZ_JBHSAB010000021.1:60046-81152 GCF_042649825.1 Legionella dresdenensis | reverse complement strand
ATGAGCGCCGCCCGGTAACCCGCGCAGCGAATAATAATAGACATAATCCCGAAACAAGGCCGGTTCATTTTCGGCCAACTCGTCAAGCCGCCATTTACAGTAGGCCAGATACTGATATCCAATAGATTCCTCCGTGATTGGCAGGCTTTCAGCGATAGCCACATCCCGGTGAACCGCATCCATACTGCTGACTATCTGGTTGCGGGTACCCATCCAGCAAGCTGCATTATTTTCGCCATATTCCGTTTGAGCCATCGCCAGGTGTTTGACCAATTGCCGTTTACGGGCCGTTATTTCGGCGGTTGACATATCGGCATTAAGAACAAAAGATTCCGGCCGGGTATCATTAACCGCTTGCCAGAGAAGATTTAATACCTGTTGATTGGTCAGGGCAACGGTTTGATTATCGGGCAACGCATAAGCGCGATTCTCAGTCTGCGATTTTATTCGGGCACAAGCTTTTTGCGCCGCTTTAATCTCTCGTTCGCTTAGGCCCTGACCGGCTTTTAGTTCCTTTATAAAATCTTCAATCGTCTGGCCAGAAAAAACCGCATTGCCATACCGTTGATAAAGCGCTGAAATACTGCTGTCAACCGCTGTTACAATCACACTGTCATGGGTATTTTGGCCGTCGGCAACAAAATCCCTTAGCGCCCCTGCCGCTCTTGTAGTTTGCGGTCTGACATACTGATCTTCATAATCGGTAATTTGCAAATGTAAAGAAGAGCCTGTCAGCTCCTGGGTAAAATTACAAGGCGTTATACCACCATATTGCAGGGTAGGATCGATTTTTCGGGTGGCTAACAGACAAGTGATAATAGCTCGTGAAAGCGCTTTATCTTCCGGCGGATGCAAAGCCCACCATAAAGCGGATATTCCGGGGGCAACCTCATTCAGATCCAATCCCGGATTTTCAGCCAGGATTTTTTTAACGGCATTTTCATCCTGATTATCTATCGCCTGTTTAAGCTGGGAAATGACGGTGGGCATGATTTATATATTAATTAAGAGTTTGTAGTATTATATGGCGGAATTATTAACAGATTCTTAAGCCGTAGAAAATGGGGTTTGGACTTCTTTGCACAGGACAATTTTTTGTATTACGTGTAGGTTGGGTCGTTTTGACCCAACATTACCAATCTCAATTACTTTTCTGATCTGGAGTGCTTGATAAAAAGCCTGTTGGGTCAAAACGACCCAACCTACAAAAATTGTCCGAACGATGTAGTGATATGTGGAAATTAATTCCTTAACCTTAGCCACTCTTGCAAAATACCCTGCTACCGGTATAGTCTAGTTAATTTGCCACAGCAACAGGAAGTGTCCATGCAGACAGGTTTAAATTATCAATTAGGTGAAACGCTTGACCTCTTACGCAACAGTGTTCAGCAGTTCGCCCAGCAGGAAATTGCGCCGCTTGCCGCTCAAATTGATGCCGATAACAGTTTTCCCAATTCGTTATGGCGCAAATTGGGCGATATGGGCCTGCTTGGAATTACCGCCGGTGAAGAATACGGCGGCGCCAATATGGGTTATCTGGCTCATGTAATCGCAATGGAGGAAGTTTCCCGCGCTTCGGCATCAGTCGGCCTGAGTTATGGCGCCCATTCCAATTTATGTGTCAATCAGATTTATTTAAATGGCAACAGCGTGCAAAAAGCCAAATATCTGCCTAAACTTATAAGCGGAGAATATGTTGGCTCTCTGGCAATGAGCGAAGCCAATTCAGGCTCGGATGTAGTAAGCATGCAACTGCAGGCAAAACAGCAAGGCGACCGATTTATCCTGAACGGCACCAAAATGTGGATTACCAATGGCCCGGATGCCAATGTACTGGTGGTATACGCCAAAACCGATAAACAGGCTGGCAGCAAGGGAATTACCGCTTTTATTATCGAAAAAGATTTTCCGGGTTTCAGGACCGCGCAAAAACTTGATAAACTGGGGATGCGGGGCTCAAATACCTGTGAGCTGGTTTTTGAAGATTGTGAAGTTCCGGCGGAAAATATATTGGGTGAAATCAATCAGGGCGTGCGGGTGTTAATGAGCGGCCTGGATTACGAACGCACAGTATTGGCTGCAGGCCCAATCGGCATTATGCAGGCCTGTATGGATGTGGTATTGCCTTATGTCCATGAGCGTAAACAATTTAATCAGCCTATAGGCGAGTTTCAGTTTATTCAGGGCAAGCTGGCAGATATGTACACGGACTTAAGCGCCAGCCGCGCCTATTTATATGCGGTAGCCAGAGCCTGTGATCAGGGACTGGTGAGCCGTAAAGACGCAGCCGGGGTGATTTTATACACCGCTGAACGGGCAACACAAATGGCATTGCAGGCGATACAGATCCTGGGTGGTAACGGTTATATTAATGAGTACCCTACTGGCCGTTTGTTGCGGGATGCCAAGCTTTATGAAATCGGGGCAGGTACGTCAGAGATCAGGCGAATGCTGATTGGACGTGAACTTTTTAAAGAAAACGCATAAGGAAATTACATCATGGATCAAAATGATATTGTCATTGTTGCTGCGAAGAGAACGCCTATGGGCGGTATGTTAGGTACTTTATCAGCCTTAACCGCGCCGGAACTGGGCGCTATTGCCCATAAAGCAGTGCTTGAGGAAGCCGGTATTGCACCAGCAGAAATCGATGAAGTGATTACCGGTTGCGTGCTGCAGGCAGGGATAGGTCAGGCTCCCGGCCGTCAGGCGGCAATCAAAGCAGGCATTCCTGATTCAGCGGGCGCCACAACAATTAATAAAATGTGCGGTTCAGGTATGAAAGCCGTTATGCTCGCACATGATTTAATCAAAGCCGGCACTGCCAATATCGTTCTTGCCAGCGGAATGGAAAGCATGAGTAACGCGCCCTACCTGTTACCCAAAGCGCGTTCCGGCTATCGTCTGGGCCATGGCGAATTAAAAGATCACATGTTCCTGGATGGTTTGGAAGACGCCTATGATCGTGGCCGGTTAATGGGAGTTTTTGCTGAAGCAACAGCTAACCATTTCAAATTTACCCGCAGCCAGCAGGATGAATACGCTACCCGTTCAATGACTAAAGCGTTGCAGGCGCAAAAAGACAATGCCTTTGCTGACGAAATTGCAGCGGTTACTATCGCCACCCGTAAAGGTGAAACAACTATCAGCCTGGATGAAGGCCCTGACGCCAGCAAACTGGATAAAATTTCACAATTAAAACCGGCATTCAAAAACGATGGCACTGTAACTGCTGCCAATTCAAGTTCAATTTCTGACGGTGCGGCAAGCCTGATCTTAATGACTGCAGCCCAGGCTACAAAACGCGGCCTGACTCCGCTGGCCCGTATCGTTGCCCATGCAAGCCACGCTCAGGCGCCAGAATGGTTTACTACTGCGCCAGTTGATGCAATCCGCAAAGTCATGAATAAAGCCGGCTGGTCGCAGGACGATGTTGATCTGTATGAAATCAACGAAGCATTTGCTGTCGTGGCAATGGCTGCTATTACCCAACTTGAACTGGATGAAAGCAAAGTCAATATCTATGGCGGCGCTTGCGCATTAGGCCATCCAATCGGTGCGTCAGGCGCACGTATTCTGGTTACGCTTATCAACGCATTACGGCGTACCAACAAAACCCGCGGTGTAGCAGCACTGTGCATAGGCGGCGGCGAAGCGACTGCCATGGCAGTGGAGTTGTGTTAATATCTTGCCGGACTTAAAAAAACCTGGGTCATTCCAGCGCAGGCGGGAATGACCCAGGTTTTAAATAAATAGTTGTTCACATATTAAAATAATAATAATAATTAGTAGGATGTTCATGCTCAGACAAAGCCTTATTTATGTGGTATTAAGTATTCTGGTTGTCCTGTTTGCCAAATACGCCCATCTGCTCATTGTATACATTGATATGCTTTATGCTTGGTTTAATGTCAAGCTCACCCCTTTATTCAACTACGGCGGTTGGGGAACACTGATCCGCAAAGTTATCCTGCTGGTTTTAATACCCGTACTTATTGCTGCTATACCTGCTTTGATATATCGTTTAATCAAAGGTAAGGACATGCCTCATTTTATTGAGCTGACCTGGTGTTTATGGTTAGTCATCGTTCTTAGTAATGTGCTAATTCACTGAGGTTCTCATGGCCAGAATTATCAGCAAGCTTAATCCGGCAAGCGGCGAATTTAAAGAAAATGAAGCCGTGATGCAGGATTTGGTAAAAAAATTACAGGCAACCCTTGAGGTTATACATCAAGGCGGCGATGAAGCGGCTCGTCAGCGCCATTTAAAGCACGGTAAACTGTTACCGCGCCAACGTCTGCAGGAATTACTTGATCCCGGCAGCCCGTTTCTTGAACTTTCGCAACTTGCTGCTTATGAAGTTTATGACGATTATGTTCCAGCAGCTGGAATCATCACCGGTATTGGCCTGATTGCCGGGACTGAATGCATGATTGTTATTAATGATGCCACGGTTAAAGGCGGTACTTACTATCCCTTGACCGTCAAAAAACATTTACGCGCGCAGGAAATCGCCCGCGTCAATCACCTGCCCTGCGTTTATCTGGTTGATTCAGGCGGCGCCTTTTTACCTCGTCAGGATGAAGTATTTCCTGACCGTGAGCATTTTGGGCGTATTTTTTACAATCAGGCAAATTTATCAGCCAGTAATATCCCCCAGATAGCGGTTGTAATGGGTTCCTGTACTGCTGGCGGCGCCTATGTTCCTGCAATGGCTGATGAGTCCATTATGGTCAAGCAACAGGCAACCATTTTTCTGGGCGGCCCGCCGCTGGTCAAAGCGGCCACCGGTGAAGTCATCAGTGCAGAGGAGCTCGGCGGCGCTGATATTCATTGCCGGCAATCAGGCGTCGCTGATCATTATGCGGAAAATGATTCTCATGCCCTTCATCTTGCCCGTACTGCGGTCAATCATCTGAATCGCAAAAAACCGGATTATCTGAAGAGGATTGAAAGCCGGGAACCACTTTATTCCGCCCGGGAACTTAACGGCATTATTCCTGCCGATCCCCGTAAACCTTTTGATATCCGCGAAGTTATCGCCCGTATTGTAGATGGTTCCGAATTTGATGAATTCAAAGCGCTTTATGGTACTACCCTGATTTGCGGCTTTGCCCATTTGTTTGGCTACCCGATTGGAATTATTGCCAACAACGGGATTTTGTTTGCTGAAAGTGCGTTAAAAGGCGCCCATTTCATTGAATTATGCGCTCAACGCGGCATTCCTTTGCTGTTTTTACAAAATATCACTGGCTTTATGGTGGGCAGTAAATACGAAGCGGGCGGTATTGCCAAGCATGGCGCCAAAATGGTTACCGCCGTTGCCAATGCCCGGGTGCCCAAATTTACCGTCATTGTCGGCGGCAGTTTCGGCGCCGGTAATTATGCCATGTGCGGCCGCGCGTATGATCCGAATTTCTTATGGTCCTGGCCTAATGCCCGCATTTCAGTAATGGGCGGCGAACAGGCCGCTAATGTATTAGCGCAGGTTAACCGTGATAAATATAGTAAAACCGGTAAGGACTGGCCTGTTGATCACGAAGAAGCCTTTAAGGCGGAACTGCGCGAACAGTATGAAAAACAGGGCAATCCTTATTATGCCAGTGCCCGCTTATGGGATGATGGCGTGATTACACCAGAGGATACCCGCACTGTATTAGGTTTAGGTTTATCAGCAGCAATGAACGCACCGCCCCAACCCACCCGGTTTGGGGTATTTCGTATGTAAAGGAGAGCGTGATGGATGATTTGATAACTGAATTGCATCATACCGTTTATGTGATCACCTTCAACCGGATCCATAAACATAATGCGTTTGACGACCAATTATTAAATAATTTGCAGGCCAGGCTGGACGAAGCAATCCACAATCCACAAGTCCGGTCTATTGTGCTGAATGCCAATGGCAAACATTTTTCTGCCGGCGCTGATTTAAGCTGGATGCAACGCATGGCAACTTATAGCGAACAGGAAAACCTGGCTGACGCCATGGTTCTGGCCAAAGTCATGAATACCCTGTATGAGTCTCCCAAACCGACTATAGCTGCCGTTCACGGCGCGGCCTACGGCGGCGGAGCCGGACTGGCTGCCGCCTGTGATATAGCAATTGCTGCCGATACCGCCCGTTTTTGCTTTTCGGAAGTCAGGCTTGGCCTTATTCCGGCGGTAATCAGTCCGTATGTGGTCAAAGCAATCGGCGAGCGCGCCGCCCGATGGTTATTTATGAGCGCAGATGTTTTTGAAGCCAAACAGGCTAAGGAACTGGGGCTTATACATTATTGCATCAGCGAAGAAGAGTTATTGATGTTTACGCTTGAGTACGCCCAGAAAATAAGCCAATTAGCGCCCCAGGCCGTTGCAGATTGCAAGCTATTGGTTAATCAGGTCAGTAACCAGCCTGTTACTGATAAGGTCATTAGCCATACCGCCAGCCTTATCGCCAAAAAACGTGTTTCAGCTGAGGGGCAACGCGGCTTGCATGCGTTTTTAAACAAGGAAACACCGAAATGGGATTAATCTGCCATGTTTAATAAAATCCTGATTGCCAACCGCGGCGAAATTGCCTGCCGGATTATTAAAACCGCAAGGAAGCTTGGCATTGAAACGGTTGCCATTTATTCAACGCCGGATGCGGACAGTGAACATGTCCGACTGGCTGATCGCGCCTGTTGGGTTGGCGAAGCGCCAGCGAAAGCAAGCTATTTGAATATCGAAGCTATTATTGCAGCAGCCAAAGCGTCACAGGCTCAGGCAATACATCCTGGCTATGGGTTTTTATCTGAAAATCCTCTGTTTGCCAAAGCCTGTGAACAGGCTGGTATTGTGTTTATCGGCCCTTCAATCAGTGCGATGGAAGCCATGGCATCAAAACAGCTTGCCAAGCAGATGCTTGAGAGCACAAACGTTCCGTTGACTCCTGGTTATCATGGCAGCGATCAGGACGATCAACGCTTATTGCAAGAAGCTGAACACATTGGTTTTCCCGTATTATTAAAAGCAGCGAACGGCGGGGGCGGTAAGGGCATGCGGGCGGTTAACAGCCGGGCTGAATTCGGCCAGGCACTGGCTGGAGCGCGCCGGGAGGCAATGGCAAGCTTTGCTGACGATACCATGATTATTGAAAAGCTGGTGGTTAATCCCCGCCATGTTGAAGTACAGATTATGGCTGACAATCATGGCAATGTTGTTCATATTTTTGAACGTGACTGTTCTATTCAGCGCCGCCATCAGAAGATTATCGAAGAAGCCCCGGCTCCGGATTTAAATCCGCAATTACGGCAACAGCTGGCAGCGGCTGCGTGCGAGGTAGCGCGCTCAATTAATTACCGTGGTGCGGGAACGGTTGAGTTTCTGGTTGATCATCAGCAGCAACATTTTTATTTTATGGAAATGAATACCAGACTGCAGGTTGAACACCCGGTCACCGAAATGATTACCGGCCTTGATTTGGTCGCCTGGCAAATCCAGATTGCAGCCAATCAGCCGCTTCCGTTATTGCAGGAACAGATTACTGAACATGGGCACGCAATTGAATGTCGGATTTACGCTGAAGATCCGCATCGAGATTTCATCCCTTCTACTGGCAAACTGCATTTTTTAAAACAGCCGCAGGGCGAAGGCATACGCATAGACAGCGGCATTACCTGCCACTCCACTATCAGCCAGTATTATGATCCGATGATTGCCAAGCTCATTGTCTGGGGGGAAACACGGCAACAAGCTTTGCAACGCCTGCAATACGCGCTCGCTCATTATGCAATAGGCGGCGTCAAATCCAATATTCCGTTTTTACAGACGATTTGCCAGAATGAACGGTTCAGGCAAGCGCAATTAAGTACTGATTTTTTAAACCAGGAAAACATTACGCTGCCTGCGCCCGATGAGGAAACAGCGCTACTGTTTGCAGCGGCCTATGATTTTCTGGCAACAGTCAAGAATACAAGCGATCCGGTTTATCAACAGGCTTTTAACTGGCAACTGACGAGTGCCGGTTCCTGGACACAACGTTATTTGTTAAATGGCGAATTGCTGGCAATCAGAATTACCCCCATTGATACCAACCGCTTTGAGCTGATTACCGGAGCGGATACCAGAGCCTTGGCAGCGAACTATGATCGCGGGCATCTGATTATTGATATTGACGGGCAGAAACGAGCGGCCTGGGTTGAGGCCTTGCCTGATCAGCTAAACGTTTATCTCACCAGCGGCACGACAAGTTTTGGACGTTATGACTGGCAAACCAATGCTCATGGAGGCGCTGATCATGACTTGACTGCACCTATGCCGGCTACTGTAGTTGCCATTCTGAAAAAACCCGGCGACGCGGTAAAAAAAGGCGAACAATTGATTGTACTTGAAGCAATGAAGATGGAGCATGCGATCCATGCACCTAAAGATGGTATTTTAGCTGAAGTGTTTTATGATATAGGTTCACAGGTGAGTGAAGGTGCAAAATTGCTTGCGCTGGATAACAGCAATACTTAACCACAGGGATAATTATGGACTTGCCAAAACAAGTTACCATTATTGAAGTAGGCCCCAGGGATGGTCTGCAAAATGAAGCAGCCCTTGTGCCGGCAGAAACGAAAATCGATCTGATTAACCGCTTGAGCGAAACCGGCCTTAAGCGGATTGAAGCGACCAGTTTCGTTTCACCAAAGGCAATCCCGCAGTTGGCAGACAATGAAATTGTTATAGAGCGAATCCGGCAGTACGCGGGCGTAGCCTATTCTGCTCTTGTCCCTAATGAGCGCGGCATGCAAAAAGCGTTGGCCGCAGGTTTAAAACACATTGCAGTGTTCACTGCCGCCAGTGAAACGTTTAACCAACGCAATATCAACTGCACCATTGCTGAAAGCATTAAACGGTTTGAACCGGTCATATTAATGGCAAAAGCGGAAAATATTCATGTCCGTGCTTATATTTCCTGTGCTTTGGGCTGCCCGTATGAGGGTAAAATATCCCCTTCGCAGGTTGCTGATGTCACTGCAGAGTTAATTAATTTGGGCGCTGATGAAATATGTCTGGGCGATACTATCGGAGTCGGCACGCCCAGCCAGACCAAAGCAGTAATAGAAAAAACTCTGAAACAGATTCCCATACATCGCTTTGCCATGCATTTCCATGACACTTATGGTCAGGCAATTGCCAATATTTATGCCGCACTTGAGATGGGCGTCTACCAGTTTGACAGCTCAGTCGCAGGACTGGGCGGCTGCCCTTATGCGCGCGGCGCAACCGGCAATGTCGCCACTGAAGATGTCTTATACCTTATGCACGGCCTTGGCATTGAAACCGGCGTTGATATCTATAAAGTTGTCTCTGCCGGCGATATGATTTGCAAAGCAATTGGCCGAAAAAATCAATCAAAAGCCGCAAATGCATTATTGGCAAACCAGTAGGTTGGGTCGTTTGAGCCATAGACGTCAAGTTACTGGCAAAACTCATAACCGTTCGGCCTGAGGAAAATGCGGAGCATTTGTCTCGAAGGCTTGGCACTGTACCACAGGCTTCGAGACAGCGCTAAAGCGCTTCCTCAGCCCGAACGATGCTGTGAATGTAGAAATTTAATTCCTAGCTTGACGGGTCAAACGACCCAACCTACATCATCGTGGGTTGTTCAACCCTCTGTTCTGCTTTTAACTGCATGCGCTCTTCGGTATATTGCTGCATGATAAACGAAATTCTTCTGGCTAAAGAACCTGTTGGATTAAACTTGCCGCCGATAGGTTGGTTATATACCTGATGCAGACGTACCATTAACTCTTCTATCGATTTATATTCCCCTTTTTTCACCTGACTAATAATTAACCAAATTTCATCCGTATGATGACGATTCCAATGCAAGTGAAAAAATCGATTGACGCCTGCGGGGATGTAATTCGCTTCTTTAATATAATCTTTAAGTAAGGCTACGGCTTTATCCATCGATGTCGTATAAGCCGGGTTGTTATAAATCTTTCGATAGGAGTTTGGCGTTCTGTTGCGTTTCTCAGTACTGGCAATGGCTTGATCGATCGCATTTTTCCAACAAGAGGAAATGTTATTTCCCCTGATAACCGCCTTTATTTTTCCCAAGTGCTCATTGCTGCAATACGGGCTGGCAATGACTGCCAATCCTGCTTGCAGATTTTGGCTGCTGGTAGACTGCTGGATTATCTGCTGCAACCAGTACCTGGTTATAAAAACCTCGTTATGCAATAAACTACCAGTCTGGACAGAAAGCAGTGATTTATGAAATACCGCGTGGGAATGTAGTAGACCTTGACTGCTAAAGGTCCATTTGATTGATGTAGAAATATTAAATGCCTTGCTGTCGGCAATAGCCAGCATTTTCAATCGGGCATTGGGACAAATATCCGACAGCATAGCTATAGACCAATGAGAATAACCTATCTGATATCCCTTAAACGATGGATGATCCAGAATCGCACAAGCAACTGAATCATTATTAATCAAAGCGGTAGACAATGTATCATTCAGGCGAAGAACTTCTCCTGTACACCATTGACTGGCTATAATTTCTTTTGCAACCTCAGGAGCACTCGTCCTTATAGCATGACTCAATTCATTACGATACATTCTCCTTGGCGAGAGCAAAGGATTAGCCATTCCTTTCCACGCTTTACAGGCAAGCACTGTTTTAACATAACTGGCTTTACCACTATCTAATGCTTTCCAAAGATGTCTTGCATTTACATCAACCTGACTGGTTGTCAGATGTTCAGATGTAACCGTTTCATTGGCAAGGATATCGGTTAAACGTAAATCGCAATCTTCAAACATTACTTTCGATAAATCAATCGTTGATAAATCAATACCCCGTAAATCCCGTTTTTTGATGACTACCTTCTGGTTTGCAGCCAGATGTTTTAAATGGCCATGCGCTAAACCAAAGGCAAACGCAAGGTTTGTAATCTGTTCATCAGCGGATTTTTTAAAGGGGTAATCAGCTAACACTTCAGTCAAAAATTTTTGACGCAACGCGGGCGGCAGGCTGCCAAGCCAGTCTTTATGCTTGGGATGGGCCTCTGCCAATTCCTCGGCAAGCAACTCATAAAAGCGCTCTGGATTATTGCTAAAATGCATTCCCTGTTTTAAATAATCAACAAAAATCTGGCGATTACGCGTCAGCCAGCGCTCTTTCTGATCCTCTGACCAGGAAGCGAAATTGCTTTGCCATGCGTTCCCGGTATGGGCATGACCAATCAACAATTCTTTTAGTTCCTGCGCCGATTTTAACTGCTGCATCAGGCAAGCTGTGATTTGGGTTAGTATTTGCTCGCAGGTTAATTGGCTTTTAACACCTGCGGCAATGATTTGATTTATCAAATTTATCAGCAGCCCGCCCGCTTGAAATAAATTCTGAGCTGATGGCAAGGATAAAATCTGGGAGATATTGCCTAAAGAACGCAGAGGTTCATGCAAATTGTGTTCGAGCGCGATATAATCAATTTTCGGATCAGAATCATTTTTAAAGACCAGCAGTAAGTTATCCAGTTTTTCAGCCGGCATTTGCAACGACACGGCAAGCTCGGCATTTTGTTCAGTAATAAGTTTAACAAAACAGGTGTGGATATCTATCCGCCATTGTTTTAACGCCTCGGGAATTGACACTTCATCGAAATTAACCCCCAAGTCATTTTTAAGCGTAAAAAATTCAACATATTTCCAAAATAAGGCTGGATCATTTTTTTCGAGAACTTCCAATCGCTCCCGACAAAAAGCGCGATATTGATGGCCTATGTTTTGAGCGTCAAGCGGCACTTTTTGGCTGATTTCCACGTCAATATGGGTCGCATCCATACTACTGACTATCTGGTTGCGAGTACCCATCCAGCATGCCGGGTTGTTTGGGCCGTATTCCTTTTGGGAGGTAATCAGATGGGTTATCAGGCGTTTTTTGCGATTTTCAATTTCTTCTGCCGTCATTTCAACGCCGATAACAAAATGAAGCGGCTCGGTATCATTCACTGCATGCCATAACAAATCCAGAACTTGCATATTGGTAAGCGTTACCTTCTCGTTATTATCCAGTAAATATGTCCGGTTAGTAAGGTCGCCTGCAATTCGCTTAATTGCCGTGTTGGCTGTTTCCAAATCGTTTGCGTCAAGCTCATCTTTGTTTAAAGTTTCAAGCCATTCTTGCAGGGTTGGCTGCACTGCCGGGGCGGCACAATAACGTTTAAATAATTTGGCAATCGACTTGTCTACCGCCGCGACAATCCGGCTGTCGTGGGTATTCTGGCCATCTGCTGCTATTTGCGCAAGATGAGGCGCTCCCAGTTCTGCGTTTGCCGGTACCTGACGATGATATTGACCTTCATACTTTTCAATCAGGGATTTTATTTGCCTGGCAGTTTGCGGAAGCAGATGGATTAGCCGCATTCGATTATCGTTATAAGCAGAAATCGGATCAACTCGGCCGTCAGTAATCAGGCACTGAATAATATCAGTAGAAATGGGTTGATTGTTTACCGGAAACAAAGCCCACTGTAAGGCCGATAAATTGTTAGCTGTTATTGAATTGACATCAAAATCACGATGTTTTTGTAAAAATTTCTTTAATCGCTCACTATTTTGGCTATCAATTATCCCGCGTAATTTTTGTTTCAGATCCGGCATGAACAACCCCGTTATAATATATTGGGAAAATAATTAAACAAATATAACAAATAAAGCTTAAGGAAATATTTATTAAAATTTACAGACCAATACTCTACTTGTTCTGAACTTGCCAGGCGGTCGCCCGCAATATTATAATCCGGCCTTATTAGGTAACAGGATGTTATTGATTATGAAACCCGTATGGCAACCCGCCTCTCCCGAAACAAGCCGCATGTGGCAGTTCATGCAGTTTGTCAGCCGCAACGAGAAACAACCCTTTACTCAGTATGACCAGCTTTACCAGTGGTCAATCAACAACCCGGGTAAATTCTGGCAATCCTTATGTGATTTTTTTGATATCAAATTTGATACGCCGTCACAGCATGCATTCACTGCCGGCAGCCATATGCTTGATGCCAAATGGTTTACAGGCGCACGTTTTAATTTCGCTGAAAAGCTATTAAGCCGGCGTGATAACCATACTGCCCTGATTTGTATTAATGAAGCCGGGCAGAGGGAAGAAATAAGCTATCAGGCGCTTTATACGCTGGTTGCCCAATGCGCAGCAGGATTGAAGGCGGCTGGCGTTAAAACCGGTGATCGAGTTGCCGCTATCATGCCCAATGTCAGCTATACCATTATTGCCATGCTGGCAGCGGCCTCTTTAGGGGCGATCTGGTCGTCCTGTTCGCCCGATTTTGGCGCTCAGGCAGCGATTGACAGGTTGGGTCAGGTCGAGCCAGTCGTATTGTTTGCCTGTGACGGCCATCAATATATGGGGAAACAACATGATGCAGCTGACAAAATTATTGCTATGGCAGAAGCAATGCCCAGCTTACGAAAAATTGTCGTCTGCCCGATTTTATCGCTCAATCCGCAACTCCCTGCCCTGCCGCATATTGAGCACTGGAACTCGTTTATAAAACCGGCCGCACATTGTGAATTTGCCTCGTTACCTTTCGACCATCCGCTTTATATCCTGTTTTCTTCCGGAACCACCGGAAAACCCAAATGCATAGTCCATGGCGCGGGCGGCACTCTGCTGCAGCATATTAAGGAATTAGGCCTGCATAGCGATATTACAGCAGACGACAACCTTTGTTTTTATACAACCTGCGGTTGGATGATGTGGAACTGGATGGTATCTGTTCTGGCGCTAGGCGCTACACTTACACTTTATGAAGGCGCACCGGCATACCCTGATGCCAACCGGTTATTCAAGCTGATTGATGAGGAAAACATTTCTGTTTTTGGTACCAGCGCCAAATTTATATCGGCAGTAGAAAATGCAGAAGCAAGACCTGCAGAACGTTATCCGATGGCCAGACTAAAAGCTATTTTATCAACTGGTTCGCCCCTGCTGCCTAAAAACTATGATTTTGTTTACCAGCATATTAAAAAAACTGTGCAACTCAGTTCGATTTCCGGCGGAACGGATATTGTTTCCTGTTTTGCCCTGGGCAATCCGATACTGCCGGTCTATCGCGGTGAATTGCAATGTCTGGGACTGGGCATGGCAGTCGAAGTATTTAATGACTTTGGCAAATCTGTTATTCAGGAACGTGGGGAATTGGTCTGCACAAAACCTTTCCCATCAATGCCGGTAGGTTTCTGGAACGATCCGGATAAAAAAGCTTATCATCATGCCTATTTTGAACGGTTTGACAATATCTGGGCTCATGGGGATTTTGCTGAAATAACCGAACATAAAGGACTAATTATTTATGGACGATCAGATGCCGTATTAAATCCCGGCGGCGTCCGCATCGGCACTGCCGAGATCTACCGCCAGGTTGAAAAAATACCCGAAGTAATGGAAAGCATTGTGATTGGGCAGGATTGGCAAGATGATGTCAGAGTTGTGCTTTTCGTCAAACTGAAATCAGGATATACCCTTGATGATACTTTACAGGCAAGCATCAGGAAGATCGTGCGTGATAATGCCTCGCCTCGCCATGTACCAGCCAAAATCCTGCAGGTTGCCGAGATTCCAAGGACCATGAGCGGTAAAATTGTTGAACTGGCAGTACGTCAGGTTGTGCATGGCGAAAAGATTAATAACCTGCAATCACTGGCAAACCCGGAAGCGCTGGAATATTTTAAAGATCGGGTTGAACTGCTGGATTAACGGTGTCTTGATCATTGATTTTAAAAACATTCAATGAAATAATGATTAAAATAAATAAATTATAGCGAAAACAAATAATGAATAAGAAGTTCTTAAGTTGTACTTTGCTTTTCACGTCAAGCATTGTTATGGCTGAGGGTGGCCGCTTTGACAACGAATATTCCTGGTTTAATCCCGCTGATATGGGTAAAACCAAAAACTACGAAGTGTCTGGCGGTATAATTTATCCTGTTGTTCATATTCCGGTTGTTGGGGTTCAAAATTTTCCTGCTGTGCCATCTGCTTTTGCTTTTACGCCAACTAGCCAGAATGTCGACGTCAGTATTAGAGAATCATATACTTTACCGGGCGGCAAAATTACCTATCGGATCAATGACAATTTTCTGGTGGGTGTTGTTGCAGGCCAAAGTTTTCTTAATAATTTAACCTACCCTGAAGATTCGCCATTACGCTATTCTATTTGGCGTTCTAAATTAAATGGGTATAATATCGCACCTAATTTGGCTTACCAGTTTGACGAAAAATTTACGGTTGGCTTAGGGTTGGATATCCTGAAAATGTCTGCTGCTCTAAATACCAATTTTGGCTTTCCAAATTCTGCCGCACCCCAGCTTCGTTCGGTTCCATTTACGCTTAAAGCTGATGGATGGCAGGTTGGCTGGCACGCGGGCATCGCTGTGAAACCTTGGCTTGGCAGCTATATCTCATTGGCTTATTTTTCCAATCAAAATGTTCACTTGGATGGACCCGTAAGCGTTGTAGGTCCATCAGGCATCACAGGAAGCGGGGAAGCCACAGGCTCTGTTGTGCGTCCTGATATGGCGCGCTTAGGCGTATTTCAGGCTTTAAGCGAAGATTTTGGTTTGATTGGACAATTAAGTTACGTACACTGGTCCAGGTTCAAAACTATTGTTGCTAACCTGCCCATGTCTGTTAGCACTCAGCTTGGCGGTGTCTCTCAACTTACTATTCCTATTTATTATAGAAATGCATGGATTAGTGAATTCGGCGTCAGAAAAGTTATTAACAAATTCACTGTACTCGGATTAGCCAGATATGCCCAAACCCCGGTCAACAATCGCTATAGAGATATTTCTTTACCTGAAAGTGATGCATGGTCATCTACCCTGCGCGGGGAGTATGAATTCTCTGATAATGTGAGTGTGTTTGGCCGTTGGTCACACATCTTTCAATTTAATGCTCCAATCGCAGCTCCGCCAAGCAGCCCAAGAAGGCCAAACCTGATTGCCAATGCCACGCCTTATGTAGATATTTTCGCATTGGGTCTGACTTACAAAGCATAATAAGCGATTGTACCGCGAGGTTCTGTGAAGAAAGTTTTAATTAACTGATAATGTTGGGTCAAAACGACCCAACCTACATAACTTGCAATTAGATTACAGGTCCCCTTACACCAGGCTGTTCAGGCGCTAATTGCAGGTGAGCCTGAGTATACTGTTGTTTAATAAACGCGATTCTTCGAGCTAATGAACCTGCCTGGTTGACAGACTTTTCATCATAGATTTCGTGAAGACTGATAATTAGCTCTTCTGCCGTTTTAATTTCACCGCTTTCTACTTTCTCAATAACATCTTGTACTTTATCGATGTGGTGACGATTCCAATGAAAATGGAAAAACCGATTTACCTCGGACGGAATGCAATCACTTTGTTTAACATAATCTTTAAGTAACGCTTTAATTTTAGCCATGTCATTTTCATAGGCCGGATCATGGTATATTTTCTGATAGGATTTAGGAAAATTGTTACGCTTTTTAGCCTGAGCCAAGGCCTGATATAATTCTTTTTTTGGGGCATAAGAAGGCAGATACTTCATTTTTTCTTCTATCTGCTTTAAATTTTCAAAACTGCAATCAGGACTGCGCAGAATAGGTAATAATGAAAGAGAATTAATATTTACTGGTAAATTTGCAAACCACTTTCCGGCATGCGGACTCGTTAGGAGTTTCCGGGAGATAGTAGAATCAAAATGACCCCAGGTGCTAAAAATCCTGGCCATATCTTTTTCAACTCCCTCAAAAGCCAGCATTCTCCTTGTGGCATTTGGACACTTTAACTCATCTCTCAAATCCCAACAAGCATCAGTATAAGGTAACTTATTATAATCGAATAGAGGATGATCCAGAACAAAACAAGCGAGTTTATCATTTTTAGAAAGGGCGGAAGCTAAAACACTTTGATGGCAAATTGCGTCTGCTGTACACCAGTGGCTAGTCAGGAGTGTTTTCGCAATCTCGTTAGTAGAACCTAATAGTGCACGGCCCAATGGAGAATAATGCCTGGCTCCCTTTGCACACAAGGGATTTTCTTTCCATCCGGAACAAGCAAGAATGGCCTTGACGTATGTGGGATTACCGCTCTCTACTGATTTAAAAAGATACAAATAATCCAGATCAAAGTGATTTGTTGCAACGTGTTCGGGGGTAATGGTTGCATTGCGAAGAATACCAGTTAAGCACAAATTGCAGTTTTCAAACATGATCCTCAATAAATTAATCGTTGATAAATCAACTCCCCGCAAATCCCTGTTTTTAATAGTCGTTATCTGATTGACTACCATATGTTGTAAATACCCATGCTCCAGACCAAAGCCAAACGCAAGGTCAGTGAAAAACTGTTCATCCGAAGCCTGAAACGGGTAAGCCCTTTTATGCGCCAACATTTCGCTCACAAATTGTTTACGCAACTCGGGCGTTAAAGTGTCAAGCCAGGCTTTAAGAGTTGGATAGGCCTCAGCCCACTCTTCAGCAAGCAGGGCATGAAAGGTGTCGGGGGTATTGCTGACATGCTTGCCCTGCGTGAGGTAAGTCACAAATACCGCGCAATTACGAGTTAACCAGCTCTCTTTTTGTTCCTCTGACCAATGAATAAAATTGGCTTGCCATTCTTGCCCGGAGCTTTCATGTCCAGTCACCAGTTTTTTTAATTTCGTTGCCGGTTTTAATTGCTGTGTCAGGTAGACGGTGATTTGAGTAACTATTTGCAGGCTGGTTAATGGAGTTTGAAGCCCCTTGGCAATTACCTGATGAATGGCAGCCGTCAGTTCCTCTAAAGGGAGCTTAAATAAATCCCGAACCGATTGTACTGTTGTTAACTTCATATAAAGACTGCCAAAAAGCCGCAAAGGCTCATGCTGGCTATCGTTCAAAGCAATGTATTCGCCATCTGAGCCAGTATAATTTTTAAAGGATGCTAATAAACCTTTCAGTTCTTCAGGCGACATGCGTAACGCCTCACGAAGATTGGCATTTTGTTCCGTCATGCGCCTTACAAACCTGTCATGGGCTTCCTTCCGCCATGTTTTCAAGTCATCGGGGATTGAGTTATCCTCAAAATTAACATCGCAGCCATTTCTAATGATAAAAACATCAACATAGTTCCAAAATAAGGCAGGGTTACTTTGCTCCAGCGCCGCCAGTTCATCACGGCAAAACACAAGATACGCATAACCAACCTTTTCACCATCCAGGGGGAGCTGGCTGCTAATGGCCACATCGATATGGGTTGCATCCATACTGCTTACTATCTGGTTTCGAGTGCCCATCCAGCAGGCCGGGTTATTATGGCCGTACTCCCGTTGCGTATCAGCCAAATGTGTCAATAACCGTTTTTTGCGGTTTTCAATTTCCTCAGCGGTCATTTCCACACCGGCCAGAAAATGTGCCGGGTCAGGATCATTCACCGCCTGCCATAATAAATCCAGAACCTGGCTATTAGTCAGTACTACCGTCTGATTATCAGTAACACGATACGATCTGACCGTTGAATCGCTTTCGATACGATCAATCGCTTTTTCGACTATTTCCAGCTCTTTTTTCGACTCAGTCTCCGCTTTTTTTAAATCGTTCAGCCAATCCTTAAAGCTCGGCTGTACTGGATTTGCCGACCGATAACGTTTATATAAATTGCTAATCGATTCATCAACAGCAGTTACAATCAGGGTATCGTGGGTATTTTGCGTATCCACCGCAATCCGAGCCAGGTTTACTTCCCGCGGCCTGTTCTGGTTTCTGCCTGCGCCTCCGGGGCGGACGTATTGCCCCTCATAGGCCTTAATCGCCGGTAGCCCAAGCGCCCTGGTCACGGGTATTCCTTTATATCCCAAAGTCGGATCAACCCGGCCATCGTCAATCAGGCATTGTATAATTTCAGCCGATACGGTTTTACCCGCGGGCGGGAACGCAGCCCACCATAATGCCGATAAGCCATTGGCTGTTACCGAATTTAATAAATCAAGGTCACGGTAGCTTTGTAAAAACCGTTTTAACGCCTCAGGATTCTGATCGTCTATTAAGCGCCGTAATTCGTGTTTTGTATTAGACATGAGAGCCCTTCGGGATATTCATCTTCAGTTTAATTAGAACAAGTATAACAAAGGAAAATTATGAAATTATTAACTTATGTGTCAGTTTTGCACAATTTTTTGTGGTTGGGTCGTTTTGACTCAACAAGCTTTTTATCATGTATTCCAAACCTGAAAAGTGATTAAGATTGTTAATGCTGGGTCAAAAATGACTCAACTCGCCTAATTAATCCTGTTATTATAGGATTAATTATTTTTTACATTCAAATTTTATCAAAAATCCTGCTATTATAGGATTATATGTTATATATTGCTTATTACTCCTAAAAAACCTAGTGTAGCAGGATTTATGTCAAAAAAAATTACAATCACTCCAACGCCTGATTTCAATGCGCCGATATCGCCAGAATTAATCGGGAAAGCAATTCGCGCCAAGAGAACACAAAGTCAATTAAGGCTCGAAGATGCAGCTGCGCTTTGTGGTGTGGCAAAGCAGACCCTGGCCAATGCTGAACATGGCCATCCTAATACCCAAATTTCTACCCTATTGCAAATTTGCGCTTCCCTGGGCATACATATCACTATCCTCCCCTGGCAAGACAATGAGGTGAATAATGAATGGCAATAATTCGGTGCTGGCCGTAGTTCTGGGCGAAAAATTAATTGCTTATTTGTCTTTAGAAGGCGAGTATTTGATATGGAAATATACTGCTGACTGGCAAAAAGAAGGGTTTGCCGTATCTCCGCATTTGCCGCTGTCGGATAATATTCCAGCTATTACTACCACTCGCTTTTTACGTAATCTGCTGCCAGAAGGCTATGCATTTGATGAGTTATTACAAAATCTGCATGTCAGCCGTAATAATACGTTTGCTTTAATACGCGCTTTAGGTTTGGATATTCCTGGCGCGCTGATATTTAAACAACCAGAAACCCAAATACCGGAACAAGGCACTTTCCGCTTGCTGACAGAAAAGGAACTGATTGAACGCCTGGATGAACGCGATATCCGTAGTCTGGTTATTTGGGATGGTAAACCCCGTTTATCAGTAGCAGGCATTCAGGATAAAATTAACCTGATGATTACTTCCCAAGGACAGCTGGGGTTTGGCGAGGGCGCTTTATGCTCCACGCATATACTGAAATTCGAACGGCAAAAACAATCGCATTTAGTAGTCAACGAATACCTTACCATGCGCCTTGCCAAACAGTGTGGATTGAATGTTGCCAATGCCGCCCTGCAACAATACGGAAACCATCATGCCTTATTGGTAGAGAGATTCGACAGAAAATTAATCAATGATAATCAAGTCAAACGGCGGCATGTTATTGACGGTTGCCAGGCGCTTAACTTGCCCCCTGAGTATAAATATGAAAGGAACTATGGCAGTAATCGCGATGTTGCTCATATTCGCGACGGAGCCAGCTTGCCTTTGTTATTTGCCTTTGCCGATCGCTGCCAGAATCCAGCCGTAACCAGACAACAGATGCTTGATTGGGTACTATTTAATATTTTAGTTTATAATCTGGATGCACACGGCAAAAATATTAGCTTTTATGTTAATTCTCAAGGAATTTCACTAACCCCGCTTTACGATTTGATAAACGTCAGATTATACCCTGATATGGAGCAAGAGTTGGCTATGGCATTGGGAGATGAGTTTGATAGCGATAATATCAATGCTTATCAAATCGCTGATTTTGCAGACAGTTGCCAGTTGCAGCGGCGGTATGTGGCAAAGCGGCTTAAGCAATTAATTATAAAAATGATGGCGGTATTACCGGAAGAAATTGCAAGCATCAATGAGCAGTTTGGCTATATAACTTACTTTAACCAATACCAGCAAATTGTCGCCTCACGTTGTGAACATCTTATCAAACAATGTTCGGATATTATAACCGTTACTTTGTAAGGTATCGTTTTTCTTCAAAGGAGTGTTGGGCTTTACAGCCCATAGACGTCAAGCTAAGCCAGGTACATAGGAAATTAGAATAGTAAATGTACAAAATTCCTTAACTGACTGCTATGTGTTTTACAGTCCATATTC
>NZ_JBHSAB010000021.1:0-59997 GCF_042649825.1 Legionella dresdenensis | reverse complement strand
TCTCGAAGGCGTGGCACTGTACCACAGGCTTCGAGACAGCGCTAACGCGCTTCCTCAGCCCGAACGATATTGTGAAATATAGAAATTTAATTCCTTAGCTTGACGGCCATGGGCTTTACAGCCCAACACTGCTTAAGCTTGACTGGCGGCGCGATCTCTTACACGCTCTATGGCATATTTCAAACGAGGTAACGCCCTTTTTTTGCCAATAAGCGACAAGGTAATATCAATTGCCGGCGACATGCCGCTGCCCGTCACCGCAACCCGTAATGGCTGGCCGATTTTGCTCATGTTAATATCATATTTTGCACTGATATCATTAATAATCGTCTGCAGATTATCCGGACTCCAGTTATCTTCCTGTTCCAGTCGCTGATACAAGGCCTCTAAAGGTTCCTGTATAACCGGCCGCAGGTGCTTTTTAATTGCATCTTCATCATAATCGATGTTGTCTTCATAAAAATAACGGCTTTTCTCTGCAACTTCCACCAAGGTTTTACACCGTTCAGCCTGAATTGCAATTACTGCTTCCGGAGCAGGGCCAGCGCTGACATCAATGCCCAATTGCTGGAAGTGCCAGGTTAATGCCGGTGCTGTTTCTGCTGCGGAGTCTGATTTTAAATAATGCTGGTTTAACCAATACAATTTTTCATAATTAAAACTGGAAACACCGCGGCTGACATTCTTCAAATCGAAACTGTTAATCATCTCGTCCACACTGAAAATTTCCTGATCGCCGTGAGACCAGCCCAGGCGTACCAGATAATTTAACAAGGCATGCGGCAGAATTCCCTGCTCTTTGAATTGTAAAACACTCACTGCGCCATGGCGTTTAGACAAACGCTTGCCGTCATCGCCCAAAATCATCGGTAAATGGGCAAATACCGGAACAGGCGCATTTAACGCGTTAAATAGATTGATCTGGCGCGGTGTATTGTTGATATGATCATCGCCCCGGATAACATGGGTAATATTCATATCCCAGTCATCTATGACTACGGCGAAATTGTAAGTGGGATTGCCGTCCGAACGTACCAGAATCAAGTCATCCAGCTCGCTGTTTTCAACATGGATATCGCCATAAACCTGATCCTGAAATGAGACGGTGCCAAGCTGCGGGTTTTTAAACCGGATTACATACGGCTCAGTCGTATTCTGTATATTTAAATCACGGCAATGGCCGTCATAACGCGGTTTCTCTTTTGCAGCCATTTGCGCCTCACGCAAGGCTTCCAATCGTTCTTTCGAACAAGTGCAGCGATATGCTTTGCCCTCCTCCAGCAATTGATTGGCAATAGCCTGATAACGCTCATAACGCTGGGTCTGGTAAAAAGGGCCTTCATTATGGTCAAGCCCTAACCAGGTCATGCCATCGAGAATTGCCTGCACCGACTCCTGAGTTGAACGCTCCTGATCGGTGTCTTCAATCCGTAATACAAATTCGCCGCCATGGCGTTTGGCATATAACCAGGAAAATAAGGCAGTGCGCACACCGCCAACATGTAAAAAGCCAGTAGGGCTTGGGGCAAAACGAGTTCTAACCGACATTCAGACGCTCCGTTGTAAGCGATAAATTAATCGCGCTATAATAGCTCACTTTATCGGCAACTCAAAGCAGGTTGATAGCCTGAAACAGGGACTATCAAGCAGCACTTAGGGATAGACAAGAGACTTATCTATGAAAAGTTTTGGTATTAAATACCAGCTCAGATTAACAACCATAATACCGGTGTTTCTGGTTGCCCTGTTATTTGCCGTTTTTTATAACGGCCAGTTTAATAAAGATTTGAAGCAGCATATATCGCGCATGGGCGAAGCCTATATCAGACAACTGCTGCCGGCAGCCCAGCTAGCCATGATGCGCAACGACCGGCGCACTCTGCAGGGGTTGATTAATGCCTCAACCGTTAATCCTGAGGTCATGGCACTGGCGTTTTATAATGCCGAAGGTCAGCTTATGGCTTATCGCGGCGGCAAACACTCGATTACCATGCCATTCAAGCCGCCTGAGTTTACTGGCGATTACATTGAAAGCAAACAGATAAAAACATACACCATCAATTTTGTCGCCCCGATAACCATTCCCAAATTTAACCTTTATTCCAATGTTCCATTTAAGCCCTCCAGTGATTACATTCCATTGCAAGCGGACGACATATTAGGCTGGTTATCGATTGATATTGATACCCAATCCATGCAGATCAAACGTTACCAAATGTATATCATTACAATTTTCATTACCCTGCTTGGTTTGTTAATCAGCCTGACTATCCATTATTTTCTTTCCAAGCGAATCTATCTGCCGATTTCCCGGCTGCGTCGGAGTATGAAGCAGATTTTAAGTAATGAATTTGAAACGCATATTTCGACAACCAGCCCGGGAGAATTAGGCGTTATTGAGCGCGGATGCGCTCACTTGCAAAAGCAATATCTGAATACGGTTCATGATCTTAACCAGCATATTGAAGTTGCTACCGCGGATCTGCAACAAAGCCTTGAACTGCTGGAAGAAAAAAATATCCAGTTATCGCTTGAGAAAAAGAAAGCCGAAGAAAAAAGCCGTCAGAAATCCGAGTTTATTGCCAACATGAGCCATGAAATCCGCACTCCGATGAATGGCGTTATTGGTTTTACCAACGTGTTGCTGGAAAGTAAACTTGATCCGCTGCAGCTTGATTATGTTAAAACCATTAAATCATCGGCTCAGGATTTATTGACAATAATCAGCGATATTCTGGATTATTCCAAAATGGACGCCGGCAAATTGCATCTTGACTGCATACCGCTTGATTTACGTGCCTGTATTGACGAGGTACTGGCGCTGGCGGCTCCAAACGCGCATAAGAAAGGTGTGGATTTGATCCCTTCAACCAATATCAAAGTTCCCAAAACCGTACTTGGCGACCCGCTGCGGATTAAACAGGTCCTGACTAATCTGGTCAGTAACGCGATTAAATTTACTGATCATGGTTATGTGTCTGTCCGTACTGAAGTTGAACAGGAAACTGATAAAGATTATCTGCTTTGTATTTCAGTCACAGATACCGGAATTGGTATTTCAAGCGACGATCAGACCAAATTATTTAATGCTTTTAACCAGGCTGATACCTCCATTACCCGTCGTTTCGGCGGAACAGGGCTGGGGCTTGTGATTTGTAAAAAGCTTGCTGAAGCAATGGACGGGCGAATTAATCTGACCAGCGAACTGCATAAAGGCTCTACCTTTACTGTCCGCGTCCGGCTTGAAAAACTTGCCGCTTATGAGGTGGAAAAAAATCAGACTCATCGTTTTGAAGGGCTGAAAGCGTTGTGTTTTGATGACAATCCGTTACAGATGGAAGCAATGTGCAATGGCATTGGCTGCCTCGGTATTGAGTGTGTGCGAATCAGTGCCTTTAATCAGCTGGAAGAGGCCTTTGACCAGCATCCGGAGTGTTCTATTGCTTTTATTAACGTCAATGAGGGCTGTGAAAAACAGGTAGCTCAAGTTATCAGCAAGCAAACCATACCTTGTGTATTGGTTTCCAAATGGCTCATAAACGATCCGGAAGCCCTTGGCGCCAAAGCGTTTCTATACAAGCCTATTGGTATTCAGAAGCTGCATGACACCATAGAAACACAGGTCAATAAAGCCGCTCAGACTGTTACTGTAAATCCAGAAATCGATATGCTCCGAAAGCAGCTTCGCCTGATTTATCCCGATATTCTGATTGCTGAAGACAACCCGGTTAATCGGATGCTGTTAAATTCTCTGCTGAGAGATCATGCTAATATCGAAGCGGTCAATGACGGCGATGAAGCCGTGACAGCCTGCCATGACAAGCGATATCATGCCCTGCTGCTTGATTTACAGATGCCGCGCTTAAACGGTCTGGAGGCTGCACGCCAGATTCGCCAGGAGTCAATGTTGAACAAACGGACGCCGATTATAGTAATTAGCGCAAATACCAGTGATTTAAGCCAGGAGCGGATGCAGAAATCAGGTATTGATTTAAGCCTGCAAAAACCAATCGATGAAAAGCAGCTGTTAACACATCTATTAAGGATTTTGAACAAGGCCAAAACTGGCGCTATTGACTGGCCGTTATGCGTACAGAAAGTCTCTGGCAATCAGGCTTTGGCCGAAGAGTTTCTGAGTAAATTTGTCGAGGAGCTTCATATCAGCCGTAAAGATTTGGCACAATTATTTCAGGATGGCGCGCTGAGCGGCCTGGAAAGCGCTGCTCACAAACTTCATGGCGCGTGCTGCTTTTGCGGCGTACCGCGCTTACAGGTTCAGGTAACACGCCTTGAAAAACTGGCACGGGAAGCGTCATCCGTTGATGAGTTGAAAACCAGTTTTGCTGAACTGATTCAAAGTATTGATGAAGTCATTGATGAATTTGATAATGTATACCGGAAAAAAACGCCGGTTTGATAAGATTTTTGTTTTTTTGGAGAAATTATGTCGGTAAAAAATGCAATTTATGCACAATCAGGCGGCGTAACCGCTGTTATTAATGCGTCGGCATGCGGCGTTATCCAGACAGCGCGTCAGTATCCTGAGCAAATCGGGAAAGTGTATGCGGCCGAAAATGGTATTATCGGAGCTCTCGAAGAGCGTTTGATTGATACTTCACTGGAAAGCGATGAAGCGATTGCTGCATTGATGCACACGCCTTCTGGCGCGTTTGGCTCTTGCCGATATAAACTGAAAGACAGCGGCACTGAATACCAGCGTCTGATTGAAGTTTTCAAAGCGCATAATATCGGCTATTTCTTTTATAATGGCGGTGGAGATTCACAGGATACAGCCCATAAAGTTTCGAAAATCGGCAGTGAAATGGGTTATCCTATTACTTGTATTGGTATTCCAAAAACTGTAGATAACGACCTGCCTTTCACTGATAATTGCCCGGGTTTTGGCTCTGTTGCCAAATACGTTGCTGTTTCTACCCGTGAAGCGGGCTTTGATGTTGCGTCTATGGCTGCGTCTTCTACCAAAGTTTTTATTCTGGAAGTAATGGGCCGTCATGCCGGCTGGATTGCCGCTGCCAGTGGTTTGGCCAGTGAGCAAGCGGATCAGCCGCCGCATGTCATTTTGTTGCCGGAAGTGACTTTTGAACCAAGCCGTTTTCTGACTAAAGTGAAACACTGCGTTGAACAATACGGTTATTGTGTTGTGGTAGTATCCGAGGGAATACGTAACAGCGACGGCAAGTTTTTAAGTGATGCCGGCTTACGTGATGCGTTTGGCCATGCTCAGCTAGGCGGTGTAGCCCCTGTTCTCGCTCAACTGGTTAAAACTGAACTGGGTTATAAATATCATTGGGCAGTAGCAGACTACCTGCAACGCGCAGCGCGTCATATCGCCTCTCAGGTCGATCTGGACCAAGCGTATGCACTGGGCAAAGCGGCCGTTGAGCTGGCAATCACTGGACATAATGCAATAATGCCGATTGTTAAACGTGAGCAAGATAGCCCATACCGCTGGTCTATCGGCCATGTGCCTTTAAAGGACGTTGCCAATCAGGAGAAAGCCATGCCAGCTGAATATATCAGTGAAGATGGCATGGGAATTACAGAGGCATGCCGCAGGTATCTTTCGCCCCTGATTCAGGGTGAAGCATATCCTCCTTACCGTAATGGCTTACCTGACTATGTAAGGCTTAAAAACCAATTGGTAGAGCAAAAACTGTAGGTTGATACTCTATCAAGCTCCCGATTCCTACGCGCCGCGGCTTGTCCGCGGCATCCATTGGATACTGAATAAAGAAAAAAATCCGGGGGAGTATGAAAAAGATCGATGGTACTCCTACTGCAGTTCTGATCTTAACGGTGGATGCCTCGTGAGATGCTTCAGGCTTCTTAATCATCAATAAGCTTGCACACCACATCTACAATCCCAGCTTCCTAAGCAAGTAGTGTTAGCCGAGTAAAAATACCATCATTGATAAAACGATAGTACAATTATTAATCAATTGCAAATTAAAATACCCGCCAAGCCTTGCCTATACTGGATCGTATACCAATAAGCCATTCATAATTCAGTCAATTTATTTTTGTTATTTTTGGTAAATATTTTGTAAGTAGCCTTGATGCAACGTAGTGTAATCAAGGTTTTTTTACAGCCCGTAGCCGACAGGTTTAAAGAAATTAAATTCCCGCATTCACTACATCGTTCGGGCTGAGGAAGCGCTCTAGCGCTGTCTCGAAGCCTTGGTACAGTGCCAAGCCTTCGAAACAAATGCTTTGCATTTCCTCAGGGCCGAACGGTTATGGACTGTAAAGTCCAATCTACACTTTTTAATCAACAATTTCTTCTTGTCTTAACGCTTCTTCAATCCAGGCTTTATGGCGTTTCTCATCATGCAGGCCGCGTAACAGGATATCCTCAGCGTCTATCCATTTATCCTGGCGGTTATTAAGGCGCTCATAGGCGATATTGGTATCAATTTCGTTAGAAAGCATGGCTTTCAGGATTGCGCTGTCGCCAAAAATATTGGCAAAAACAACTTTTCCTTCAGTCAGAATTTGCTTGGGACCTGGTCCTGCCGGAGCTTTTAGATTGTGCCTTTCCAGTAAATTGGTAATCTCTTCGATATGACGTAAATGATCTTGCTTAAAGGCAGCCAAACGGGTTTTATAATATTCATTATTAATGCGATTTATCGCTGCTTCATACGCCTCAGCCGCATCGTAATCTAACTCACAAAGCTCATAAAGTGCATCATGAAATTGTTCTTGATTTCCAACAAATGTAGTCATTTTATTCCTCCTGGAGGTTTGTGAAATTTTAGAATACATCATGTTTTTATAACACGCAATAAAATACTTTTGTTATACTTAAAAAAAGAGAAAAATATTTGGTAAATTTAAAGGAGAATTATCATGAAAAACAGAGATAAAAAATTAAGAAATAAATCAATGAAAAATAAAAAGGAAAATGAAAGCGTTTCCAGCAAGGAAAAGAAAATTGATGACACATTAAAAGATAGCTTCCCTGCAAGCGATCCACCAGCAAATTATTAATAGCAATCAATTGAGATCGAAGGTTTTATTTCCTTTTTTTCCAGTTCAAAAAGCAAGGACAATCCAAATGAACTGGAAATTTTATTTGCCAGTGCTTCAATTGTAACTGTTGACTGTTGCAAATCTTCTGACTGAATTTCGGAACGAATGACAAACTTGCCTTGCTTATCAAAATACTCATTTAATCGTTGATCAAAAAGTTCAGCAGCTTCTAAATTAATATAACGGTTTACTGGCAAGCCTATTGAAGACACGAAAGCTTTCAGCGTTTCGGGATTATGTGCGTTGCAAGGCGATGACTCACAACATGAATAAGCCCTGCTCTTAAGATCCCAGCATACCACCTGATTGTTACAGAAAATAATTTGTCCGCCTCCTACCGGTTTTTCCATATCAGCAATTTTTTTTCTGATATTATTTTCCTCAAAAAAAGCGGATCCCTCACCTTCTGTATATTTTTTCAGATAATTCTTTTTAAACGTTAAAAATAACTGACTTAAACCAGAGTGATTACTATAATAATCAACAAACGGTTGCAGTGCTAATTTTGTTTCCTTTTGAAAAGAATTTTGATACAAAATAAAAGCATAAATTCCAGAAAAATTTTGCACAGGTTTGAAGTGGTCATCCAAGATTAACAGTGGCAGCGAAGATAACGATGTTGGAGCAAACCAAAAATACAACTTACACATAAATATACTCCTTACTCATAGTCAAGAAATATAACAATTTGTAAGTTTTATCAATAGATTTTTAAATTATTTTTTAGAATAAAGTAGCCTTGATGCAGCGCAGCGTAATCAAGGTTTTTTCACCAAAAATTTTAATAACCAGCGTAGGTTGGGCTGTAAAGCCCAACACTCTATTTCTACACAGGAATAACCTTGATTACGCTGCGCTGCATCAAGGCTACTTTGTGTTTAATTTATTGATGGGATTGTCGATAACCGAGTGAGGGCCCGTATTCCATCTGACAGAATACTGCTGACGCTGCTACCGCCAAGAAAATAAGCTGAGAGATAAGAGACTGGTAACGATGAAGTTATGGCCGCAGGATAAGACCAGGTTGTTCCACCATCCTGACTTAACGCTAGCAACGGTAATTCGGTCAAGCCATTACTATAATAGCCACTTGCGGTACAAATCAATCCTTGGCATTGTGCGCCGCCTATCAGATAACCGTAATTAAAAGGCGATGGTAACGCACCTGAGCTAATAGCCGCTGGATAACTCCAGCTCACGCCGCCATCCTGACTGAGCGCCAGCAACGGCCTGTTCTGAATGCCGTCATTGTATGTGCCGCCTGCAATGCAGACACTCCCACTGCAACTTGCTCCCTTACCAAAAAAGCCATAATTAAACGGTGACGGCAATGCAGTACGAATATCCGTTGGGTAAGTCCAGGTAACACCCCCATCCTGGCTTAATGCCAGTAATGGCAAGATCACTGTACCATCATCATAATAGCCTGTGGCGATACAGGTATTTCCACTGCAACTGGCTCCGCCGTTAAAACCGCCATAAACGAAAGGTACAGGCAATGACGTTGAAGAAACATCAGCCGCATAACTCCAGGTATTTCCACTATCCTGGCTTGCTGCCAATAATGGATAAGTTGATATGCCATCGCTGTACATTCCTGCAGCAATACAATTACTGCCAGAACAATCTGCCCCACCGGAAAAATAGCCGTAAGAGAATGGGGCAGGCAAGCCGCTGGACGTGATCGAAGCTGGATAGCTCCAGTTGCTGCCGCTATCAAGGCTAACTGCTAATAACGGATACGAAGTTAAACCATTATCAAAATAACCTGCTGCAATGCAGGTATTACCGCTGCAACCTGCTCCACCGCTTAAGTTACCCGCTGTCATTGCAGGCGGTAAATTGGCTGGTGTATAGATAGCTGCCGGATAACTCCAGGTCGCTCCGCTATCCTGTGTTAAAGCCAATAATGGATAAGAAGACATCGTAGTATTTGAAATATAGTAACCTGTCGCAATACAAGCACTGCCGCTACAAGCAGACGGACCACTGAAATACCCGGAATCAAAATCAGCCGGTAATGCCGAGCTTGTAATATCGCCTGGGTAACTCCAGGTAATTCCTTTATCCAGGCTAAGCGCCATTAAAGGCCGCTCTACAGTTCCATCGCTATAATAGCCAGTCGCTACAAAGGTATTACCTGTACTGGCAGTGCCATTATTGAGATAACCATAACTAAAATTAACGGGTAACGCCGAACTGTAAACATCCGAGGGATAACTCCAGGTAGTACCATCATCAGAGCTTACGACGATCAACGGAACCAGGCTGAACATGGTATTAACAAAATAGCCGGAAGTAATTAAAGTAGCCGGAGCAATAAAGGATTCAGGCGTATTACTAGCAGCCCAAACACTACTGGCGTTTATTCCGGTACAAACAAGAATTGAAAATGGAAGGATCCGATCTATACGCATATAAATTCCCTTTTTGTTGTATAATCAGAAATATAGCATAAAAATCCGATTTTTGATGTAGGTTGGGCTTTTTATAGCCCATGGCCGTCAAGCTAAGGAGTTTTGTGTATTTTTATACTAAACCAATTCACTACGTACCGCGGCTTGTCCGCGGTATCCATGATACAGAGTGCGCGATTTAGTATCCAATGGATGCCGCGGACAAGCCGCGGCACGTAGGAATCGGGGCTTAGCTTGATGGTTATGGGCTTTTTATAGCCCAACATATGTTTATTGAGGCGCTACCAGGTTTTGTTGAATTGGTAATTCGTTTAAGAATTCAATAAGCGATTTATTACCTAAATAGGGTTTGATAGTAATCCCTAAATCACCCTCTAACGCGATAGCCTTGTCTAAATATGTAAACCCAACCGCTTCACCGTTACAGCGTTTGATAATTTTATCTACCACAGCAAATTTTTCTGTTTTACTATAACCGCCAAAAAATCGGCTGAATGGCGCACAGTAATATTCTTTCGATGTACGCTGTTCTCTATTTACCTTATAAGCTTCTAAATCAGCCATGAGCTGCTCTTTAGAATTACTCAAACCCGCAACTGCTTTGGGCAGTAATTCTGGATCAACGGCTTCAATAACCTTCCGCACATGATCGGCATTAATGAGAGTGTTTATACCAGCCAATTTTTTCATTATTTCATGAAATTGATTCTTGTCTGCCCTTTGTGACACATTTTTTAGCATTTGTATTGAACGCTGATAAGGCGCCTTGGCAGCCAGAACCCCTAAGTTCATTTTTGCCGTATCAAAATCCTTACACATACCTTTTCGCATGATTAATATCGTGTCTGGCGTTAAAACAGGCGGCAAATAGGCAATGGCATGTTGTGGAAGACGAGCAGATAAGGTTGTCTCATAGGTGCAGTCGTATGCTCTATAGGGTTGATTTACAAAATTTACTATTGATTTCCGGGGTAACAGTTCGGCAATTTGCTTAAAAAAAGCCTCACCGCTGCTACCTACTGTCTGAAGAAGCTGGGGATTTTCAGCAAAAACAGGATAACGCTCATCAACAGGCAGTAACTTGAACAATTCAACCACACATTGAGGATCAGTGTCCATAAGATTGTTCTGTGATAATATTGAGTCAAGGCCAGCTTTGACCTTGGAATTAACATCCCATTGCTGCTCTTGCTCCAATTCGGGCAAGCGTTTAGTGAACAGAGGCAGATAACGCAGAGAACGCGGTCGTTTTGCTAAAATATCCAATAAGCACTCACTATTCCTATCTTTAAAGAACACAATCCATTTTAACACTTCTGGCTCCGTAATTTGTTCCAGATAAAAAGCTAGCGCTGCCGCAGGAAGTTGTCGATACTGAGGCAGTTCCAGGTTTGCCGGCAAGAACAAGTCGGCAAATGGCAGGCTTTCAAAGATGCGGCGTGTATGGCTATCTAATCGGTTTGTAGCTTCCAAAGTGAATAAAAAAATATCATTTGTTGGGAAGTGCTTTAAAAGGGCAATAAGAGCATCACTATAATTTTTAGAATAATGACCATAGTTATTCTTAAGATGTGTGAAAATTTGTTGTTTAACATGTTCACGATTATCTGGCGGCATTAACCCAACTACCTTCTCCAGCTCAACAATAATATTCCTATTGCGGTCATTTATTATCATAATAGAAATTAATGTTTTATAATCAAAAACTTTTTTCTCGTCCTCATTAAGTAATGAAAGCAATTGGGCTGCATTGTTACCGTCTATTAATAAATGGATAATATAGAGTTTATTTTTTTGCTCAAGAGCTTGTAAGAACGCTATAAAGTCTTCCGACTTCACAAGAACGTTTTTCTTGCTCTGAAGATAATCCTTCACACTGTTATGAATGAAGCCGTGTGTTTGAGCAATAAGCTGAGTAAATTGCGTGATGTTAATAATTTTATAAATATAATCAAAGAATTGATTAAACAGACCAGAACCTTTCAAACCCTGTTTAAAAAGATTATGTTCAAAGAGCTTATTTAATTTGTCTGCCGGATAAAGCTTAAAAAAAGGAAGAAACTCTTCGGCGCACGTAGAAGAGGATAATATGGTTACCAGTTGCTCAGCAAATATATGAGTAGCATTCTCGGCCAGTTCATTTTGTAACAAACTTTTTAATACCCTATCATCAGCATGAGTTGCTTCTGGCTTACTTTTTAATAGCTCCTCAGCCTGATCCTGATATTTACATGGTGCCTTCGCCGCTTTTAAAAGCGTTAACAATTGCTGAATATCTGCTTTAACCTGGGACATATACCACCTCTGATTATGAAATCTTTACGGCATATTGTATCATAAAAGAACAAAAAAGAGTATTATTTAATTTTATCCATGCGTTAAAATCAGAGCAAGCACATTACCAGTCTCTCAGTAAACTCTTTCCTTTAAAGACTTTTGCAAACCCTCAGATGCCAAGGGATGGCATCTGGGAGCGTCAGGATGACTTCATGCGTGTTTGCAAAAAGACTTTAAAGGAAAGGGTTTACCCGCTCTGAACTTGCAAGGCATCAGTGCCTAAAAGCGCAATAGATACTTTGATTACAATTCGCTGCATCAAGACTACTTTAAATTCTATAACCAAAAATAGAGTACAAATAGATAAAGAAGAAGCATGCCAACGACCGGAATAACCAGAAAAGCCAGAAATACATGAGTCTGGATTCTGTTTTCTGCAGAGGAACGATAAAATTTTTTAAATTTTTCAAACATAGACATCTGGCACTCCCCTTTCAGAAACTCATTCCATATCAAAATCATGCGCCAGAAGACGCCTGTGAGCACGGAAATAAGAAATCGGCGACTGCTCGAGCAAATCGGACAGCTTTTCCATGTAAATACAGGCAAAGCGATCAACCTGATAAGCAAAATAGCTCTCTTCCGCCCCAGCGCGGAAAACCCTTCCCCAACGATGATTATAATAATCTCTTTCTTCCTGCAGCAAACCAGCAATCTGGGCATCAATCATCTTGATTTGCTGCTGGTAATTACTGATTTCATCAGAGTACTCATCGCTCTGTTCATCAAGCGATTTGGTGCATAAATCAATATACTGCTGTTCCAGTACTTTTTTGATATCCATTGCCGCGATAATTTTCTTTTCAGCAGGCAGCGCCTTTTTCTGCGATGCAACCTCTTCTCCCAGCTCTTCCACAACCAGCGCAGTACGCCAGTTACAATCTTTTTTCAAACGCAGGATATCGCCATAGATATGGTCGCCAATATAAAGGATCTGGTCACCGCTAATCAGCAAGTCTTCAGTAAATTTCCGCGCGCAGCCGCCCTGATAAACACCAGGCGTAATCGCACCTGTCGTATTTGTCATGGTGCCGGTTTCAGGATCAATTGACAGAAAACGCGGTGTATCATAGAAAAAGCGCGGTTTACTTGCCAGAGTGATGACATATTCAAACAGATCAAGCCAGCTTTCTCCCTCTTTGAGAAACGGGTTAATTGCATAATCCAATAGCAGTCGGGTGTAGTAAAACTCCGAGTTTGTCAGAACAAATATTTTTTTGCCATGACGGATATAACGCTTCAATCCCTCAACAACTGCTTTATCTTTGATGACAAAGTGATCCAGATTCTCGGCGATATGGCTCTTTAAACTACCATCAGAATGCACTGTGTCCACGCAATTTAATACATCAACCGCAATTTCCGAGTAAGAAGGCAAATCATTAGGATTTGAATCTTTTAAATCAACCAATTGGCTGTATAAAACGCAAAAAGCAATTGAGAACGAGGTATCAATCACCATGTAATTCGGGTCTTTTAAATCAACATAAATACTGCGGTAAAACTTTTTCTGTTCGGCATAACTAATCAATCGGGTACCGTGATAGCTAATTCGGATAGCGCCATACCGGCTTAATTTCAGGATATTGCCATTCTTGCTGTCAATAATTAATCCGCGGATTGCATCATTAAAATTAAAATGCAACGCTTTCAGTTCAGCTGGATAATTTTTTGTTGTAATCAGCCTGTCTATAACCAGCTGATAAACCAGGCTTTCAAAATTTTTAGTGTGATAACGAATAAGGGTATGATCCATATCCAGGCCGATATACTGTATTTTTTTCATATTCAGAATACGGTTCACAAATACTGTTTGATTAGCCATGTTGTCCCTTTAAATGCTGTAGGTTTTCTGTAAATAACGGGCTATTGCCCTGATAGCCATTGCTTCGCCGCCCTCCGGTTTACCCGGTTTGCTGCTGACATTCCAGGCCATGATATCAAAATGCGCCCAGGAAGTATCTACAGGAACAAATCGTTTTAAAAACAACGCTGCTGTTATCGCGCCAGCATAGGATGAGGCGCTTGAGTTAACCATATCAGCGATTGGTGAATCAAGCATGGAATCATAGCCGGCAAATAAGGGCAGGCGCCAGATTGGATCATCACACTCATGCGCTGATTTTGCCAGTTTTTCCGCGAGTTTTTCATCATTGGTGAACAGAGCCGCTATTTCAGTACCGACAGCTATGCGAGCCGCGCCAGTAAGGGTAGCAAAATCAATGATTAAATCCGGTTTGCTTTCAGCGGCTTTAGTAATCGCATCCGCCAACACTAACCGGCCCTCCGCGTCAGTGTTGTCGATTTCAACGGTCATCCCATTGCGCATGGTCAAAATATCGCCTGGACGAAAGGCATCAGGCCCCACCGCATTTTCAACCGCAGGAATCAGGACTTCAAGGCGGACTGGCAGTTTATTCGCCATAATCCAGCTTGCCAGCCCAAGGGCATGCGCAGCCCCGCCCATGTCTTTTTTCATTAAACGCATAGCGCTGGACGGTTTAATATCCAGGCCGCCGCTGTCAAAACACACCCCCTTTCCAACCAAAGTAACAATTGGGTGTTTTTTCTCGCCCCAAGTCATTTTAATCAGACGCGGCGCACTGGCAGAAGCCCTGCCAACAGCATGGATTGCGGGATAATTCGCGGTTAATAATTCATCCCCTACCCACTGTTCATACTGGGCATCGTATTGACCAGCAAGCGTTTTGGCAGCTGCTGCCAGTTGTTCCGGCCCCATGGCGTTTGTTGGGGCGTTAATCAAATCGCGAACCAGAAAAACCGCTTCAACCTGCGATTCAATCTGCTGTTGCTCTTTCTCTTTAAGTACCAGAACACGCGGTTGGGAGTCATTTTTCTTATAGTGATCGTAACGATATTGAGCAAGCGCCCAGTTTAACAGAGCAGACTCTGGTACAGCCTGCTTAAGCCTATAGCTGCCGGGAGGTAATTTATTGGCCGCATTGGCCAACGCCAGGGCGTAGTTATCGTTACCAATACCCAAATAAACCTGACTGATTATACCTTGACTATTGGCGATCACACCCAGGTCGCCTGGTTTTGCTTTAAATTGTTGATTGGCAAGCTGATTGCGCTCATTATCTTTCAGCGCTGCCGACGTTTTCTCCCAGTGGCTTGCGCTGATCAGATTAATGGCAACCGTATCCTGGCTGGCTGCTGATTGATAATATAATTTGCTCCGCATTGCTTACTCCCTGACTAAACCGCGAAAATCACTGACCCGGATTCCTGCTAACCACAAACCGGCAAAATAAATAATTACCGCAACGATAATATGTCCAGCCAATTGCAGCAACCTTGGTAATGGCGTCAATGCAACCCAGTCGCTGGCATTGCCTGCCATAAAATACAAATAAACAGCAACTCCAGCATTGGCCAATAGTAGCCTGATTAAAAATCCCCACCAGCCGCTTGACGGTTGATAAATAGACCGCCTTTTCAGCAAAAACCACAAGATACCGCAATTGAGATAACCGGCCAGCGAGGATGCCAGAGTAAGACCGGCATGCGCTAACCAGCCAATAAATATAGCGCACAGCACACTGTTTACCACCATTGCCGCAGCACCAACCTTGACGGGTGTTTTTATATTTTGTCGGGCATAAAATCCTGAAGCCAGAACTTTTACCATCATAAAAGCAGGCACTCCGGCAGCAAGTGCAATCAAGCTTTTTTGAGTCTGCAGCAAATCACTTAAGGTAAATTTACCATAAGCAAAACTACAGGCGATAATCGGCGCGGAAAAAAAGGCCAGGCCAACAGCCGATGGCACACCTATCAGCAGCAATGACTTAAGCCCCCAATCCAGAGCCTGCGAATATTTTGTCATGCTCTGCTCAGCATGACGGCGGGACAAATGGGGCAAAATCACCGTTGAAATGGCAACTCCGAAAATTCCCAGTGGAAAATCAGTTAATCGATCGGTGAAATAAAGCCAGGTCACACTACCAACTTGTAAAAACGACGCAAAAATAGAATCGACCATTAAATTGATTTGGGCGATTGAAACCCCGAAAAGGGCCGGGATCATTAATTTCAACACCCGTTTTACTCCTTCATCGCCACGCGCAAACTGTGGTTTAACCAGTAGATTGCGTTGGTAAAGAAAAGGCAGTTGAAACAGAAATTGCGCAATTCCGGCAATTAATACTCCCCAGGCCAATGCCTTGACTGGCGGTTGACTGAGAGGCCCTAAATAAAGCGCTGCCGCTATCATACACAGATTCAGCATCACTGGCGTAATAGCAGGCACGCCAAAATAACCATAAGTATTCAGTACCGCTCCGGCCATTGCAGTCAGAGAAATAAGCATCAAATAGGGAAAAGTAATCCGCAGCATTTCAGTAGCCAGGACTGAACGGGTACTTCCCTCGCCAAAGCCGGGAGCAAAAAGCAATACAATAAGCGGTGTTGCGATCATGCCGACAGCAGTCACCATAGACAATACCGCAGACAAACGCCCGGCCACCCGGGCAACAAACGTGCGCACATCTTCCACGCTTCTGGTTTGCTGGTATTCAGCCAATACAGGAACAAACGCCTGGGAAAATGCGCCTTCGGCAAACAAGCGGCGCATAAAATTTGGTATTCTGAATGCAACCAGAAACGCATCCATACCGGCCCCCGCTCCAAATAGCTGCGCAACCACCATGTCGCGGGCAAACCCGGTCAGGCGCGACAAAAAGGTCATCAGCGAAACTAAAGAAGTGGATCGGAGCAGACTTTGGCGTTTGGGTATCATGGCTTCTGTTACAGACATAAGTGTATTAAATAACATTAAGGAGCATTAATCATATTTGGTTTAGAACTATTATGCACGTAAATCTTTTTTTAAATCGCTATAGATATTGACAAAAATCGATGCATTGTGCATGATCGCAGTCTTTTGTAGTTCACTGAAAGAGTGGAGATTCCAAGTGGCAAATATTAAATCAGCGATCAAACGCGCCCGTCAAAACGTTAAACTGCGTAAGCACAATGCCAGCGCGCGTTCAATGTATCGTACTTATATCAAAAATGTTGTTAAAGCAATTGAAGCAGGCGATCAGGAAGCAGCTCGTGCAGCTTATAACAAAGCGCAACCAGTTATCGATAAAGCGGCTGGTAAAGGCCTGATCCACAAGAATAAAGCTGCCCGTATTAAAAGCCGGTTAGTTGCTAATCTTAAATCAATGGCTTCTTAAAATAACCATTTTCCAAACGCTCTAACCGTTATAAATATCAACGAACCGTATTTTATATACGGTTCGTTTTTTTTAGGTTTGAATAATATCTTAAGCGTAGGTTGGGCTAAACGAAGTGCAGCCCAATCTACGCTTTTTGATCCTGCTTTTCCTGAGCGTTTTGTCCCAGCAAATCTTTACCCATATGCTGGTTAAGCTGCTCATAAGCGCGTTTTGCCGGAGCGAATTGCGGGTACTGGGTTCTGAGTTTGTCGAGAATCATTCTTGACATGGTTTCATCACCGCGGTTCCATTCATTCAACGCATCCATGTATATCAAGTCAGCTGGCTGATTGGCAAGCACAGGCGCCTGATTGACAACCACTGATTCGATAAAGCTTGCGCGCGGCTCTTGTAGAGCAGTCAGGCGTTGTACCAGTTTTTGGGCCTGGGGACTACCGTTTACACTGGCACGTTGTAATAATGTCTTACCTTGCTCTGGTTGTCGCTGACCTAACGAACCATCAAGGTAAATCATTGCCAGTTGGTATTGGGCGTAGGCATTATGATTCTCTGCCAATTGCTTGTAGATGTCAGCGGCATGCTGCATATCCTGAGGTACGCCAAGACCATACTGATACATCCTTGCCAGCGCCATTTTGGCTTTTTCATTACCCTGTTCTGACGCACGCTGATAGAAATTAACTGCACCAGGGTAATCAAGCTGGGTTGCAACCCCGGTTTCTGACAACAGGCCAAGCTGGTACAAGGCGTCATTATCATTCAGGCTGGCCGCTTTCTTATACCAGGCTAGAGCCAGTTCCTGATCGCGCTTGCCGTTGATACCATAGAACAATAGATTTGCCAATTGGCTCATCGCCTTGGCATAACCCTGCTCTGCCGCTTTCTGGTAGTAAAGTTTGGCTTTTTCACGATCAACCGATTGTCCTTTACCATTTTCATAAATCAGCCCCAGGTCGTACTGGCCAATTGCATCACCGGAATTGGCAGCCAGAATGTAGTTTTTGGCAGCATTGGCGTAATCAGCATCTACCGTATCATAGATATACCCCAGTGCGACAGACGCGGGTGTATAGCTTGCCTGGGCAGCTGCATACCATCTTTTAGCCTGAGCATAATCAGGCTCTTTATCTATTCTGCCCATTTGATACATCTGGCCAAGCAAATATTGGGCAATCGGTTGTCCTTGACCTGCCGATAAATTGTACCAGTAAGCTGCCTGAGCGACATTACTTTCACCGCCAAGGCCGCGATCATACAGAAACGCCAGTTTAAGTTGTCCGTCCTTGTCGCCTTTGTCAGCAAAGAACTGATAGATATCTCTGGCCTGTTTCATTTTGTCCGGATTATTAGCCTGTTGCAGATAGTAGTCCGCCAGCAACAATCCGGCTTTGCTATTGCCCAGTTGCCTTGCCTTATCAAGCTCAGCCAGGAAATCCTGCCCTGTTTGCTGCTGCAGCACCGCCAGATTGAGGTTAGCATAGGAGAAATTGGCATTGGCTGCCTGCTGTAAAAGCTGTTTCCCTTTGGCTACATCTTTAGGCAAGCTGATCCCTTCACTGTAATAAGTACCTAAAATAAAATTGCTTACCGGGTTACTGCCTGATTGCTTATACCAACGTAACGCTTCGGTTTTATTGGCGGCCACACCCAGACCGCGCTCATACATCATACCAGTCAATAAAGCAGCCTCCTGATTTCCCTGTTCTGCCTGTTTTTTGGCTACAGCGAATGCCTGAGCCTGTTTGGCCGGATTAGTATCCATGGCATTATAAAACGCCAGCGGCAGCACCGCTTCGGCAATGCCTTCTTTACTTGCCCCTTCATACAGACGTTTAATAAGATTATTACGGTTTTGGCGTGCAGCGACGCTTAAGCCAGCCCATTTCTCTTTAACCAGATAATCAGCCAAGCGGTATTCTGCCGGCCCAAAATGGTTAGACGATGCGAGATAATACATGGCCATTGCCTGCTGGTGATCAGGATTAACCACGACAGCGCCAGCCGGATCTTTAAGCCCTTTTTCAAAAATATTGGCCAATGCGTATTGGGCGTAAGGGTTGCCTTTAAAAGCTGCATCAGTCATCCATTCAATACCACGCTGATAATCAACCGGATTTGTCTGCCCTTCGAGGTAAATAATCCCGAGATTGTATTCAGCGCGTACGTCTTGCTGCAGCGCGGCCAATTGATAATAGGCAATGGCCTGTTGCGGATTTTTAGCCACAATTACACCATATTGATACAATTGACCTAGCTCAAATTGTGCTGCTGAATCGCCAAGGATCGCCTGGCCATAAAGCCTGCTTAATGCAGTCTGATAATTTGAATACTGCTTCCATCCTGCGGTTTTTTCTTTGATATAATCAAATGGCTTTACCGTATTTTCCTGTGGCTGCGTTTTGTCTTTATCAAGCAGGGAAGTATTCGTATCATGCCTTAATACCAATGAATCGTTTTTCAGCAGCGTCATTATCTGGTCATCTAATGAATACCGGGGGAATGACCAGTCATTCGATTCTGCACCGCTTAAGGTAGGCGCAAGAATATCAAAATATTCATTAACAGGAATATCGCCAGGTTGAGTCATCACAAACTGGGGCTTATACAGAACCTTGCGAGTGATTACATCCATTTGCGGCGGTTGATTATAATTGTTTTCTTTTAAAGCTGATGGATTAGTCCAGGCAGTATAAATTCCGCCAAGCTTATAAGCGTCTTCAAAATTATCATCTTTGCCATTGCTCAACCACCTTGCCACGTTAACGCTTGCGATGACATCAGTTGGCTTGGCTTGTCTGGCCTGCGCCATTAATTGCCAATGGGCCGCCTGTTTTTCATCGGCAGTAACACCTAGTCCATCTTTATACATTGCTGAAACCGCGAGTTGGGCTTTTGTTGAGCCCTGTTCGGCCGCTTTAAGCATTAAGTCAAAACCGTTCCTGGCATTATAAAACGGACTGTTTTTATCGGCATAAAGATTTGCCAGAGCCACTTGCGCATCAAGATTCTTTTTCTCAACTGCCTTGCTAAACCAATCTTTAGCCTGTTGCAGGTTATTCTCTTTCTGGGCGATATCACCAAGCGCAATCATTGCTGGTACATAATCCTGATTAGTAGCGGCAAGGAGTAGTTCTTGCGCTTTGGCTGGATCTTTGGCAACCAGTGTTCCAGTCGTGTAAAGTTCAGCCAGTTTGGTTAGCGCCATTGGATTACTCTGTGCGGCAGATTTGCCCAGCCAGATAACACCAAGTTTCTTGCTGCGGTTGTCTCGACTATCCAGAAAATTACGGGCAAGGGCATATTGGGCAATCGCGTTACCGTTTTTTGCCGCTTCAATATAATAGGCTCTTGCCGCGTCGGAATTTGCCCTGGTACCGTAACCAAACAAATAGGCTGCAGCACAGTACATTTGCGCTGTAGTATCATCTTTGGCGGCTGCTTTTTTGTACCAGTAAAGCGCTTGTTCAGGGTTCACGGCTTTAGTCAGATAATAACTGGCTAATAACTTTTGCGCCGGCAAAAACCCTTTCTCTGCTGACTTGGTAAAGTAACGGAGCGCCAACTGGTTGTTTTTTAATTCGCCGTAGCCGTAAAGGCGCATCATCCCCAAATAGTAATTGACTACCGGATCCTGACTTTCCGAAGCCAGGCTTTGCGCAGCCAGAGTAAAATTTCCTTGTCGATAAGCATCGATACCCTCAGCAGCAAATGCCTGACTACCAGCCGCTGCAACCAGACAAAACCATGGCGCAATTGTTTTCATGGCGATTTCCTTTATTATTTTGTTAACGGCAGCGAATTCTTATTTATACGCCAGGAATAATGCCATAATGCACTACTTCCCGTATCGCACCATTTTTTGTATTACTGTTTACCAGCCAGTAATTCCCTCGATTATTCAAGCCATATTTAACATTAATATACTCGCAAACCCGCAACATTTCGGAACAATCGGTAATTTTACCGTAGCGTGATTTTGAATCAGGCGTTGCGCAGATATATTTCATTTTTCGTTCACTGGTTGACAGCACCGCCCACTGTTTACCGCCAATCGCATGATTTAAATACATGCTTCGTGAACTGTCTTCGCCTCGCATCTGATACAGGGTGACTGTCTGAGGAGAAGAATTGTAAATAAAATACATCGATTGTCCGGCACCGGCGTTGTGCGGCAATAATTGTAATGTTTTCAAATCAAACTGGTAGCCAACGTCACGACATCCAATCGGATTGCGGTCATCTTCTTTCTCTGCCGCAAATGCGTTTGCCGCAGTGAACGCACAAAGTAGAATGCTTAAGCTGGCAATTTTTTTCATGATTGTTTATCTCCAGTTGTGACGACAGGACGCACAATGATTTTTGTGCCGGCAAAATTTGCCTTGGGATTGGCAACTTCGACAAACTCATGGTTTAACCACAATGCATCCCGGGTAAACATACGGACGCAACCATGGCTTGCGCGATATCCCGGAATATCATCTGAACCGTGTAACGCAAACCCTTTATGGAAATACATGCAATAAGGCATTTTAGCGCCGCCTTTTCCGACAGGATAGACATTGGAACGGCATTTTTCATTTTCTTTACTGAAGAAGTGGAAAATACCAGTCATTGTGCGGCAAGAACGGTTACTGTCCGAGCACTTGTCCCGGCCAGAAGAAATAGGACCCCATTTAACCAGCTTGCCATCGATGTCATACGCAGCCCAGGCCAGTTTATCCTGGTCGACTATGATTTGTTTTTCACCGTCTGGTTGAATGGTTAACGGAAAAGGCGAGAAATCCAACAGCGTTTTATTTTCCATATTACGGGGAACAACAATTTCCTTACCTGCCCATAAATAGTTATAGCTGCGGTTAAGCCGTTGAACAATATCCCGCTGTTGTTCATCGGGAAACATAGTATCCCAGCTTTGGTTTTTGGATATTTTAATGCATTGATATTGGGGATATGCGCAAAGCGCAGTTCCAAAGTAACTTGCTGCATTGACGGAAAATGCAGACATTAGCATTCCAATCACAACCAGTAGTCGTTTCATCGTGATCCCCCAATCATTATTAGTATTATGCATCATGCAAGAAGCATGCTTAAATTTCAAAACGTCTGCTACAAATTTTTCGGACGTTTATAAAAAAAGTTTAGTCATAGTGTTCAATATCGACAAGTTTATATAATAAAAGGTCTTTAAAGGGGCACAGCCTACAAAAAAATTTTAATATAAGCAATAAGTTAGAGGAATGGTTGTGGAAAATGCCCTCTCCTTGGCTCTCCCAATATGAGAGGACTAAGTGGAAATACCCTCTCCCTGGCTCTCCCAATATGGGAGAGGACTAAAATACCCTCTCCCTAGCCCTCTCCCGATACGGGAGAGGGGACTTCAGGGGGAAATGCCCTCTCCTTGGCTCTCCCAATATGGGAGAGGACTAAAATACCCTCTCCCTAGTCCTCTCCCGATACGGGAGAGGGGACTTCAGGGGGAAATGCCCTCTCCCTTGGCTCTCCCAATATGGGAGAGGACTAAGTGGAAATACCCTCTCCCTAGCCCTCTCCCGATACGGGAGAGGGGACTTTAGGGGGAAATGCCCTCTCCTTGGATCTTCCGATATGGGAGAAGGACTAAGTGGAAATACCCTCTCCCTAACCCTCTCCCGATACGGGAGAGGGGACTTCAGGGGGAAATGCCCTCTCCTTGGCTCTCCCGATATGAGAGGACTTATATTTGCTCCCTCTCCCGTATCGGGAGAGGGTTGGGGAGAGGGAGAAAAAGAGTCTTTACCTCATTGATGGAAATGTTGATAAATACGAATTGCCAGTTCAGCACTGATCCCTGGCACTTTGGCAATTTCATCCTGCGGCGCCCGGGCAAGCTCCCGCAGACCGCCAAAACGTTGTAATAATGCCTGACGACGTTTTGGACCAACCCCTTCAATCAATTCAAGACTTGATTCAAGGCCCGCTTTTTGCCGCTTTTTACGGTGCCAGGTAATAGCAAAGCGATGCGCTTCATCGCGAATATGTTGTAATAAATGCAGCGCAGGAGAGTCAGCGGGCAACGTGATTTCTGTACCTTCCGCCGCCAGAAGCAACCGCTCCCACCCAGCCTTACGATCAGGTCCTTTGGCAATGCCAAGTACAGTAACACTCTGCACTTCTAATTCAGCGAGCACTTGCTGTGCAATAGCCACCTGCCCTTTACCGCCATCAATAATCAAAATATCCGGAAAATCCTGCTGACTAACCAGCCGTTTAAAACGGCGGGTCAATGCCTGTTTCATCGCAGCATAATCATCACCCGGAGTAATGCCTTCGATATTAAAACGGCGATATTCGCTTTTTTTAGGGCCCTGACTATCAAACACAACACAAGAAGCAATCGTTGACTGGCCTTGAGTATGGCTAATATCAAAACATTCCATGCGTGCAATATCACATGGAAGATTAAGTAAGTTAACCAAAGCCTGATAGCGGCGTCTTATGGTCGCAGCAGATGCCTCGTGCTCAGCTATAGCCAGTTTTAAATTATTACGCGCAAAATCAAGCCAGCGTGCTTTAGTACCGCGGGGTTTAGTCTGGATAGTCATATTTTTTCCGCGTACCCCACTCAACATCTCTTCTATCATGGTGAGATCAGGCAAGGCCTGGTCCAGGATAATCAAAGCCGGAATACGCTCGCTGTAATCAAGATAATAAAATGCTACAAACGCCTCCAGAACCTCCTGCCGTAAATCATCTTCATCAAGCTGAGAATAAGGTACTACAGGGAAAAAGCTCTGACTGCTGATTACTTGACCTTCACGTACCGTAACACATTGGACACAGGCAAAACCAGGTTGCGCCTCAATAGCAATCACATCTGCATCCCCGCGTAACTGGACAATCCCCTGTTGCTCCTGCACCAATCGCAAGCTTTTAATCTGATCGCGCAAGACAGCCGCCTCTTCATAGGCAAGCCTTGCTACTGCATCATTCATCCGTGCGGTTAATTCAGCAATAATCTGTTGGCTTTTACCCTGAAGGAAACGTATTGCGTCATCTACCGATAGCTGATAATCCGCTTGCGAAATATATCCGGTACAAGGCGCTGTACAACGCTTAATCTGGTATTGCAGGCAAGGCCGTGAACGGGCATTAAAATAGCTATCACGGCAATTGCGGATTTTAAATACCTTTTGAATGGTGTTCAGCGTTTCCCGGACAGAGGAAGCGCTTGGATAAGGGCCGAAATAAATGCCTTTTACCGGTTTTTTCTTACTACGGTATAACTCCATGCGCGGGTATTTATTACTATTGGATACATGAATATAGGGATACGACTTATCATCCCGCATTAAGACGTTATATTTTGGCCGCAGCTGCTTGATAAGGTTGCTTTCCAACAGCAAAGCTTCTGTTTCACTGCGGGTAATGCTGATATCAATATCGACTATCTGATTGACTAGCGATCGTGTTTTAGCGCCGGTATTCTGTTTGGTAAAATAACTACTGACCCGCTTTTTTAAATTGCTGGCTTTACCGACATACAAGATATTATTATCCGCATCCAGCATGCGGTAAACGCCTGGTTCCTGAGGCAGGTTTGCAAGTAAAGCGGTTAAATCTTTCATAAATCAATGGCTCCCCGCCTTCGCGGGGATGGCAGGTTAATTATCTGTTTGTTCGTCGTTAGGACGCTCTATAACGCGATGCTTTAAGGCCAGGAAGGTTAATTCGACATCGTTTTTGATATCTAGTTTCTCAAAGATACGGTAGCGATAACCATTAATTGTTTTCGTGCTTAAAAACAGCCTGTCGGCAATATCCTGAACCGTCATACCGCTTGTTATCATAAACATGACTTGCATTTCGCGTTCGAACAATATGTCAAACGGTGAGTCTTTAACCTCTTCAAGACTACTGATCGCCATTTTCTGAGCAATTTCGGCACTTAAATAACGCTCGCCTTTGGCAACACGGCGTATTGCCGCAGCCATCTCTTCCGCGCCTGATTCTTTGGTAATATACCCCATCGCGCCAAGCTGAAGAACTCTTGAAGGCAATGGCTCAGTGCACATCGCTGTCACAGCAATAACTTTAACGTTGGGATTCGACTTTTTTAATCGTCTGGTTACTTCCCAGCCATCAATACCTGGCATTTTCATATCGAGCAGTACGACATCAGGCTTGTGAGATTTTACCAATGACAAAGCCTGCTCTCCACTCTCAGCATCCGCTACAACATCCATGTCCGGTAAATCGTCTAAAAGTCGTCGAATACCCATCCGAACCAAGGCATGGTCGTCAACAATGAGTACTTTAATCAACTGAATGCTCCTTGACTATATGTCAATGAACACAAAAGGTATACGGATATTAACAAGACTAACCGCTCATTACAATCAGATTAGCAAAATCGCTATCTGCCGTAAATCACTTTTGTGTCGGCTTAACTTAACTATCCTGTAAGCGCATATCTCAAACCGTCAACAGGCAAGAATATGAATGCTGGGATTATTGGCATCTACCGGAAACATCGGTGGAAATTCACCCAGCTCACGGGCGCGTGCAATCAGAGCATTGATATCCTTGTTTACAAAATCATAAAGTTGCTGATAATCATCAATTACAAAATAAATCTGTTGCAACATGTCAATCCGGTAAGGCGTACGGAAAGCAGTAACTGGATCAAACAGAACCCGCATCGGGATATCGCTTTCCACACTGTATGCGGTTTCACTGATCGAAGACAAAATACCGCCGCCATAAGCGCGCAGGCCATCTTCATTTTTGATTAAACCGAATTCTACTGTAAACCAGAATAACCGCTGCAACAATGGCCATTGATTTTCCGGAAAAGTTAAAACCTTGCTGGCATATTGATGGATAAAATCCGCATAAACCGGATCAGTCAACATCGGGCAATGGCCAAATATCTCATGGAAAATATCAGGCTCTTTTACATAATTCAGTTCTTCCTGGCAGCGGATAAAAGTTGCGGCAGGAAAACGTTTATTGGCCAATAGCTCAAAAAAAGCACGCGCTGAAATTAACGCAGCCACCGGCTCAACCTGCCAGCCAGTCAGTACCTTGAGCTTTTCACTGATATCCGGAAGTTGCGGAATATGGCTCGCCTCAAGGTTAAGGCATTGCAAACCTTTCATATACTGCTCACATGCCCTGCCTGGCAACACTGCCATTTGCCGATCATATAACTGTTGCCAGATGTGATGCTCTTCACTGGAATAATTGATCAAGCCACTTTTATCTGGTTGATGAGAAACATAACGGCTGACAAATTCCATAATTACTCCCAATATCTTGCTGTTCTTAATTTAATATTATACGTATCATTAGTGGTTTGCGACTTTTTGTCTGCAAGTCCTCTGATATATCATCTTATTAAGTCATTTAAAACTAACTGAATAAGAAAAACGCAAAAAAAGATAAAAGACAACCGATACAACAGAACCTCCAATGCAACCGACACAGGTTTATTACGAACTTTTTCAATCATTGCCAACAGTATCGAACCGCCATCAAGACCCGGAATCGGCAGCAGGTTAACCAACCCCACCGAAATACTCAGACAAGCGATAAAATACATAAATGCCGCGATACCCAACAAAAAAGAGTTCACCGAGGCGGTCAATAAACCAAGCGGGCCTATTAAATAGGAAAAAGGGATGACGCCAAATACCAACTGCTTGATTGAGATCAGGAAAAATTTAATCAGTTGAACCTGCTTGTACCAGGCATGGCTTAATGCCGCAGGCAAAGATTCCCCTGCCATCAATTCCCTGGCATCACTCGGCTCAATTCCCAGGATTGCTAAGAAATTCTTTTTTTTCTGGGCAAGAGGAGCATTTAAATCAAGGGTTAGATGACGCGTTGCCCCCTCCCCGGCTACAGTAAGCGCTACTTTATCCTTTCCCCAGACCTGGATAAATTGCATGGCAGTTTCCTGCCAGGAATTGACCGGCACACCAGCTACTGCCAGGATGCGGTCATTGTCGGTTAAACCAGCGTGTGCAGCAATAGTGCCAGGAACAATTCTGGAAATAACAGGAGCCTGTTGCGTGTGTCCGGCCATGAAATAGATCGTCAGCGCTATCCAGGCAATAAAAAAATTCATCAGGGCACCGGATACCAGAATCAGGCACCGTACACTGACAGGCTGTTTATCAAAACAAAAAGGCAATTCATCCGGCCTGACTTTCTGAATACGGGAATTAAGCAGCCTGACATAGCCGCCCAGCGGCCAGACAGCCCACACCCATTCGCGCTGTTGTTTATCAAACCATGACATAACCGGTTTGCCAAAACCAATTGATATACGCTGAATCTTTACCCCAGCAAGATAAGCCGCAATCGCATGACCGGCCTCATGCAGACCAATCACCAATATCATCATTAAAACAAAGGCAAAAAAACCCGACAGCATCCTCTCTCCAATTAGCGAGTATTATCAACCACTAATTGCAACATGGGACGGGGTTTTCGTCCAGCAGATAATTCATGGCCGTGACGATATACTTCAAAAACCCGATAAATCTGGGCCGTATCGCTATCAACCAGTTCAACATCATCGCCATTGTTATCAACCAGCGTGACCGTCAAGTGCATTTCACGGAACTGGCTTATCTGATACTGGTCTTTAAATAGCCTGAGTACGCTTAATAAACTCTCTGCGGCTTCTTCGCTATCATGCTTACCTTGAAAGATAATGTCCATTTTCAGCCCCCCTCTGCGAGTCTTATCCTAATTAGCGGCCAAACTAGGCAATACTTGAGCATTATGGAGCTGAAATTTCGTACTATTTTTCAGCAGTTACCAAATAAATAGAAAATTCGAACAAATACTTACCGTTGTAATGTTCATGGCAATACACTTCAAACGCATCCGCCATTGCCTGATTAATTTTTTTAATTTCCTGAGCCGAAATCTGCTTGTCATAGAATGGAATTCCGTTAACAAATTTACTGTAGATATCCAGACTCGGCAATTCCAGCAATTGCTGACAACGCTCTACTTTAAGCGACTTGAAAGCAAATTCGGCAAGCTTTTGTTCCAGATTGACGAACTGGGCATAGTTGATTGGCAATTTAAACTGGTCAAGACTTGAAAACCGGCCAGAATTTCTGACAGCCTCATACATGGTCATTAATGGATCATCACCCGTTGGAAACAAGGCAAAAACTTTCGCTGAATCTTTTAACGCCTGATGAATATGCCTGAATGAGGCCATAATATCTGCTGACCATTGCAGGCACCAGAATGAAACCACATAATCAAATTCATTATTAAATGCCATAGCAGCCATATCACCGCAATGAAATTGTACATTGGGATAATCAACCAGGGTTTCCCGGGCAAGTTTGAGCATGTGGGGCGAGGCATCTAATCCGACTAAAGAGCCCTGGGGAATCCGGCTTAAAATTTTACGGCTATATGCCCCGTTACCACAGCCCACATCCAATACTCTGTGCGTTGGTTTTAATTGCAAACGGGATAAATAATTATCCGCTACAGTCGCCTGGATATACGAACCTATCGCATAATCATCAGCAGGCCAAGTCAGGTTTGTCATCTGCTTTCCTTATCTTATAAAATCCCGGAAATCTATATTGGCAGTAATTACTGCTGAAAGCAAAGCCAGCGGCATCACGAAGTCAAACCCTGCACAGGTTCTCCTTTACGAGCAGCTACCGGATCGTTTACAATCCGCTAATTATTCTGCAATGCTAAATATCTATGGTGTTTGTTGCCTGTGGGCTTAATCATAAAACAGCTCCGCTTGAGGTGCGTGAAAAATTAGCTTTCACGCCCGGAGTAAATGATCAAGTGCTTCGTAATCTGGTGGATTATACTACCATCGATGAGGCAATGATTCTCTCTACCTGTAACAGAACCGAAGTCTATTGCGATACCGATGACGTGGAATTGCTGCTTACCAGACTTGCGCATGAGCACCAGCTTGCCCCGGATTCAATTTTACCCTACTTTTATGTGCATCAAGGCTCGCAGGGGGTGCGCCATACCTTACGTGTAGCCAGCGGTCTTGATTCAATGATGCTTGGCGAACCGCAAATTTTCGGCCAAATGAAACAGGCTTATCAGCATGCCTGTCAGGCGGGCACAGTCAAACACAATCTGCGTTCAGTATTTGAATACGTTTTCAGCGCCAGCAAACGAGTGCGTACCTTAAGCGGTATCGGTAACAATCCGGTATCTGTCGCTTATGCCGCCGTGCAGTTGATTAGCCAGTATTTCAAGGATACCGGCTCATTGCGGGTTTTCCTGATTGGCTCAGGAGAAACGGCCACGTTAGTTGCCAAATATCTCCACAAACAAGGTGTCCGCCAATTTAATGTGGCAAGCAGAACCCGTGAAAATGCCATGCAGCTTGCAGCAGTGTTTGACGGTAAGGCACTTTCAATTGGCGATATACCGCAATACCTGTCTCAGGTTGACGTGGTAATTTCAGCTACCGCCTGCCCGTTACCTTTTATTGATAAAAGCCTGGTAGAACATGCAATGGGCCAACGGGAAAACGCACCGATGTTTTTCCTTGATCTGGCAGTACCGCGTGATATTGAACCTGATGTTAAAGAGCTCGACAATGTCAGGCTGTATAATATCGACGACTTGCAAAACCTGATTACCCAGGGGATGGATGAGCGCCGGACAGCAGCTCTGCAAGCCGAACAACTGATTAACAGCGAGCTGGATAATTATATCCGCTGGCACCGTTCACTGCGCGCTAAAGATATTATTTGTGATTACCGCGATCGTATGCAAAACCTGGCCGAACTGGAACTGGAACGCGCCCAGCAAAAACTGTCTGCCGGTATCTGTGAGAAGCAGGTATTACGCGAACTATGCGAGCGCCTGGTTAATAAATTAACCCATATACCCACTGTAGGCTTTAAGCAGATAGCCTGGGATGGCCGAGAGGAGTTACTCGATCTCGCCCGTTATCTTTTTCAAAATACCGATGAGACAATGCCTCTATGAAACAATCTCTCGAATTAAAACTTGAGCAGATGCTTGGGCGCTTTCAGGAAGTAGGACGTCTATTGTCCGAAGCGTCTGTTATCGCCGATCAGAATCAATTCAAAAATCTGTCGAAAGAATATGCCCAGCTTGAGCCAGTTGCCCAATGTTATGATCAATATCTTCAGGCAAAAAACAATGTCGCCTCCCTGGAAGAGCTGATAGCCAGTGATGATAAAGATCTGGTTGCAATGGCTAAAGAAGAAATTGATGCGGCCAGAACGTCAGTTGATGAACTGGATGAACAATTGCAATGGCATCTCATTCCCAAAGATCCGGACGATTCCCGTAATATTTATCTGGAAGTCCGCGCCGGTACCGGTGGTGATGAGGCGGCAATTTTTGCCGGCGATTTATACCGTATGTACAGCCGTTATGCTGAACAGAAAGGCTGGCAGGTAGAAGTTATCAGCGCCAGCCATGGTGAACATGGCGGTTATAAAGAAATTATTGCGCGCATCAGCGGCAGTGATGTTTATTCCCAATTAAAATTTGAATCAGGCGCTCACCGCGTTCAGCGTGTGCCGGAAACGGAATCGCAAGGCCGGGTACATACCTCTGCCTGTACCGTTGCAATCATGCCTGAAGTTGATGAAATTGATGACATCGAAATCAATAGCGACGAGCTGCGCATTGATACTTACCGCTCTTCGGGCGCCGGTGGACAGCACGTTAACAAAACCGACTCAGCCATCCGCATCACGCATATCCCAACCGGTGTAGTAGTTGAATGTCAGGACGAGCGTTCCCAGCATAAGAACCGGGCAAAGGCCATGGCTTTATTAAAAACCCGTCTGCTGGATGCTGAGCAGAGCAAACAACGCCAGCAACAGGCGCAGACCCGAAAATCGCTGGTCGGCTCAGGCGATCGTTCCGAGCGAATTCGTACCTATAATTTTCCGCAAGGCCGATTAACTGATCACCGGATTAATCTGACTCTCTATCAACTGACTGATATTATTGCCGGCGATTTATCACCGGTGGTAGACGCATTAAAGCGTGAGTATCATGCTGAATTGCTTGCTGAACTGGGCAAACATGATTGAGATTAAATCCGCACTGGAACATGCCGCCAGACAACTGGAGCCCTACAGCGACACCGCAAGGATAGATGCTGAAATCCTGCTGGCGCATATTCTGCTGAAAACTCGAACGTGGTTGTATACTTATCCTGAGTATCAACTAACGACCCAACAGATACAAACGTTTGAAAGCCTGGTAGCGCGCCGCTCACTGGGAACGCCGATTGCCTATCTGACCGGTACGCGCGAATTCTGGTCGCTGCCGCTCCGGGTTAATCAGGAAACCTTGATTCCAAGACCTGAAACAGAATTGCTGGTTGAACTGACTTTGTCCATGGTATCGCCGGATGCAGGCGCCAGAATTCTGGATCTGGGTACTGGCAGCGGTGCGATTGCCCTGGCGTTGGCTAAAGAAAGACCCGAATGGGATATAACTGCTTGTGATCTCAGTGAAAGCGCATTACAAACCGCACAAGATAATGCCAGGCTCCTTGGCATCAATAATATCCGCTTCTGCCGCTCGAACTGGTTTTCTAATCTTGAAATATCTGCGCCCTTCGATGCCATTGTTTCAAACCCGCCCTATATTGCTGCGAACGATCCTCACCTTACAATTGGCGATGTGCGTTTTGAACCAACGCATGCGCTGATCAGCGGCAACGATGGTTTAAGCGATATCAGACATATTATTGAACATAGTCTTGCTAGCCTTGTTAAAGGCGGGCTATTATTAATAGAACATGGTTATCAACAAAAACTCTCTGTTACGTCTATGCTTAAAGAATATGGTTACGTTGATATAGCAAGTTGGAAAGATTGGCAAAATAATGATCGGGTAAGCGGTGGCCGCAGCAATTATTAGTTGAAGCAATCTCTGTTTTTTGATATACAGACTACCCGTTGCATATTATATTAATAAAAAGACGCGACTTTAGTAGCGATTGAAATAATGGGAGGCAGTTATGCCAGAACAATTAATTAAATCCACAAACGATAAATTAAAAAACGTTAAGAATGACGCTGTGGGCAGCATGGGTATCGCTCCGTATCAGGAAGCAGCAAACGAAGAGTACATGAATGAGAAGCAATTAGCGCACATTGAAAGTATTCTTTTAGCCTGGCGCCAATCTTTAATGGAAGAAGTTGACCGTACCATGTCACACATGAAAGAAGAAGCAGCCAACTTTGCCGATCCGAATGATCGCGCCAGCCAGGAAGAAGAGTTCAGCCTGGAACTGCGTACCCGCGATCGCGAACGCAAACTGATTAAAAAAATCGAAGATGCGCTTGAGCGTTTACGTGATGACGATTTTGGTTATTGTGAAGCATGCGGAATTGAAATTGGTTTACGCCGCCTGGAAGCCCGTCCTACTGCTACGCTTTGCATTGACTGCAAAACCTTGTCTGAAATTAAAGAAAAGCAAAATCAAGGCAATTAAATTGAGTGTTGGGCTAAACAAAGTGCAGCCCAACATTCCTCGCGATATTGCAAAACCGAATCAAATCCGTTCATCCTGAGGAGGAGCGCAGCTCCGTCTCGAAGGATTACATTATAACACTTTCAATTCGGGCAATATACCTTGCAACCGCCCCTTTATTACTATCAAGCACCTGACTGGCATTTGCCACCAGTTTCTCCCGGGCTTCCTTGTCATTTCGCAATTTGATAATGCGCTGCATTAAATCCTCTGCGTTGGCAACCATTTCTATTGCCTGTGCCTGTTGCAAATCCTGACAGATGGTTTTGAAATTATGGATATTCGGTCCGCTGAAAACGGGTGTATTCATGGCGATCGGTTCAAGAACATTATGCCCGCCTACTGAAACAAAACTTCCGCCAACAAACGCATAATTACTGACATGATAAAAGCCCAACATTTCTCCCAGGCAATCAAGAACAATCACTTCACTGGCAGTAGAAATTGTTTCTGCCTGACTGCGCAGAGCGGTATTAAACCCCATCTGACAGGCAAGCTGATAAACAAGCTGAAAACGCTCAGGATGGCGTGGTGCAATTAATAATACCGCATCCGGAACCTCAGCACGCAGCTGCCTGAAGCCAGTAAGAATTTGTTGCTCTTCATTATCGTGTGTACTGGCAGCGATGACCGCCATGCGCTCGTCTCCCCAGGCCTGCTTAATCTGTTCAAAGAACGGTTTGTCAATATTACGGGTTTCCAAATCAAATTTAACATTACCCAAAACCGTTACCCGCGCGCTTTCCGCGCCCAGATGCCTAAAGCGTTCTGCATCATCTGCAGCCTGCGCCAATATCCCTTGAAACTGATTTAAAACGGGCTTGATTAACCAACGGATTTTTTCATAACCTTTGCACGACCGTTCAGATAAACGAGCGTTAACCAGAAGCAGCGGAATGCTCGCTTTACTTGCTTTATCAATCAGGTTCGGCCATAACTCTGTTTCAACAATAACACCGACTCTGATCTGGTTAGCTTTAAAAAAACGGGTTAATACAACAGGCAGATCATAGGGTACATAGCGATGGCTTACCCGCCCGCCATACTGGTTCTTTACCCGTTCAGCGCCGGTAGGCGTCATGGTGGTAACCAGGATCGTGTAATCTTTCGCTAATAGTTGATTTATTAATGGCGTCGCTGCAATGACTTCCCCCAGTGAAACAGCGTGCACCCATATATCATACCGGGCTTCAGGCAAGGCATCCAGACAAAAACGTTCGGCAATTCGTGCCCGGTACCCCGGCAATTTTCGCCCTTTCCACCATAATCTGAGCAACAGGAAGGGAGTTAACAGATACATAAAAAATGAATAAATATGTCGCATAAGCTCTAGCGGTGAAACGGTCATAATGAAGCGCAGTATACCATAGTCTACATATTAGGGCGTGTTTTTAAAGTTATTTCTGGGCTCCAAAAAAACTTTAAAAAGCACGCCCTAACAAATAAACAGTATTATCTAATCGATTTTCGAGCTAGAATTTAACTAACGTATTTCAAATCCTGATTTAACGGAATATAGCTTTTAATGAATCTTCGTCAATTTTTCAGTTCCAATAACTGGTGGGGTAAGCTGCTTGGCGCTTTCTTCGGATACTTGATTGCCGGGCCGGCGGGCGCGCTTTTTGGCATCCTGATAGGCAATTTTTTTGACAAAGGCTTAACCAGTCATTTTACCAGGCCGCACTGGTCTTATTATGAAGAAAAAAGGCAGGCTGTACGCAAGATTTTCTTTGATACGACTTTTACAGTTATGGGCCATATCGCCAAGGCTGATGGCCGGGTAACCGAGAATGAATTGGACATGGCTCGTCAGATGATGCGTGAAATGCGATTAAATCATGAGCAAAAGGCCTTGGCCAAACGTTGTTTCAATGAGGGTAAATCATCGGATTTTAATCTGGGGCAAACGCTGTTTCAGTTGAAGCTGGCCTGCCGCGACAATCCGGAATTATTGAAACTGTTTCTGGATATCCAATACCGCTCTGCCAAAGTTGACGGCTTAACCGAGAAAAAAGTACAAGTACTTAACTCAATCTTTCAAAGCCTTGGTTTTGCTCCGCTTAATCAGCAAAACCGCTTTTATGAGGAGTTTGCCTATCGTTCGTCGTCATCACAACAAAGACGGGACAATTCGTATAACCAACGTAATTATCAACCACCGCCACTGAATACTCTCGCACAAGCTTATGCCATTCTGGAAGTTCCTGATACGGCAGGCAAGCAAGAGGTCAAACGCGCTTACCGGCGATTAATCAGTCGCAATCACCCTGATAAATTAATTGCTCAGGGCTTGCCGGAAGAAATGATTAAACTCGCTAATGATAAAACCCAGAAAATTACCAAAGCGTATGAGCAGATTTGTGAAAGTAAGGGATGGTAAGGTCTTTATGCATTATACCAATAATTTATATGTATCAGTTGGTATACTCGCTGAACAAGAATACATACTTTCCTTTAAATAATCAGAAATGACCTCATTTTTTAAATATTTTTCAAATAATTTAATAGATTCAGTTTTATCTGGATTAAATATACTCAAAAAACCTTGGAAAATACGTCTGTGCAATTTTAATGTGTCAAAGGGATTTTCATCGTTGTGCTTAACGTAATTTCTATGCCAACCTTCAACCAGTTCAGTTCGGCTCATTCCGTTTTCGGCGTTAGTGAGACAATAGTGTTTAAAACTTTCTAAAATCTGCGTTTTTTTGGGCGTTAATTGTGATTCTAAAAAACGAGTTGAGATATATTTTATTTTATCAAATAAGTAATCATAAATTCTATGTTGTGTCTTCAGGACTATCTCTATCATTTTATTAATGCTAATACAGTTCCAGTGCGTGCTTGTTGTGCAACATTTAACCATACAGATCAACCCTTATATTTAAAGCTTAATTTATTCGACGCTATCAATTTGCTAACCCAGGCTATTTATGACTCAAGGGCCGAAGAACTAATTATCGACCCAAATGTCATCAGATGCTAATTAGACCCATTACCTGTTTACGGGGGGTTTAACCGGGGCTTGAGCCAGTTTTTCTTCGGTCAGTTTGGACATCCAGCCGCCAAGATAGGCTGCCAGCATTCGTCTGGTATACGCGTAATCATGGCCTGCGCCCGGAAATATCAGGCTTTGATAGCTTTTTACTGTTTGCTCAGGATTAGCATTCTCCACCGCCTGCTCCGCCTGTTGGTGCACACGAGCTTTCATTTGCAGCAGGACCTCTGGATAATCAAACTGACCAGCAATATCAAAAACAGGAAATCGGAGTTTATCTGAAATCATCATCTGCTCTTTAGGCAGAGGAATATCATAGGCAGACAGCAGGATCAGTCCGTTTACCTGCTTCGCTTGCAATTTGTTAAAGTATTCCAGAGTTTGCTGCGCCTGAGCCCCATAATGAACAACCACTATTCGTTTAATTTTCTGTTGCCTCAAGATAGAAAGTCCTTCCGGTAACTGCTCAATCCATGGTGTACCGGTCTGTTGCGTATTAAGCAAAAGCACTGACCATTCCAATTTTGCCAGAAAACCGGCTAACGAACGCAGAAATATCGAGCCATGGGCCGGCTCGCCGCCTTGAATAATAAGCACGCCGCCCAGCGCTTTATGCTCGGCCTTCCAGTAAGGCAATGCAATTTTCTGCTGCTTGACCTGAATTTCCAGAGTCTGTTCCGCCAGAGCAGTTCCTTGCCAGGTAATGAATAACAACAGCAATAGTACCAGAGGCATTATGCGAGTATCCATTTTGTAGAGTGTATTTTTTTTGATGCAAGAAACTTGCCTGATTGCAGAGTGAGTTGTATGACCCAGAACTCGAGCATCAATTAAGCAAAGGCTCAACCTATTTTTTCAATAATCGACTCACTTCAGTTTTTGTTTCGGCAATCACTGCGAGCAGATTCTGATAAAGTTCCTCGACCTGATCAATCTGATCCGCTTTCAGCACACCCTCCAGATTCTGACAGGCATATTGCAGTTTTGAAGTACCGCAATAAATAGCGCCGCTTTTCATTTTATGTACCAATTTACGCATTCCGAGCCAATCCTGATGTTCAAGATGCTGCTCAAGCAAAGTCTGATCTTCGATCAGATTTTCTTCAACTAGTATTAACAGTAATTCTTTTAACAGTTTTTCGTCTCCAAGCGTATTAACGCCTTTTTCAAAATCGACAACCTGCTGCTCAGCCAGATTCACCAAAGTAACTGTTTTAGGCCCCTCGGCATGAATATTTTGTTTCATAGGTACAAACTCTTCTATCACTTTTTTCATTGTTTCCAGATCGACAGGTTTTAATAATACTTTATTCATTCCTGCTTTTTGCCATTCAGTATCATTCTCCTGCATCACTTTAGCAGTCAGACCAATAATGGGTACTGGCTTTTTCCCTGCTTCCTTTTCCTGTTTTCGAATTGTCCGTGCCAGCTCCAGTCCTGACATTCCGGGCAAACCGAAATCAGTAATAATCAGATCAACGGTTTTGTTTTTGATCATTGCAAGCGCCTGTTCGCCATCAGGCGCCGAGCAAAACTGACAACCCGCCTGTCTGGCAATAATTTCCGCCAAATGAAGCGCGATCAGATTATCTTCGACAATCAGCATAACCGGCGCGTTATTGTTGTATTCAACCGGTTTGGGTTCAGCAATGACAGTATGATGGATTTCGGGGATAGTGTTATATTCTGAAGTATTTTGGTCAAGCTCGGAGTCTGTACTCACCTCTTCCGCTTTTCCTGCTTCAACTGAAAGAGTAAAAAAGAAAGTTGTGCCGACACCCGGCGTACTTGTCAGTTCGATTTTACCGCCCAGTAACTCGACATATTTCTGAGCAATATGTAAGCCAACGCCATGTCCCCGGTGTATCCCTTTAATCGAGGGGTTTGCCCTGAAAAAACGATCAAAAATCTTATCCTGAATATCAGCCGGAATACCGACGCCAGTATCAATAACCCGAAACTGCAACTGCACTTTTGAGTCCTTGCGGTCAATCAGTTTTACGGTTACGCCAACATGCCCCTGCTGGGTAAATTTGATCGCATTGCCTAATAAATTAAGCAAAATTCGGTGCAATTTGGTTTTGTCTGTTTTAATAAATTGCGGTACTTGCTGCTCAATATCTATTTTAAAATCAAGATTACGCAGCTTTACAGTCGGTAATTCAAGCCGGGCAATGCCATCCAGACTTTCACGGAGATCGAAGGTTTCCAGACTGATATCATCTTCGCGTACATTATCAGCCGACACCACATCAAGTACGCCATTTAACAAATTCAGCAATTGCACACCGCTCTCATTAACCCAGCTGGCGTATTGGCGTTCTTTTTCCGTTGAGGCATGCTGCTCAAGCAATTTTGATATTCCGACAACACCACTTAATGGCGTACGGATATCATGACTCATATTAGAAATAAATTCAGTTTTGGCAAGATTAGCCTGTTCTGCCTGGTTTTTAGCCTCCTGTAATGAGACTTCCATCCTTTTACGCTCAGTGATATCGATGAAAACGCCCAACAGGCCGATGACTTTATTTTTTGAATATAAGGGGATCTTATTCGTTAATAAGGTAATGACATGGCCATCAACCGATGTTTGCGGCTCTTCTATGCCAAGCTTGGGCGTCCTGCTTTCAATAACCAGATAATCGTCTCTGCGGTAGATATCTCCCTGATATTTCCCCCAGGGTAATTCGTAATCCGTTTTTCCTACAATTTCATCGGGCGAAGATAAGGATGCCATATCAGCAAATTGCTGATTACATCCCAGATAAACGGAATCAGTGTTTTTCCAGAAAACCGCAGCGGGTATCTGATTTATCAGTTCAAAGATAAATTCTTTTTCAATCCAGTATTTTTCATTCTGATCCATGGAAACATCCAAAGATATAATCTAGTTATTACTTAAAGTATATTATAAATTATACAAAGACGGGTATTAATTAATATTATTACCCGCTCTCACGTATCGAAAGGGGTAAAGGAGAGGGGAACTACATCAAATTGGAATCGGTAAAGCAACCGAAGCAGACTTTTTTTCAGTGCGGCTATTCTCTCCCTTGCTACATAAGTTAAATAATGAGGATCGGTTTTTTGCCAGGGACACCGAGCGTATACCGCTATCAATCGACTTATTAATTTCCCCCAAAGTCGAGGTATAGCCAAATAACCCCCTGATTTGACGAACTATCCATAATTTGCTGCGTAACTGGTGGATAAATTGCAGTTCAGGCTTGCGCTCGTTCAATGCGTTTTTAAAACCTTTCAAAATCTGTTTGAAGTCTGCTTTGTCTTTGTTATCAGTTATAAACTGCTTGACGCAAAGCGCGGCAATTTCCTTTTTCATTTTTAAGCAGTAACGCTGGTCTTCACCAATATTGCGGATTGCATTAATCAATTCCTGCGTAGTTCTTGCATTACCGGCGTTAGTGGCGTGCTGGCTAGGTAATGAATAGCATTCTATTTGCTGTTTAATAGCTTGCGGTAATTCACGATAGCTTTTCGTTTCATGCACGCCTTGCCGTAACAGAAAACGGATAATCATTACCGGATTATTTCCAACATCATCATCTCGCCAGATCTTTTTAAAATTATTATTCACTTGCTCTTTTGAAAGGTTTTTAATATCTTTGTTCAATTTCTCTACCGCAATATCCAGCGCAGTTTGATGTTGAATGTTTTTATCTTCAGCAAATTTTCCAAATGAATGCCAGGTATCATCGAAACGGAAATCTCCATTACGGATAGCAATATGGAGAGGGGTATCGTGTTTTACCACTGAAGAAATCAAACTATCCCGATTATCTGATGCGTAATGAGATTCCATAGTACGCTTGATTTGTCGGGTAATTTGTTCTTTTTGTTCCTGGCTTATGGATTGTGACGCCGAATTAACGATTTCATTAACGATTGCGCTTTTCTCATTGTTGCTCAGAATACGAACAAACTCGCGAAACTGTCGAGTTGAAAAAAGTACTGCCCGCAAGCGCGCCTGTCGAGCCAGAACCGCTTCGGTAATCAACGCAACCTGGGCGCGCCCTTCTGCAGTCTCTTCCGTATATGCATTCTGCAATGAGTCAATAATAAGCGTTTGCGGAATTAAAATATGCTTATAAAGATTCAGCCATTTTTTCTCAATAAAATCTTTATCTTTTCTGATTTTAATAAAAGCATTGATATCGGAATCATCTTTATAAATACGATTTGAAGAAGAGGTAGTCGCCAAATAGCGCTTACGGGTTGGCCAATAATGATTTTGGGAATCGATCAGCAAAGGATTTTTCTTGATATCACGTTTAGTAATATCAAAGGCATGCGAGCCAAAGATAATATTGACCAACCGTGACCCAATTCGCGAAATCAGACTGTCGCACATCATCAGATCATGATCAATCTTGAAAAAAACAACCTTTTTAATCGGCTGCCCTTCTTTATTTCGATCTTCAACAATATAAAAACCAAAATTTCCTTTGTGAAAATCATCTTCTTCAAGGGTATAAGCTGTGGTTAATACGCTTGCCAGCGAATCAAGATCGAAAGCCAGTTTGCCTTCATCCCGTGCCTGGCATAATTTGGCAAAAAAACCACGTGGATATTGATGAAAAAAGCGATACGGAATCTGTTCAGGGTTAGTCGGTCTTATGCCGTCATCAAACCCAAGCTTATTATCCTCACAGTGAGCCAGGTAGAAAACATTGCTATTTTCGCGTTGCTCAATTGCATAACAAATATTATCGCAAATAACGCCTTCAACGCTGTGAGAATTGTCGTCCAGCTTGTTACCAGCCAGATACTGGGGCGAGGTCAGGTTCGGTCTTAAAAACAGTCGGGCCAGTCCGGTAAAGGCAACTTCCATATAAGACAGGACAGGTTTGCCATTTTTATTGAGTTTATAAATGACTTTCTTGCGCTGATTATTGACTAATAATGACGCATTGGGATAGACCTCATGTCCAGTAATAATGGATGAGCCTAAATCAATTTGTTTAACATCAATAATAAAGGACATGATCATTTAATAGATACACACATTGTCCATTATTTTACCACAACAAATTCATGCTTACAAGATCATTTTTTGTTTTTTGTGATCAAATTTTATATTTATTCACCTTCTATAGTCAAATCAGGGGCTTGATCAAAACCTTTTTCTTCCGATAACCTGATTTGTAAACCAACATTGTTTTTCGAATCGGCAAAGCGTATCGCATTTTCCTGACTGATTTTACCCTCTTTATACAAATCGAATAATGCCTGATCGAAAGTCTGCATTCCTTGCTCACGGCTGCGAGCCATCACATCTTTAATCTCATCAACCTTCCCTTTTTCGATCAAGTCAGCGATATAAGGCGAATTAATCAACACTTCCACTGCCGGTATTCTTTGTTTTTGCAAACCGGGAATCAGGCGTAAGGAAATAATTGCCCGTAGATTTAACGAAATATCAAGCAATAATTGCTGTCTGGCTTCTTCAGGAAAGAAATTTAATATCCGATCCATGGTCTGGTTTGCATTATTGGCATGCAGAGTTGACAGGCATAAATGCCCTGTTTCAGCGTAGGAAATCGCATGTTTCATCGTACTGCGATCTCGGACTTCACCAATCAGAATAACATCTGGCGCTTCACGCATGGCATTTTTCAGCGCATTATCATAGCTTAAGGTATCCAGGCCGACCTCCCGTTGATCAACGATGGATTTTTTATGTTGATGGATATACTCAATCGGATCTTCAATCGTTAAGATATGGCCGCGGTGGTTTTGATTGCGATAATCGATCATCGAAGCCAACGTGGTTGATTTACCGGAACTGGTCGCGCCGACAACCAGAATCAAACCTCGCATTTCCATAACAATACTTTTTAACACAGGCGGTAATTGCAAATCATCCAGCGGTGGAATAATCCCTTTAATATAACGAACCACCATTGCGATTTCACCCCGCTGGCGAAACAGATTGATCCGGAATCGGCCAACTTCATTCAGTGATATCGCCATGTTTAATTCCATGGTCGCTTCAAATTCCTTGCGCTGATCGTCACTCATAATTGACGCTGCGATCTCAGCCATCTGTTGCGGTTTTAACGCCGCCTGGCCCACTGGCGATGTAATCCCTTCTATTTTAATATTGGGGGGAGCGCCCACGCTAAAAAACAAATCAGAAGCCCCGCGATCCACCATCAGCTTAAAAAATGGGGTGATATCCATATTGCATCTGCCAGTGATTTTTATATTTTAAGTGTAGATAATATGGATAAAACCGCAACTATATTCCCTCTCCCCTACCCCTCTCCCGATACGGGAGAGGGAATTTTATGCTATCCCGTACCGGAGATAATAAATCCCCTCTCTCCCGTATCGGGAGAGGGCTAGGGATTTTATTCTATCCCGTACCAGAGACAATAAATCCCCTCTCCCGTATCGGGAGAGGGCTAGGGATTTTATTCTATCCCGTACCAGAGATAATAAATCCCCTCTCTCCCGTATCGGGAGAGGGCTAGCGATTTTATTCTATCCCGTACCAGAGACAATAAATCCCCCTCTCCCGTATCGGGAGAGGGCTAGCGATTTTATTCTATCCCGTACCAGAGACAATAAATCCCCCTCTCCCGTATCGGGAGAGGACAGGGATTTTATTCTATCCCGTACCAGAGACAATAAATCCCCCTCTCCCGTATCGGGAGAGGGCTAGGGATTTTATTCTATCCCGTACCAGAGACAATAAATCCCCCTCTCCCGTATCGGGAGAGGGCTAGGGGAGAGGGCTTTACATGCTTTTCTGGATGACAAGCCAAACACTACAGGTTATCATCATGCCTATCATCCAGCACCATAACTATTATGACTAATAATGACACAGCTACTGCAGCCCGTTTTGCCGCAGCAATATTCTTTGCTATTTATTCATTACTATTCCTGCTCTTTACCAAATATACCCTGCTGTCATTACAGGAAAGCAAATTATTACCCCTGTTTCCGGCTCTGCTCATAACCCCAATCACCGGCGCTTTTGCAGGCTACCTGTTTGGCGCCGCAATTGCCCGGCAAAAGCAGTGGTATAAAGCCCTGCTGCTAGGCTTCCTGCTGGCCATTATTGCCATATTACTCATTAGTCTGGTGCTTCTTGGTCATGGCTATTATTATGAGGCGCCGATTTTCCAGCAGGTAAAGGACTGGGAAGACTGTCTGGTTTTATATGGGGCAATCTTGCTGTCGATTACGCTTATAGTCGGGTTATGGTTAATCCCGATAACAGGTCTGGCAGCAGTTTACTTTAACCGGCATTTTTTCCCTGGGCTGCTCACCGCAAGCGGAATAAAGCCTGCTCAGCCGATTGACCAATCCCATGACTGATCGTACCGCTTTTTTCGACCTGATGGCGCAAGGCGCCATTGTTATTACTCCGAATAACCATCTGGCATACAGTCTGCTGGAGGATTTTCTGAACAGCCAAAGCCGGACTGTCCTTGAAAAACCCTGCTGTATTCCCTATCAGCAATACCTGCAACTCCTATTCAGGAACTACAGCCACCAAAACCCGCAAGCCAATTTGCCAATCTTGCTGACACAACAGCAAGTGCGTTTTTTATGGGCGGAGATCATTAAACAGGATTTTCCTGTTAATCAAGGTTTGATCGATGAAATTCAGGAAGCCTGGAACCGCTGTATTCGCTGGCAGCAGCCCATCGATGACACAGCTTTTGGCCTTACCGCTCAGACTCGGCAGTTTCAACTCTGGGCCCAGTGCTTTCAGCGCCGCCTTGATGAACTCAATGCCATTACTACCGAGCAAATTGCAGATTATCTGATTCAATGCCGTTTCAAAGCTACACACCAAACCCAGATTTGGTATTGTTTTGACGACTACACACCGCAACAACAAAGTCTGCAGTCTTATTTAAACAACCATGGCGCGCCTGTTTTGCATCTGGATTTGGCCGATCAACAGAATAGTCCTCTCTTTTATAGCGCAGCAGATGAATTGAATGAATATTCCCAACTCATCGCCTGGCTTGAACGGCAATTAGCGTCTGGCAAGCAAAATATCGGAGTTGTTCTTCCTGATCTGGAGGAAAGAGCCTCATTATTAAATCGATTATTATTGCAGAAACTGCCAGAAACCAGTTTCAATATCGCATACAGCCAACCATTGTTTAATTATGAATTAGTGGCGCATGCCTTGAATTGGTTAAGTATTGACGGTAAAACTCTGACCAACCACCAGGCACGATTATTACTGCAGTCGCCCTACTCCGGCTCTGCCAATTCTGAAATGCTGGCTCGCGCAGAAGCCTTGCAAAGCTGTTGTGCCCTACAAGAGCAGAAAATTGATATGGAATTACTGCTTGGCCAATTAAACAACCACGCGCCGAAATTATGTGAGCTGTTAAAAGCAGTAAAGCTTTATCCTGATCACGCTTCGCCCTCAGAATGGACTGAATTATTTAAAAACCGCTTGTTCCAGTTCGGCTTTCCCGGCGATTATCCGTTAACTTCAGCAGCCTACCAATGTTACAACCGCCTGCTGACTTTATTCGATGATTTACAGCAATTTGGCTTTTTAAACCATACCATGACCTGCGCACAGGCACTTGACGCCATTTCCAATTTGGCTAAAACCACCCCTTTTCAGCCGGAAAAATCTTCCGCGCCCATCCAGATAACCAGTTTGCTGGAAGCGGCTGGGACGCTTTATGACAGCTTATGGGTAACCGGCATGACCGATGAAAATATACCGCAGAAATCGCGTCTGTCAGCCTTTATTCCCATCGAATTGCAACGACAAAGACAAATGCCGCATGCGGATTTACAGAAAGAACTGCGCATGGCGCAAAAAACATTGCAGCGATTTAAAAATAGCAGCGCCAATACGCTATTCAGTTTTTCGCAATTGAGCAAAGACAAAGTTAATCTGCCAACGCCGCTATTAACTGATTTGCCAGCCTATATTCCTGAGCCGGTCTCTGTTTCATCTGCTCAAAATAATCTGGAAATGTATCACGAAGAGTACTTATTTCCGTTATTGGCCGATGAAACGACTACTGGCGGCTCCGCTTTGCTCGCCAACCAGGCAAAATGCCCATTCCGCGCATTCGCAGCCCATCGCCTTCATGCCAAAGACAGGCCGGTCAGCGCTTCAGACGGCCCGGATCGGATGGAGCGCGGCCAGATTATCCATAAGGTGATGGAATTATTGTGGCAAGACATTCAGGACCAAAACACTCTGCTTCAACTTACTGATGAAGCGCTTGAACAAAAAATCCGACAGGCCATTCATAACGCACTGTCTTCAGCCCGGCAATTACGCCCCTACTCTTTTTCCTCCCTGATTCAACAGGTTGAAACAGCGCGGCTGACCCGTCTTGTTGAAGCAAGTTTTGAATGGGATAAGCAAAGACCGCCCTTCAGTATTGCAGCGTTAGAACAGGAGTTTAACCTACAATTGGGAGATATCAACTTCAAATTACGTATTGACCGGCTTGATCATGTTGAAAATGGCAAAAAATGGGTTATTGACTACAAAAGTTCATTACCCACTGGCACGCCCTGGGTTGAAGATCGCCCCAAAGAACCGCAGCTATTACTGTATGCCCTGCTGGATGAAACGATCAATACCATAGTATTTAACAGCCTGAAACATGGTCAGTTAACCTGTAAGGGGTTTAGCGAAGAAACCAAATCAAAAGGCATTAACGCCATCAAGGACGATGAAAGCTGGCATGATTATCGGGAAAAGTGGCGCGAACAACTGCAGGCATTAGTCAACGAATATGCCAGCGGATTTTGTGCGCCCAATCCAATCACTGCCACCACCTGTCAACAATGCGACTTTAATGGGCTTTGCCGTTATAGGGCCGATGCATAAACATTCAACTTCCCAACATAGTCAAACCTTGATTGCTCTGCAATGCATCCGGCGCCTGCACAGCCTCCGGATTAAGCAATAATTTTTTATATTCTTTGGCAATAAACAACGTTCGAGAAGCTAATGAGCCAGGGTGGTTGAAAAAGTCAATCTGATAAAGTTTCTCTAAAAGCTGATCAACATTCACAATCTGCTTTCTCTTCACCATAGCCAAAATCCGGTTTACGTCCTCAATATGGTGACGGTTCCAATGACCGGTAAAAAAACGCAGGATACGCGAATCGCCCTTTGTGTAATCAACTAGCAACGCACATGCTTTATCCAGTTCCGAACCCTCACATCTCTGATAGCAATCCTGGTAAGCACGAGGCAAATTAAAATATTTATTGAGAATCTTCGGACCGTAAGGGGTGGAATAGCTATATATTTGAGTTGCTGGCAAGGCCTCTCGTATCATTTGCTCAGTACAATATTTACTACCCATAATTGGATAAGCCAACGCGGGATAACTACTAACCAGAGCAGAGACAAGGGCATCGCGCAATCCGTTTTTAACCCGCAGTACTTCCGATGTCATCAGGGGACTTTGTAACAACGCCTGTAAAATTTGTGGATTTCTTTGGCCGACACCTCTTGCTATCGCTGCGTGCAACGTAGTATTGTTCAGGCTTCGCTGTCCATAATCATTTTTATAAATAAAAAACGACTCTGCTTTACAATGGCGGCTATCCAATGCCAAACGTACCAGTTCCATAATCCCTGATTCAACTGCTCTGAATAATGTAGACGAATCCTGAAAATGCCGCTGGGTAAAATAAGGACTGGTAATAATGCATTTTATCATCTCAATAACAGGTAAATCGGAATCACGAACAGGTAGTCCCAGTCTTGCATTACTACTTAATCCTGAAAAAATTAATCGCTCGAGTACATATTCATGATACTCGTACTCGCCAAAAAAATTTTCAGCTTTGGGAGATAAAGCGGCAAAACGGACAGCATTTACATTACGGGCTTTTACGGCATTGGAAAAAAATCGACTATCGAGCTGATTGTGTTCAATATGGCTTGCTTTGATGCCAGGGTTTGCAAAAATGCCAGTTAAACGCAGATCGCAGTTAATAAATTCAATATGAGTTAAATCAACCGTACTTAAATCAAAACCACGCAAATCCTTATCTTTTATAATAATAAGCTGATTACATTCCAAATGATTGATATAGCCCTCCTCCAGTCCAAAGATAAAGGCATCTTCAATCAGAGCATGCTCGCTGACCTCAGTTAACGAATAGCCATATTTATTCAATATCTGTTGAGAAAAATTTTGTCTTGTCGACTTGGGCAAGGTATTAAACCATTTAGCAAGAGCGCTATCCTGACCGAATTTTTCAATTAACATATCTGCCAGTGTTAACCAGAAATAGCGCGGATGAGTCAGGTTTTTGTTTTCACTGATTAATTGAATGCATTTCACCTTAAGATGATTCAATCTCTGTTCAGTCTGCTCAGGCGTCAAGCGCTCAAACAAAGACTTCCAAAGAGCGCCGCTTTCACCCGTCAGTAGACGCTCTTTTAACGTAGCCGACGTGATTGCCTGCGGCATGCAGTCAATGACCTCAGTTGTCATGGTTTGAATGAAATCAGTCGATTGAGTTAACATGCCGCTACAATAGTGCGTAATAATCTGTTCGACTTTGATTTGCAAATCAGCCTTGGAAGAACCAAACAAGTTAGTCCCCAGCGACACATTACTCTCAAACAGATTAGTCAGTATATTTTCCAGCTTCTTCAAACCAGCTATTAATTGGGATTCCAATCCCCCTGTTTCACTGAGCGAATAAGGATCCCGCAAGAGCGCCAGTAACGAGTCAAACTTTTCCGAAGTGATTTGCCGTTGTTCAGGTTTTACACTTTGGTAATAACCCCTGATCTCGCTCTCAAACTGGTCATGAGCAGCAACCACCCAATGTTGTAAATCCTCTGGTGTTTTCTCATCCTGCCGGCAGCCCCCCGGCAATCCCCGCAAGTGATAAAAACGCAGATAATCCCGAAACAGTTTCGGTTGTGTTTGCGCTAACTCTTCAAGCCGTTTTTTACTGTAAGCAATATATTGATATCCTATCCATTTTTCAGTCACTGCCACTTCCTGAGCAATTTTGACATCGATATGGATAGCATCAAGGCTGCTGACGATCTGGTTTCTAGTACCCATCCAGCAGGCAGCATGGTTTGTACCATACTCATTTTGCGCCATGGCAAGATGCTTGACCAATTGATATTTGCGCATCAGAACTTCAGTGGGGGACATGTCGATACCGGCAACAAACGCCTGTGGATTGGCGTCATTAACAGCCTGCCACAACAAATTCAATACCTGCTGATTAGTCAGAAACGTTTTTTCTGTTTCAGATACTGCATACTGACGATTTTCCGGTTGTGTTTTAATCCGGCTACAAGCTATTTTGGCTGCTTTTATTTCTTGCCCTGAGAGATGATTATCGGGCTTTAATTGACTTAAAAAGCTATCAAGGCTTTGTACCGGCATTGCAAGCCGTTGATAACGTTGATAAAGCGCAACAATACTGCTATCGACAGCTCTGACTACAAAGCTGTCATGCGTATTTTGCCCATCATTTGCAAAACGCTCTAAAGCGCCCTCATTTTCAATCACATGCTGTTGCTGATAATTATTTTCATAAACGCAGAGCACCTGAAATAACCAGTTGGCTGGCATTTCCCTAAAGCGGGTTTTGTCAGCAACATACCATGTAGCAAATGTGTCTGCATATTCCTGAAAAGGATCAATTTTTCCAGTATTCAGGAGACAGTAAATTATTTCTCGTGCCGGTTGTTTACCCGCAGGCGGATGTAATGCCCACCATAATATAGAAAGCTTGTTAGGGGTAATGTGATTTAAATCAAGATCCTGATTTTCATTTAATAACCGTTTGAGGACATCGACATCCTGAATATCAACAGCCTGTTTAATTTGAGAGATTATAGACACATTGAGAGACCATGAAAAAATCAATATGCGACATTTTAAAACACAAATACATCCTATCACAACCACCAGAGTTAATTTTATTCAGAATGCAAATTTCCATTCGTCTGCTATCTTTAAATAGCTTACAGATTTTCTAATAATAATTTTCAACTAAGGAAAGATCATGTATAAAAAATTATTAGGAGTTGTTGTTCTGGCCTCTTCTTTTGCCCTGAGCCAAGTCACATTTGCCCATTCAGGCAGCTGTGGGGAAGGCCTTAAAGAAATGATTTCCTCTTTAAAACTCGATAATAGCCAAAGAGAAAAAATCAAACCCGTTTTAGATCAATTAAAATCAACTATTAAAGACAATGCAGCGCAAATGCAAGATCTGAATACTCAAATTCAGCAGCAAAGCATGTCTGCTTCTATGGATCAATCAACTGTGAATGGCCTGGTTGATAAGAAAACAACTCTGATTGGTAATATGATCAAAGCCAAGATCAATGCTAAAAATCAAATTTTTAACGTGCTGAATGCTGATCAAAGAACAGCGCTGCAAAGCAAAATGCAAAAAATGGAAGAAAAAATGGCAGCTAAATTCAAAAATTGCCATCAAGACGACTAAGCAGTTATTGTAGTGTGGGGCTGCAAAGCCCAACACTCAATTTTTCAATAGGGTTAAAGCTTGATTATGTTGCTCCGCATAATGAATTATTATTAAATTAAAACAAAAGATTTGTGTTATCGAGAAACCTAAACGTTATGCTAGATACACCTAATAAATTAATCGTCATTTCTGGTTGTTCTGGTGGTGGAAAAACAACTCTTATTAATGAATTAAGCAAAATGGGTTACGCTGTCGTTCCAGAAGCTGCTACAGAAATTGTGAATCAACAATTAAATAAAAATGGACAAAATACTCCATGGCAAGATCGTGGCGGCTTTTGTAAGCTGCTTATCGAAAAATCACTTGATGATTTTCATCGAGCCAAGGCAATGACTGATATATATGACAATACAATATTTTTTGACAGGAGCTATTTGGAAGGAATACGTTACTACAAAAGTTTAAATACAATAGACTCAGATAAGTATGACTTTTTCATTAACAATTTAAGATATTTTCATGCTGTCTATATAACGCCTCCATGGGAAGAAATTTACTGTCAGAACGAGACACGAAAGCACTCATTCAAAAAGAGTGTTGACGACTTTGAAAAGGTCGTATCTTTCTACCTCAAGTGTGGATATCAAACTATAGAGCTACCTAAAGTAGATGTAAGAGCTAGAGTTCAGTTTATTCTGTCATCTATAAACCAGTACCAATCTCTGCAGTAAGCCCTTTCCTTTAAAGGGCTTACTGCTCTGAACTTGCAAGGCATGAGGGACTAAACACGCGATTGAAACCTTGATTACGCTTCGCTGCATCAAGGCTACTCTCTAGAAGTGACGCAGCTTAATAGATTTGATCATCCCAGCTTCAAATTATAGATTAGAAATGAGCACAGCAATTAACACCACAAATCCCAGTGTGCGGCGAAAGTAATTCACTCCACTGGATATCTCCAACCATGCCCATGTAAAGATAAACCCAAACCGGAGCATATGAAAAAGCAAACTCACTCTTGACTGACTGCTACTCCAAAGAAAATCCAATAGCGTGAATACAAACCACAAGATTAAAGGCCAGTTAGGAAATTGGAATATTACTACTCGGTTTTCACTGTCTTTAAAAAAATCAATAAATTTATACATGTTTATTTACTTACTTAAAATGGGAGGTCAAATTAGAACCGCTAATTCTTATTGATAACACGCACCCCACCCCTTTGCAATCATTGGCTTAGAAATGATTAGCTTCGTTATTAGAGTTAACTTATTTTCAACCTTCCTAAAGTTATTTTTTGTTTATTTAAAGCACAGATTTTTAAATTTACCTCGATCTGCCCCCTCTCCCGCGAAAGGAATTTGAATAGTATACTGATGGTTCATCGCGGGAGAGGGTTGGGGAGAGGGAAGTGGACAAATCGATACTAAGGCAACGCGCAAAAAAGTTACGTAGGCAAAGTATCCTTACAGAGCAGCATACTGAGTCCACCAACACTATGTCCTATTGCCATAGTCTAATGGTAAGTCACGCCAAGCAGCCCCTGTTCGAAGGATCCAGCAAACAGCTTCCAAAAATAAGCGATCATCTTTCCCATGCCTCCCTTGAGGCTTTGGTAATAATTCGTGACATTCCCTCTCCCCAACCCTCTCCCGCGAATGATCATCAGTATACTATTCAAATTCCTTTCGCGGGAGAGGGGGCAGATCGAGGTAAATTTAAAAATCTGTGCTTTAAATAAACAAAAAACAACTTTAGGTACGTACCTAATTTTTACTTTAAAGAACTACCTATGGATAATATATGCTTCAGAACGATTTGAGAGAGGAAGGCTTATGTTATTTTATTATAAATTAATCAGTTACGTACTAATTTGAACTATGGCGAACAATTACAAATTGTGTAATTGGTGCCCAGGGCCGGAGTCGAACCGGCACGGACTTTTGGTCCGAGGGATTTTAAGTCCCTTGCGTCTACCTGTTTCGCCACCTGGGCATAATCTTGGAGGCTGAGGCCGGAATCGAACCGGCGTACACGGCTTTGCAGGCCGCTGCATAACCACTCTGCCACACAGCCAAAATCAGTTTGATCACTAAAAAAAAAGCGACCATCTTGTCGCTTAAATTCTGGAGCGGGAAACGAGACTCGAACTCGCGACCCCAACCTTGGCAAGGTTGTGCTCTACCAACTGAGCTATTCCCGCGTCGTTATGGTTTGCCATTTTACCGAAAAAAAAGGTAGTGTCAACAACTAAATTTAATTTTTTTTCGTTAATTCCGGCCAGGCAATAGTCAGATAAATTATCATTGACCAGATAGTTAAAATTGCTGCCGCATAGAGCATAATAAAGCCGATTACACCCCACCACGAATGCGCTGGGTGAAAGGCAATTAGCAATAAAAGCGCAGCCATTTGCACGGTTGTTTTTACTTTTCCGATGTAACTGACGGTTACGCTCGCCCTGCTGCCGACCTCCGCCATCCATTCACGCAAGGCTGAAATTACGATTTCACGGCCGACGATAACGATAGCCGGCAAGGTAATATAACTAATGTCTTTAGCGCCAACTAATAACAGTAACGTACAGGCAACCAGCAATTTATCGGCAACCGGATCAAGAAACGCACCGAACGGCGACATTTGCTGGAGTTTTCGGGCCAGGTAACCATCCAGCCAGTCAGTAAAACAGGCTAACGCAAATATCATGGCCGCCAGCACATGCCCCCACTGAAAAGGCAGATAAAAAGCAATAATGAAAATTGGGATTAGCAAGATACGCATTAGCGTCAAAATATTGGGTAAACCACTAATATTGCTCACAACACATCCTTATTCTTCTGATAAATTTAAAAATCTGGCAATTTGCTTATAATCATGAAAAACGCCCAAAGCCCCTTCCATCATCAACGCACTGGAATTCTGGTGATAAAAATCTACGCCTATCGCATCAACTCCAATACTTTTCGCCATTTTGATATCGCTTAATGAATCGCCGACCATTAACGCTTCTCCGGCAGGCAGGCTATAAATTGCCAAAATCTCTTCCAGCATTTGCGGTGATGGCTTGGGCTCTGATTGGCTGGCTGATTTAATCACTTTAAAATAGTCATCCAGGCCTGACTGTTGCACCGCACGCATCAGGCTTTGCTGGCCTTTATTGGAGGCGATTGCCAGATCAATGCCTTTTTGGTGCAACTGTTCAATCGTTTCCTTCGCGCCTGGAAACAAATAAAGCTGCAGACCGCGTGAAACCAATACAGTTTGTACAGCATTGACAAGTTCATAATGCTGCTCAGGCGACAGATGAGGAAAAACTTTGCGGATAGCGTTATTTAATCCCAGTTCAACAGATTGGCTCGCGATTTCCCAATCCAGCTCGCCGAAATTCAAACGCCTGGCTTCATTTTCTACACAATGAATCACCTGTCCGAGGGTATCGCAGAGAGTTCCCTCCCAATCAAATACCACAAGACGATACTGTTTACTCATGATTTAATTGATTCCTCGCTCTTAACAATTTCAACGTCTGCGCAAACCGTTCATCCGGTTTTGCCTCAAAACGCAGCACCTTGCCATTCAGGTTAAATTGAATTGCGCGCGCATGCAAATAAAGTCGTGATTTTCCTATATCAAGTTTTTCAATTACCGCCGGATCGCCATATTTATCGTCACCGACGATTGCATGGCCGATATGAGCGCTATGAACCCTGATCTGATGGGTTCTGCCTGTTTTAGGCATTGCCTCCACCCAACAGGCATCCTGATAATTTTCAAGCAAACGGAATTCGGTTTGTGATGGTTTACCCTGATTCCTATCAACCGTTACAATACGCTCGCCTGATTTCAAAGTATTTTTATGTAACGGTGCATCGACTAGCTGATGCTTTGCTCCTGTCCAATGGTCTGCCAATAGCGCCCAATAGGTTTTGGTAACCTGCCGGTTGACCAGTTCAGCCTGAACAACGCGCAAGATGCTGCGTTTTTTGGCCAGCAACAAACAGCCTGACGTTTCGCGATCAAGACGGTGTACCAATTCAAGATAAGTAAGCTCCGGCCTGAGCTTGCGCATCGCCTCAATCATTCCAAGGCTTAGGCCACTGCCGCCATGCACGGCTATACCGGCAGGCTTATTAACCACCAGCAAGCCGTTATCCTCAAACAGAATGCATTCATTCAACCTTTGCTCCAGCTTCTCCCCGACGTGGATTTCCTTGTCCTGCGCAGTCCGTATTGGCGGAATGCGCACGATATCGCCGGCAGCCAAGCGGGATGATGGTTGCGCCCTCTTTTTATTAATCCGGACTTCACCACCCCGAATAATCCGATAGATGTGGCTTTTGGGAACTCCCTTTAAAATCCGCATCAGATAATTATCCAGGCGCTGCCCATCCTCCTCAGCGCTAATTTCGTTATAACGTACTTCACCCATTCTGATAAACCTATTTGCTGTCGCTGTTTTTTTTGGTACTATACTTACTTGTAAGAGTCAGGAAATTACAAGCCTGTACACTCTTGCGGACGAATTATAACGCATAAACCACTAAAAAAGGTTTAATTGCTGATTATTTTAGATAGTTTAAAAATAAAACGCGCTTCCCTTAGTTGAAGATATAAGGAAGCAGCCTAATATCAGAGTCAAATTGAACAAGAACTCGACAGATACCTGTGCATGTCAGACATACCTGACACGGTTTCAGCCTGTTTTGCATACAGCAAAGAACAGATTCCTTTCTTTTATCCAAAAAACCCGTGAGAATCCTGTAATGCAAAATACGCTGGTCCCAGTGCTTATGATAAAGGTGATGCATTTTCAAGAGTGAAGATGGCATGCATATGGTCTGAGTGGATATTGGTTATGCTTAAAGAAGTTTTTTTGTTAAGTTGCTGAGACGTTAATTGATTTGGATAAACCGTTTTTTTATCCTCGATTACGCAAGCAGAACTTGCCTGTCAGGCATTAAGCCGTTGTCATTTTAATATAAAATAACAGGTAATAACGGATCGCGACTGAATAAAAATAACTGCCTTACACTGTCTCAATTTAAGTGTGTTGCGCCCTGAACGGGGTTTAAGAATGGCAATGGAAAGAATGTTAATAAATGCAACCCAGATGGAGGAAATCCGGGTTGCACTGGTTAAAGATCATCATTTATATGATTTGGACATTGACTGTCCAACGGATATTAAGAAAAAAGGCAATATTTACAAGGCGGTTGTAACCCGCCGCGAACCAAGTCTGGATGCGGTTTTTGTTGAGTATGGCGCCAAACGCCATGGCTTCTTGCCGCTTAAGGAAATTGCGCCTGAGTACTTAAGCAGAAATCCGGAAGAATTTGGCGATGACAAGCCGCCTATCACCTCACTGATACGTGAAGGCCAGGAGTTGCTGATTCAGGTAGATAAAGAAGAGCGCGGAACCAAAGGCGCTGCTCTTACGACCTTTATCACGCTGGCTGGCTGCTATCTGGTACTCATGCCCAATAATCCCAATTCAGGCGGCATATCACGGCGTATTGAAGGCGATGATCGCGACGAATTGCGTGAAACCCTTAATGGGCTGCAATTACCGGAAGATATGGGGCTGATTATCCGTACTGCGGGTGTCGGCAAAGGCACTGATGAGTTACAGGCTGATCTGGATATGCTTTGCAATCAATGGCAGGCTATCCGTCATGCTTATTCAACTCAATTGGCGCCCTGTCTGATTCATCAGGAAGGCGATGTTATTATCCGCTCTATTCGTGATAACTTACGGAAATCGATTTCTGAAATCATCATTGACGATCAGATTTCTTATGTAAAAGCAAAACAATACATTGAACAGGTTAAACCTGACTTTTTACCAAACCTCAAACTGTATAATAACGCCGTTCCGTTGTTTAATTTCTATCAGGTTGAAAGCCAAATCGAAACAGCGTATCAGCGTGAAGTTCCACTGCCGTCAGGCGGTGCTCTGGTTATCGACCGAACCGAAGCGCTGGTATCAATCGATATTAACTCGGCGAAAGCAACAAGCGGTTCAGACATCGAAGCGACTGCACTGAATACCAACCTGGAAGCAGCCGATGAAATTGCCCGTCAATTACGCCTGCGCGACCTGGGCGGCCTGGTGGTTATCGATTTCATCGATATGAGCTCTGCTAAAAATCAGAGAGAAGTGGAAAACAGGCTTAAAGAAGCGTTACGCGCCGATCGTGCGCGTATTCAGGTTGGCCGTATTTCACGATTTGGTTTACTGGAAATGTCGCGTCAGCGCTTAAGGCTCTCTCTGGGTGAAAACTCACAGGAAGTCTGCCCGCGCTGCGAAGGCCGTGGTACTGTACGCAATATTCAATCACATGGCTTGTCTATTGTCCGCCTGATTGAAGAAGAAGCCTTAAAGGAAAAGACCGCTGAAGTACAGGTTCAATTACCAGTTGATTTGGCTACTTTCATTATGAATGAAAAGCGTGATTTCATCCTGAATATTGAAAAACGCCATAATGTTCATGTTCTGATTATCGCTAATCCTTATCTGCATGCGCCGCAATACTCAATTACCCGTTTAAAAGAAGATAACGTCGGCAAGAACAAAAAGCCAAGTTATACGCTGATTCAGCAACCTGAATTGGAAATTGCGCGTACCAATCAATCAGCGAACAAGCAGGATGAGCCTGCTGTTAAAGCCTTTACCAGCACCAAATCAGGTACCAGAGTGCCAAGTTCAGGCCTTATCAAACGCTTGTGGAACAGCATTTTCGGGGTTCAGAAAGAAAATGAAACGGATTCAACAGGCAGTGCAGGCGGCCATCGCCATAAAAAACAGCGTCCTAACCAGCAAAACAAGCAGCAACAAGGAATGAGAACGCCTAACAGCGGCGACAAGCGCAATCAGGCCAATCGCCGCCGCCGTAACCCTGGCAATCAGCAGAACAGACCCAACCAGGCTGCTTCTGGTAATATCAACAATAATAACCAACAGCGTAAACGGCCTGCAGGTAATATTACTGCAAATCGTGTTGTTCCGCTTAAAGACGCCGCTGCCAAAAAGAAAGAAGCGGCAAGCCGGGAATCAACGGAAGGTTAACGAATAAGGCGACCTGCTATTTGTAGTTTGAGTTGGGTCAAACGACCCAACCAACACCTGTAATTTAGAAAGTAGAGCAACCTACTTCCAGCCCACATTTCTCCAATTTTCATGTTATAATAAAACCATACTGACCAAATTTTGAAAACCATGAACCCAGCTATTATTCAGCTCCGAACTGCTATTGATGAACAAAATCATGCTTTAGTTGGACAGATTCTACAAGATAATCCAGATCTTGATATTAATAATGTAACGCCAAATGGCTTATCAGCTTTTTGGTGGGCATTGAGTCCTCCAGCCGGAAAGACAACCTCTAATGCCATACTTAGCTTGTTAGCTAATCATAAAAATACCAATATTGATCAAACCTACGGCAATTTGGAAATTAATCAGATTTATTCAAGGCCTGTAAATCTGGATTATGAACATAACAGCCTAAAACCGGCTTCAGATAAAATAGAAATCCCTTCCGACATTCAGGAACTTCTTGATAAAGCAAGAGATAGTAAAGTTGAATTTAAAGACCGGGATTTGCGGGGTATTGATTTAAGCAATATCAATTTGGAAAATGTGACATTTACCAATTGTAATCTACGTCTGACCAATATTGGCAGAAATCCCCGAATAAAAGCCAGACATCTGGAAAATAATACTACTGATTTATATTTTTTCCATGCTGCAGTCGTTACACAGCAAGAACAGACTGTTAAAGCTGTGCTCGATCGTAACGATTTTGAGTCAGAAATTTTAACCAGCCATTATCGTGGTTATACTCCGTTGCACTATGCCGTAATAAGCCAAAATAAAAACATTGTTGTGGCCATTCTGAATAGTAAGCATTGTAATGATAACATTGTTAACGCTAAAGTCAGAGCCAGTGACACACCCGCGATCCTTGCGGCGAAGCAGCAACAAAAAGAAATTTTTGATTTATTCCTTCAAAGCCGATTTAGTCTTGGAACTGCATTCGAAGCCCTTATTGATATCGCCCCGCCAACCCCAGGCAATGCCTCACTGGGAATGCGACCGGAGAAAAATCAGGGGACTCTTTTGCATTTGCTAATTCGTGATAATGATATTGAGAATGTAAAAAAACTGCTTGCGCATAAAGAATTTACAACCAATTTATTAACAATTGAAACCAAATCGGGTAATCCTGATAATAAATTAAACGCCCTGCAATATGCTATTCAGTCAGGGCGGATTGAAATTGTTCAGGCGATACTTGACAGTGATGTTTGTACTACGGAATTCTTAAAAGATACAAATGCGTTGACTCATGCCGTTAAGCAGGGCTGTTCTTTTGAAATCTATCAGGCAATCCAATCACATAAAAAATTCACCCCCGATTTATTAAAGCCTTCTGGGTATGCAGGTTCGGTATTGCATGTATCAACTAGATGGTCTGATAATGAAGAGCTAGTCAAAGCTATTTTGGCTTCTAATCCTGAGCTTTTAAGCTCAAAAGCGGGTGCTTGGAGTAATACTCCCTTGCATTGGGCTGTCGAAAATAACAACCCGAAAAATGCCAGATTGCTACTCAGCCACCCCAGCTGCACTTCCCATGTTTTAGGGCAAAAGGATAATAAAAATCGCACTGCGTTGCATTTTGCAATTGAGCTGTGCAAGAACGAATTTGTTCAGGAAATACTGGCAAGCCCTGGCTGTACAGCCAGCTTTCTGGCTAAGGAAAATTTTCTTAATGACAGGTTTGTTAAGAGGGATTCAGAATTATCGAAACTAATAAAGCGCCACTTAAGCCCTGAGAAATATAACCAATTCTATCAGGGGCAAAAATCACAAATCGAAAAAGCCTGTGATTTGCTTGCTGATTATTGCAAGCTGAATTCTGTTGTAGGTCCATCCGCAGGCTTGTTTTTTACCGGACATTTAAACCGTCACCACACTCAGAAAATATCAGCCATCGTCAATAAATATCGTAATGATAAAACGCTTACTGTCAGTGATTTAGTCAAAGAAATTGATCAGGAAATCGGGTTAAATGAGCTGAATCCCATAGGATCTCTGGCAAAACGCATGACATTTATTATTAAAGAATATAATCGTTCAATCCAGGGAACCAATAATACCATGCTCAGGTTTGACTCCCAGAACGACAATGCGGATTTAAATGCTGCTTCGACACAAGCTGTGCCTCACCAGAGTCCTCCGCTATTGTAAGAGATCTGAAGCTCATTTTCTAAAATTGACTCGTTAAAAAAGGCTAATTCATGATTTACAGAATCGGAAAAAGCCTTTTCCATTGCACTATGTAATGCTGCTGATTTGCCGCAGCCAATTTCATTGACCATGTCCGCCATTTGCCGGGTCGCCAGTAGGAAATCGTTGCAGACGTAAGTGTCTATCCATGCTTGATAACGGTTCTCAGGCTGCGTTTTTAATCGTCGGCCCAGTTCACAGTATATCCAGAAACAAGGTAATACACTTGCCATTGCCTCTTCAACTGATTCGTGTTTTACTTTTGCGTAAAGATGGTTCAGATAATCCTGTATAGCTTTCTCTATCGGTGCCGGTTGTGACAAATCGCTTAGATAGGTTTTCTGCATTTCTTGTTCAGCAATAACGACATCGTTTGCAAACCGCTCAAATAAGCTGGCATATTGGCTGTATTGCGGCTTAAGGCGAAGAGCAATCTTCGATAGTATAGATGCATAATTTTGAAGATAACGATGATCCTGACGTAAATAGTAGGAAAAAGATTCCGGCGCCAGACTGCCGGAAAACAATTGCCGATTAAATTCATGGCTATAGATACGATTTAATGACTGCTCATTATTTATAAGAAAACGCTGAACCAAATTAAAATTGAAAAGCAATGATGGCATTACACTCTCCCTTCGCTGGCATTACCCAGAGCAGGTTAAAAGGGTATTTCTCAGCCTGCGGCATACACTGCAAGCACCCCTGGTTAAATGAAGCAGTACCATAACAGAATTTCAAATAAATGCAAGCCAAAGCAGTTATAATACATGCACATAATTAAGGCTACTGAATTGACCATAAAGATCAAATAAAGTATATTGTTGCCATTTTTTGCCAGAAAATATTATGAATAAAACGAGTTATTTAATTTTTTTAAATTTTGCACGCAACGGCGATATCATTGAAGAAAATTTAACTATTGATGATTTTTACAGGAATTTTGAAAAACTGATGGAAGAGCGTAAAAGCATCGCTTACATCAGGTCTTTATCTGGCCTTAGCATATTCAATCAGGATGTAAACTACAGTACCGTATGTGATAATACTAACATTAGTAGAATCCAGCGCTTTGTTGTCTCTCTTAATATTGACAGTGCTGAAGGTAATATGCGTTTATTTCAGCAGGAATATCGTTTTTTGAAAGCAAAATTTTCTGTCATTCAATTACAATCAAGCACAAAAGATATCCCGCAATGGCAAATTGAAACAACGCTGACTGCACCTGAGATGGACGCAGATAACTGCGTGATTGATATTCTTGAGCCATGCTTTTCTGACAATTGCACACCCGCTCAATTAGGCGTTTGTACGATATTATAACCAGGTGGCATTAGTTATTCCTGTTGAAACGTTGAGTGTTGGGCTTTACAGCCCATAGCCGTCAAGCTAAGGAATTAAATTTCTATATTTCACAATATCATTCGGGCTGAGGAAGCGCGTTAGCGCTGTCTCGAAGCCTGTGGTACAGTGCCACGCCTTCGAGACAAATGCTCCGCATTTTCCTCAGGCCGAACGAATATGTGCTGTAAAACCCATAGCAGGCAGTTAAGGAATTTTGTACATTTACTATTCTAATTTCCTGTGTACCTGGCTTAGCTTGACGGCCATGGGCTTTACAGCCCAACCTTCTATGAGAAGACTTTTGTCAACCCTTTTTTTATAGTCAGTCAAGCCTGCGCGATTAGCGCACCCGCAGGGCTTGGGCTTGA
>NZ_JBHSAB010000020.1:0-69552 GCF_042649825.1 Legionella dresdenensis | reverse complement strand
CTTAAATAAATTTAATCTGTAAATACATTAGACAATGCTACATGTCAAAATTAAATGGAAATAGTACTAGCTGCATAACTTTGGAAGCAGGAAGCCAAAATAAATACTCATTATATTCAGTTAAGGCTGTCATTTCGTTGCGTACGGCGTCTATTTGACCTCGGTAAAAATCGTGATTGCCAAGAATGTAATAAATCGGCTTTTTAATAAGAGTAGCAAACGCAGTTAATATATTTTTGATACTAGGCGCTTCTGCAATATCACCGCTTATCAATACACCATCGCATTTGGTGTTAATAATTTCTTGGTAAAATTTTTTGCGTTCATCTGCATCAAGGAAATTTAAATGAACATCGGTTAACCATGCAAGTTTCATGTTACTTACTCTGTATGGATGTTAGTTTTTGTTCGAGTAACTCAATGCGATCATTGGCAATACTTCCGTATTGAGCAAAATGTCCAGGAATAGCTCCTTTAAATGATGGAGAAAGCATGACTTCTCGCAGAGAATTAATCAAATATTCTTGTAGGATAGAATCACAATTTTTGATTTCATCTACTATTTCAAGCCTTCCATCTAGGACTGATACGATGTCTTCAAAATCATGGCTGGCGTAAAAATCCATTTTGCCTCTTGTTTTAAAGGCTTCAAATTTGGTGGCTAAAAAATAAGGGGCTGTAACAACTCGAATTTCAAGATTGTCAGTCAATGGATAAAGGTTTGAAAACTCAATTGCTTGTTTATACCAACGATTTCCAAATCCTAAAATTGATTCATCAGTAGGCATTACATCAAGAATGACATCATCATAAAACCAACGGCAAATAACATCTTCCGTTATGGATTTCTTGAAGCCCTGTTTGTTAAGTTTTTTCTCTAACTGGTAGTATTGATTTCTGGAAATAACATCCACGATACAATCGACGTCAAGCGTATAGCGCACATCTGGTACTAGAGGATCAGAGATGAATAACCCTGTGGTACATCCTCCAAGGAAAACAACATCGTTTCGAATATCACCTAATTTTGTTGCGACAAACTCTAACATTCTTAGATTCGCCAATTTCACATTATTATCCAGCATGATTTAATTTTTCCTTCAAAAGTTCTGCTGCCAGGTTGCGCTCACGGGGGCGCCCCGAGCGCATGACATCAATTAAGACGAGTAATTCATGGAAAGCAGAGTCAGGGTTCGCTCTTAAAGTTCTTGATAAATTAGGGTGAATAGGTAATAGCGCTACACCACGCTCCTCCCCCATTGCATCAGGCCAAACGGGAATAGGATCATTACCCAATGCGATTTTATCGCGAAAAATAGGGGCGGCAATTGCTGCGGGAGTGCCTCTAGTGTATTCACCTAATTTTCCTGGAAAGAGGAACTTGAGTGAGTGTATTAAAAACTCTTCTGCGGCATGAACATTAGGGAAAAGTTTGCCTTGTTTGTCTTTCCTTAATAATCCCGCTTCCTCTAGTCGCTTTATGCCTGCATTAACTTCAGCTAGACTAATCCCCAATGCAGTGGATAATTGACGCTGGGATAGGTCTCTACCGATATTTGCTAATAGTTTTATTAATACGACGCAATCTTGTGACTTTAACATGGCATTATTCTCTAAATAGCATAAATGAAGTATACCACAGGTGTTCGCTGTTCGCGAACAGAAGAACATGTGGGTTGGTCGAATGATCTTTTGGTTGATAGTATTGCTGCAATCTAACTTCATTAATTGGATAGTAATCATATGCGATTTGCTAGAGCAATAAATGCCTATACTTATATGTAGCATATCCAGATGGATGAAATTTTATGGTTCGCTACGATAAAGTTAAGCTGGCATTTGATTTTTTTTGTATAAAAGAAAAATCCGGCCAATCATTTACTCTTAGAGAATTAGCTGATTTTACTGGTTGGAAAATAGAAACTTGTAAAACTTATGTATCGAAACGCTGGCATCATCTTCTCAATCAATCGACTGGGGGAGAGTATAGTTCAATAGGGATGTCTTCTTTAACTAGTGATGAATTCCTGTCTCTTCATAGCCAAAAGTTGGCTATACACCAAAATAATTCAGAACAAATAGAATTAATTAATAAAGCGAAAGATTTTGCAATGTTAGCAGTTGGAGTTTACAACAATCCGCTTTTTAAGCTGAAGACATATGGCTATATTGTAAATATGACGATAGCTTTCACTGCCCTATTTCTCTCAATTTTTTTAAAAAAAGGTATCGATGTTTTTGAAAAAGATAAAAATGGTAATTACATTGAGATTGATGGAGAAAAAAAATACATTAGTCTCAAGGCATGTTGCGATTTATATTGGGGGAATATACAACACCGGAGCGAGAAAATTTAAACCTCTTAATTGGGCTAAGAAATAGAATTGAACACAAAGATTTACCACATTTAGATTTATTGGTGGTAGGTTACTGTTTATCTTCTTTATCTAACTTTGAGGATATTTTGAGCCAAGAATTTGGTCAGGAGTATGCTTTGATGGCAAATCTTGCAATAGGGTATATAGTTGACTAAAAACATTCTTTATTCTAAATTCTAGAATATGGAATAAAGGGTGGTGCTCAATGATTAAATCACAAGACACGTAGTTCTGGCCAAACTGTTAGCTTACCAAACAGACAAAAACTAGTCTCAAAATAGTATTGCATTTGAATTGTGTTTGAGTCCTTCTCAAATCAATAGTGCATTCAAGAGATTAGTGGCAGTAGGGTTAATTACACCATACTGCCCCCCGGCCAAGCCGCAACCCATTATTCAGGCTTGTGAAGAGTTTTTTATTCATGGATTAAAGTATATCTTTCCTGCTAAATTAGGCGAGCTAGTTCGTGGTATTCCTACTAGTTATGCTGCACCTAGTTTAAGCGATCAGATTGTTGCTGGTACTGATCCTATCCCTGTATGGCCATATGGCGAAGGAGAGGAGCGTGGCCTTGCCCTCAAGCCATTATATTCTTCAGTGCCTGAATCTGTAGCAAAGCATCCAGATCCGTTATTTTATGACTTATTGACACTAATTGATGCTATTCGTTCTGGGCGTGTAAGAGAAAGGCAAATTGCTTCACAAAAAATATTGGTATTATTAAAATCAAAAAAAGTTGGCAGCAAATGAATATTAAACTTTAATCATTTCCTTGATTAAATTAGAGTTTATTTCGAATAATCATAGGAATACCCCCATATCTGGCCGGTTTTGGAGCTTAGCCCTGCCAATACTCATTAGGGTCTTCTTGTAATTCTGGGTCATCAGGTTGCATGTTCTGGTAACGAATAAACACTTTCTGCATCCATGCTGGCATCTTATCAAGATGCATTAAAACCTCGTTGAAATATTCATCCTTCAGACGAGCATGAAGCTTCTTAACTACTCGTGGTTTTAAATATCCCTTCCCCTCATACCACAAGGCATTAACCACATGACATGTTACTGTATTTGGCATGACTATTTTTCTAGGACTCACATGCACAAGTTTAATTCTATTTTCACCATTAATTTTGATATAACGTGAGCGACCAGTCGTATAGTAAATTGCGTGAACAGGAATTTGCGTACTAAGACCAAGCTGATTCAAAGCTACAGCAGGATGAACTGTTATTGTCTCACCTGTTTTCTTAGAAACAGCTTCAATGATTTTATCTGTACTTGGCGGAATTGGACGACCTGGCAGCAAGCGATTTTTTTCAGGTCTAAAATATATACCACGAGATATAGTACCCACGTCATTGCTTTTTGCTAACCGCAATAAAACACGTTGTACAAGCTTAGTTGGATATTTCTTATAAATTGAGCCCACAAAAAAAATCCTTCCTCTTGGAATTTTTTTTATGAATTTTTCAATTGATACTGTTGTCCTCATATCTTTGACCTGTTTATTTAAGCCTTTAAAACATTATTAACTATAACTACATTCTGTATTACTTTTTAATCAGAGTCCTTAAATAAGATTTGCATAAATCTTGTATTGATATATATTTTTTCTCTTCCAATTTCTAGTTCTTTCAAAATGCCTTCACTGACTAGCTTCTGCAGGTATTCGGCAGCAGTTTGTCTCTTTACTATTTCTGCATCTACTACATTAGAAATTCTACAGTAGGGTTGTACAAAAAGGAGTTCGACCAATTCTCTTGAATATATTTTAGGTTGTTTATTTTTTACATACTCCACAGTTTCTTCCATTAAACCAACAATGTTCTTAATCCTATTGCAAGTCCATTGGGATGTGTTTGCGACTGCATTTAACATGTAAATAATCCAAGATTCCCAGTCATCTTTTAAAGTGACATTTAAGAGATATTGGTAATATTCCCTCTTATTCTTGATGATATAACGGCTCAAATAAAGAACAGGTATAGTTAAGAGTTCCCGCTCGATTAAATACAATATATTTAAAATTCTCCCCGTTCGACCATTTCCATCTGTAAATGGATGGATTGCTTCAAATTGATAATGTCCTATAGCCATTTTTATTAATGGGTCAATATCATTTTGATCATGTAAAAATACTTCCCAATTGTGAAGCTTTTGCCTTAAAAGCGCCTCTCCTTCAGGAGGAGTATAAATTATTTCTCCAGTTGTCTGATTAGATAGAGTTGTTCCTGGAACCTTTCTTACGGTCATTTCAACGCCGTGCAAGGTTGAACATAAACTCTCTGCTAAGACTGTATTCAATGGTCGAGATTTAATAGATTCAAAGCCTTCTCTCAAAGCAGTTCTGTAACGTAAAGCCTCTTTTGTAGCTGGATCTATATTAGTCTCAGAGCTGCTATTGGCATATTGAAATAACTTATCTGTTGTTGTCACTATGTTTTCGATCTCTGAGCTTGCTTGAGCTTCTAACAAAGGCAAAGAGTTTATTAAAACGCTTTGGTTTGGTAGCATTTCTGCTGCTTTTCTCAGTTCTGCTAGGGACGCACGTGCTTCAATGCACACTTTCAGTATTTTTTTAGTTTCTATATCCTGTTTAGGAGGCAGTGCAGGCAATTCATTGTATGCTTTAGTTACATCAATCTTTATCATGTTTAAATTTTCCCATTTTATCGACATGTTTTAAGGATATGTCGATGTGGTATACATGTCAAGACAATGTGTCGATATTTTCAAATTTTATCGACATGTTTTTGGAATGTGTCGATGGTATAAACATATTCTTATAATATGTCGATAATTTAATATTATATCGACATGTCATTATAATAAATTAAAGATAAGAGATGTTGCTGGGGGGTATATTAAAATTTATTAAAAGCAAATGCATTAAAAATCAAATAATTATATTGCAAGTTAAATAGCCGCCGCCTCTCAACCATATAAATTATTGATTTATAATGAATTTTTATACTTTTATAATTAACAGGGCTCTCAAAGGGTTTTTTAATACGCTCAAGCATTGCTTTCACTTCTTATTTCAAGAACTTATTCACTCTAACTATCTGTAAAATTTTTACATATGCAGACTATAATTAGATATACATCACGTTATGGACAAGTCTTTATGGAACCTCCCATATTTAGTGGCATCCTAAATATGGGAGGTTTACAGTGAGGGTTAAGCGTAATACTCTGCCTTAATTTCGGAGGAATAAAATTATGGCTGCCCCTCATTTAAAACTAATTAAATACTTTAATGTTTATTCCATATATTTAATTAATATATATACAGCATTCGTTTTAATAAATAACCATTTTAATGTAATAAGGCTCGAAGATATAAGCTTAACCTTACCGCTTATCATTGGAATATGCGTTTGGTCATACAATACATTACCTCTAATTAGAAAAGCACATACAAATAAAATAGAGGCATTTAGAAGAGATTTGTTTTTAATATTTTATAGTATTATTGCTGCTGAAATGTTCTCTTTTTTAATTCATTATTCTAATGTAGATATTAGGTCATGGTGGGTTTTTACTTTATATTATTTTAGTCTGATAGGAATCATCTACTCCCTAATATATTCAATTATTGCAATAGCTTTAGAACAACATCATAAAAAATATACTTTCTTTATATTTTATCTCATTATATTTGTAATTACCGCTATCAATCTGCTAGCTTATAGAAATTATTTTTCAATTTATGCTAGAGATGAATTTTACTATTCTTGTTTAGTTGGAGTGCTTTGTATTCATATCGTAGTATGCGTTATTACGAAAATCCGTTTGATATTTATAAAAAACAAATAGAGATTGAAGCGAGAGCGAATTAAACGCTTTATACTGTTTGTAAACCTCCCATATTTAGTGGCATCCTAAATATGGGAGGTTTACACTTCGATTCAAGAAATTATCTCTGTTTAAGTGGGAATTAATATAAATATCCCAAAACCTCTTCTTAATAAGCACAAGTTATCTTCTCCCCACCACCTTTCAAATAAAGTAATATCGTCAATATATTGTCTGTCGGGAAGAGGGCGTGGATGGTCATTATCAATAGCACTAATTATGTTGCCTTATTATAAAAATTCAAATCCGGTTTTAGCCAAATTAGCCAGACGAATGATTGCGCAAGTAGAGAGTCCTGAGAGAAATGTATCTAATCGAATAGAAGCAATCTGTGCTCGTTTTAGCTCTAAAGGTGCTTAAACGAGTGTAGTTGCTCCTTGATAAAGTATAATTAATTATTACTTGTTATTGGGACAATATCTTTATTGAAAAAATAATAATAAATGGTGGGCATTACGTTATTTAAGAATGCATTTTCTACAATATAATATTGACCAATATTTGATCCTGTTCCTGAGCGTGAAATTGGTCCATTTAAGCATAAATACGATTGATCTTTAAATTCAATTTTTGACCATGATGTATCGGTTGGATAAAGCGTGCCTGGTTTAATTTCTGAGTTAACCGACTTATTTTCTGCTTTTTCTAAATTAATTTTTTGGCTATTAACAACTAAATAGGGTATATCTGCACATCTTACAAAACCATACATTTTATTGTCAAAATTTACTTCAAATGGCTCTTCACAATCTTTTTCTTGGGTTCCTGCATAAACTCCATCTTCTTTGGTGTCAATAGTGATCTTATTATTATAAGGTTTCTCATCAACACAGGATCTTAATACTTCAAAAGGAGGTTGCGCAACGGAGACTGGTAGAAGTAATAGACTGACCAGCCCTCCAATCAGTTGGTTTATTGCCATTCTTTATTTCCGGTTGCTTTTAAAAAATTATTGTTTAACTTCCAAAATATAGTTTTCCCATGGGCGGCAACAGACTCGTATTCATAATCATATTGTCCCTTTTTTGTCACAATATTTCTAAGTGGGGGCTCCAACACATCAAAGATATTATGTTTAACACGAGTAAAGTGAAACCCATGACGGTATTTATAATGATGCGATCCACTCGTTTTTAAATCATACCCATCCCAAAAACATCCGCCATTCGCGTAATCAATTCTCCATAATAGAGCGGTCGCTATTTCAAAGATAAGCAGAGTCTATTTTTGTATTTGGAATCATAATCGCCGGTATTATTCCAGCATAGGTATTGATATAATTGATACAAAGTATACTACATACACTATAACGCAAATAACTGATCATATAATTTTACAGCTTTAAAAAATGTAAATATATTTTACATCGAATGCAAATTTTAATTTAATTTTTTTGTGAACCATAAAATTAAATCATCATCTAAAGGATATGATTGCCCTGGCACAGTTGGCTTGTAGTTATAGGTTACTCCTAAACCATCAGGAATATATCCTCGCTTGACATAAAGTCTTTGAGCGCTACCATAACCACCATCGTGTCCCGCATAAAGTCCTACACCAATACCAACATGCTCGCTTTTAGTGGCCGCTTCTTTTTCTGCAATATCAAGAAGCATTGAACCCACTCCAACCCTCCGAAAAGGCGGCAACACGTTCAAATCTATGATTTCAGGTATGTGGTCTTTTGCGAATGTCTCATATTGTGATTGCCATTTCAAGGTAATGTATCCAGCAAACCGATCATGAATAAAGGCTACCCAAATCAACCGCTCGCCGGTCTCTGATTCTTTTAAATACTGCTCGAATAATGAAGAGGGCTTATTCCACCCAATAGCATTAAACGCACCAACGAGAATAGGAATATCGTCTGCTGATAAGGATCTTAAATTTTTATAATGCTTCTCCATAACAAAATTGATTAACTCTATACCACGAATCGTCACAGTCTGTTGTTTTACAACGTGAAACCCTTTGGCCTCAAAAAACGGTTTTGCTGTAATGCTAACTTCTGCATAGACGCGAGAAATTGATTTATCTACGGCTGCTTTCTCAATTTCATGGATGAGAGCGCTGCCAATACCAGATCCCTGAAACTCGTGATGGACATAAAAACAATCGATATGACCATTTGGCTCAAATTCTGCAAAGCCCACTATGTTATCGGCTATGAGCGCAACAAACGGTTGAGTTTTTTCTAATTTTTCTTGCCACCCACCATAATCTTGTACTGAAGACCATGGAGCCCATGCATCTAGCTGTTCTTTTGTGTAATCGTTAGCATTCACAGTATGTATGGTGTTGAAATAAATTTGGCTTAAAAATTTTGCATCACCATCTTGATAACGACGTACTTGAATTTTAGGGTTCATAAATGTTTGGCCAATTTGGATTATAGGATACTGTAACACGCTCGTAATACTAACATTTTTCGGCTACAACAGAATACACATGCCAATGCTTAATATTGCCCAATGCATCGGTCTTATCAATTTCTTCTTCCTCAAGAAATGCTACTTCAAATGGCAAGAGTAAATTTGATAAATCGTCATGATTAAAGAACGTCATATCCAAGTTTTTAGAGCTATTCCAACCATCATTTATTCCAAAAAAAGTTCCTGCAAACATATCGCCTTGATGCATGGTGTCTACAATGGTATTCCATATTGAATAAAATTTATCTTCCCTTAAAAAAGGAAGACTGTAACTTGCATTGATTAATTGTACTCGTGGTAGAGACGTCAACAATTCAAATGGCATTACTTTCGTGTCTAATCTATTTTGAAGGGATGGCGGACATAAAGACAATAAAGTTGATATTGCTTCGGCCTGATAATCAATGGCGAGTACTGACCAGCCATGTTTTAAAAGTTCAATGGAGTCAGCGCCCGAACCACACCCAAGATCAATTGCTGCTTTAGTATGAGTGGATTTACTCCGGTTGCTAAAAATTTCGATAGCTTTTAGAAGGGTTTTACGTGGTGAGGTGATCTGCTTCGTAATTTTATAATAGTGCGCCCAATTTCTATCATTCATAACGTTTCCCTGGAATAGTTACCAGCTGGTAACTAATTGACGGATAAATAAATTTCTCTATATTCTCATTAAGCATTATTGCTCAATAAAGGGAAATACTATGAAAGACAAGATTATTAAAAAAATTGTTAAAGAAAAAACTTCAGCAAAAAGTAAAGGGTATTGCGGGCCTGGAACATGCATTGGGTAATCAAAGATGCATCATACGGTAAATATGATGCATTCATTTTGGAGGCTGAATAATGTACTTACCTGATTTAAATACATTACTGTCTTATAAAAATACAAAGGTCATTTCCAGATATTGTCAAGATTATCCAAGTGCCCAAATGCAAGCAGAAGACGCTTTAGCAGAATTAATGAAATTTGTTTGGCTTTGTTTTAAACACAAGTTTGAAATAAACAATAATCCCGATAATAAGTCACTGAATTTTTCTTGCGTGATGCATTCCGAGATGGTTGACATTGATAATATGTGGCATACTTTTCTTTTGTTTACCAGAGATTATCATGACTTCTGCAATGAATATCTTAATGGTAATTTTTTTCATCATGATCCAATAACCGATACAAATGATTCCCGGTTTGATGAAAACTATGAACAAGAGCTGACTCTCTATTTATCCTATATCTATGATAGTCTGGGTGAAGATACCTTGATAAAGTGGTTTGGACAATATTTATAAAAGTATAATTCTTTTAAGTGCACACTACTGAAAGATCATCGATATGACTCTCTGCCCATTGTGTAATAGCTTGACAAACTTTATTCAAGCTTATACCCAATAACGTCAGGGAATATTCCACATGTAATATCAAATCCGATTTATCTTCACGAATGACTAACCCATAGGATTCCAGCCTTTTGAGCTGCGCGCTTAATACCTTGGCTGTAATACCGCCAATTGCTCTTTGCAATTCGCCAAAGCGATGGCTTTTTTCTGCGAGTAATTGGATGATTAAAATTACCCACTTGTCGCTGATAATCTCTAAAACGATCCGTGAAGGGCATTGTTCTTGATAAACGTCATAAATCACCTTCATCTCCTATCAAACGGGTTGATACATATACTAAGAGCCCGCTATTTTACATATATTAAATAAAGTAGTTATAGATTATTCTTTGCTTTTAATTTTTGGTGATGAATGTGAAGTCAATATGTGTTTATCTGGGGGCAAAATGTGGTAACTCCACGCTCTTTAAAGACGTTGTGATTCAATTAGGAAATCAAATAGCTTGCTCTGATATTCGTTTGGTTTATGGCGGTTCCAGCCTGGGTTTAATGGGGCTGTTAGCAACCAGTGTAATGGATTCAGGAGGAAAGGTAACAGGAATCATCCCGGAAAGTCTTTTGGCCCTGGAAAAACCATTAACATCGCTAGATGAACTTATTATTACAAAAAGCATGCAAGAGAGAAAAATCCTGATGCAACAAAAAGCAGATGCATTTATAGTGATGCCTGGCGGTTTAGGCACTTTAGAAGAAGCTTTTGATACCTGGAATGCTATTAAAATAGGGGTTTTTAATAAGTCTATTGGATTTCTGAATATTGATGGTTATTTTGATGGCTTGTTTTCTTTCATCTCTAATGCTGAAAAATACGGTTTTGTCTCTAAAACACAAGTGCAAATACCTAAACTCAATACCTGCCCAATATTATTACTCTCTGAAATGTCAACATGCTATTTATCTGAACCACAAGGGTGTTAATTATCGTAGCCGGGGAGCACTGTCATTAAGTTAAGGATTTTGTCATTCCTGCGAAAGAGACTATTTCTCAAGTTGGCTCTTTACCTTGTTTAATGAATGGAGCCCTTCGCGGGTCTGACAAATTTTTTTAATTTAATGGCAGTGAGCAGAGGATTAATTAGCTATAACCACCGACCTGAACAATGCTTTCAAATGACAATTTTTTTAACGCTACAGCAGGCGATAAAGATAATAAAAAATCAATTGTGGCACAAATATCCGCTGTTTTAATTAGCTTACTTCTATCCTCTTTCACATCAGATGTCATTTCAGTATCAACAAGGCCAGGACAAAGTGCTGTCACTTTGATGTTAGTATTTTTCATTTCTTTGTATAAGGATTCATTAAAGGCCAGAAGAGCTGCTTTTGTAGCAGCATAACCACCTAATAAACTTCTTGGTGTTTCGGCGCTTCTGGAACTTACGTTTATGATGTAGCCAGAATTTTTAATTTTCATCAAAGGAACCGTTGCCCTGATCATATCAATAGCGCCTATGAGATTTGAATTTATCATTGTAGATAATTCGATTGGATCAATATCTGAAGTTCCTCTTTTTACATAACCAGCATTATTAAATAATAAATCAACTGAGTTAGTTGTTTTATAAAAATTAGTAATAGCTAGATTAACCTCTCCTGCATAATAAACATCAATAGCCGCGATATTAACAATTAAATTGATATTAATTTCCTTCAGTTCCTGTTGGAGTTCCGCTAATAATTCTTTAGAACGCGATATTAATAGAAGATTGTAACCCTTGCGTGCCAGATGCTTTGCAACTTCCCTGCCTATCCCTTTACTCGCGCCTGTAATTATTGCCGATTTATCATACATATATAACCCTCTCTTTGTTTTTGGATTTTCCTAATGCTGGACAGTTGCTGATTGAAATTTAATTGTAATGAAATAACATGAAGCTTATAGTATAACTTGTTAATAATGCAAAGATTAATAAAATCTTCAAAAAATCTATAAAAGTATCATAGCCTGGGTGAAACGAAATGAAATCAGGGTTCCGGTCCTATGATTTGCACCCGGCTGCGTTTGCTATAGCTATTTTGGAAGCTAATCTTTATAATCATACACTTCATTCCATTTGGAAGTTTAAATTTATAAGGACATAAATTGAATCGCCAATTTATTTTATTTTTGTTATTCTTTTTCTTAATTCCATCTTATTGCAATGCGCAGGAGGGAAACCTTCAGGATATGCGGGTTGTATTAGGATTAGATGCAGGCATTGCGCAAACTAATCAATTAAGTCGCACGGTCACGTTTCCACTTGGCTATAGTACTTTTAATTACACTCCTGATAAAAAGAATTCTTCCTTCGCGCGATATGGCGTTTCACTTGGTCGCAGGTTGGTATTTGATTCTTTAAATAGCATTATTATTGGATTAGGTTATCATCAGCTAAGCTCAAGGGATGTGAAGGGCACATTACAACAAGGGATTTTTCCACCGTTTTATAGCGCTAATTATCAATACACCATTCAAATGTCGCAATTATTAGCCGAAGTCAAAGTGCAGCGTGAGTGGCATGAAAAGTTTTATCCTTATCTTACTGCCGGCATTGGCGGTGCGTATAATAAGGCTAAGAATTTTAGCACAACAGTGCCTGGATATTTGACTGTCACACCGGATTTTTCTAATCATAACAATTCGTCTTTAAGCTATATGCTTGGCTTAGGTATAGACACCTTAATATTACCGAATGTTGCTGTGGGCGTTGGATATGTGTTTTCTGATTTGGGGCATGTGGGGCTTGGTGATGGTTCTATCCGTAACCGGGCTGTGCCTGATTATTTAAACCAATCTCATTTATATATTAACACTCTTGTGGCGCAGCTTCACTGGTATTTTTAACGAAAGGATTATAAGTAATGAATAGATGGGGAAAATTTTTTTGTTCTGTTTTATGCCAGTCAGTTATGTTGCTGATGTTAATTAGTATAAATGGCGGAGTAAACGCTCAAACTCAGTCCAAACATAACAAAACTCGCTACAATCTTCCATTTTTTATTACTGCCAAATCTAATACAATTTTACCCACTGAAGTTGCAATCGGGTTTCCGGTTCACGCCATTTATCAAATTACTAACCCCAACCCTATTGCCGCAGTCAATGCTTCCATCGTGTCGTTGCCGCCTTCTACCAGTATTGACTCCTCGGGGTGTGGCGGCACGTTTACTTTAGCGCCTAATGCAAGCTGTACTTTGACGCTTATTATTTCACCGGATGGTTTGCATGTTGGAGATGTTATCAGCGGTGCAAGAAGCCCCAATGTGCTAATGGCCTGTTGGGATGATGGTGTGAGTTGTGCCGGTGTTACTAATAGTAATGATTTATTGCGGGTTGAAGTGATACCTCCTCCGTCTCTAACCTACCAATCACTGTTAGAAGATAAACTGGTTAATGCGGACTTATGGGGAAGTCAGCCAGAAATGTTGTCAGCAAATTACGGTTTTGAGGGAATTGAAGGGGTTCCAGGAAATGAAGCAGGGGTTATTGCTGCGGGTGGAACCTGGATGATTATAACCACTCCTGATGCGCCCTTTGCTGCTTACACCACTGCGCAATCTCCTTCTGATGTGGCAATTGGATTTGGTTATCCTACAGACCATGCCGATGCGATGCCGATTTGTTTTAGTTGGCCGGTTTTGCCCAGTACGGTTAACCCAACGGACTTTCGATTGACTTTGAATACCGGTGAAGTAGTAAGGCCGGCAGTGGCCTCGATAACCCCGAATTTTTTATATAATAAACGTAGTTGTGTTGTTATTTTTGGAGAATTTGGTAATCGACTGGCACCTGGAACCCCTGGAGCGGTTTACCCTGTTCAGGTTACGGTGGTCGATAATGGTACTACCTTAAAATTAGTCGGTCCTAATGGGCCCGTAAGTGCAGTTGGCCTGACCAAATCAAGCGGTAATCCTTATCAATCTGGCGGCGGTCCAAAATTAATTGGCGCTAAATTAAGCATCATGAACGATATTGGCCAAAATGCACCCGTAGCGTTTAAAAGCAATCTTCCAAATGGTGGAACGGCGCTTTATGGTGCGGATGCACAATATCGATTGCGTATATATACGACAGCTGGAATTTCACCTGATGGGGTTGCCGCAATCCTGCCCAGCGATTACAGCAATTTCTTTCAAGTCGAAGTGACTGAGAATGGAGTATCTACTTTATTAACTCAAACAAACGTTCCTTATATTTTCTCTGCAGGTGTGATCACGGTTGTGGGTATGGCTGATTTAGGTAAATATGATTTACCCTTAAATGATGCTTATGTTGCCGATCGAGATAATTATCTGGATATTATTTTAAAAGGCGATGATGCAGCAATGCGTTTAATTACCGCAGTAATAATTCCCGCCTCGGGTTCTTATTTACCATTATATAACCCAGGCGGTCCTGGTAATAATCCTGTACCTGGTGTCACTTATACTTATCCAGGCCCGTCGTGGACACAACCAGTAACTATTGCGATTGATGATCCACTGACAGTGAATTATCCATAAGGATTCAAGTCTAAACCAAAGGAAGTGCAAGCATTACATAAATTAAAGCCCGTGATTAAATCACAGGCTTTAAACAGTGGGAGATAAAGGGAATTATTTAAAAAGTGTAGCGAATACCTGCAGAACCCATATTGTATTTCTGAGCTCCAAAATCAACACGCCACGCGCTGGTTGCCGCGTGTGTTGGGTAAGAAGTTGAACCAAAGGTATAGCTGGTCGGGGCTGCATAGAGCCAGCGGTATTCAGCAAAAATGCTTACATGCGGATTGACTGCAAAATTTGAACCCACTTTAATTTGACCAGCAAAAGCACTGTCTTTACTGCTGGTATTAGAATTATAATGGTTAACACCAACTTCTAGTGGTGAAACTTGAAGTGCATTGGCATTGTTAATTGAGAATACCGCACCGCCGATACCCGCGCCTATATAGGGGCGTAACCAGCTGTCTGAATTAAAATTCAATACTGCATTGATGAGAAAAACGCCTGCGCTTGTTGGATAGGTTACGGCAAAATCATGTTCGGGAAGTCGGGTTGTATTGTTGTTAACTTCATGGCCTGTAAAGTTACTTTTGCCAAGGTAATAGCCTTCTGCTTCAAAAGCGGGTGTTAAAGTCCAGCTGGTAAAAGCTGTTACAATATCTGTCCATTGATAGCCAATCTGACCGCCAACCATTCCCATGGAGCGGCTGTTTGTGCGGCCAAAAGCATCTACTGCCAGGGGACCGCCTGCTGCTTCTGGAAAGAATGCAGTTCCATATTGACTGAGGTCAGTCTTGGTTGAAGCGCCGCCGCCGCCAAAAACGCCTGCGTAAATATTTCCAGGCGCTGCTGCAACAGGACCCATTGTGCCAGCATGTGCGCTTAAGCCTGCTAAAGCAAGAAAAATTCCGGTTAACGAGAGCGAGAAACCAGCGTTATTGCTTTTCCCTTTTAATTTCATTTCATTCTCCATAATGAACGTAAAAATAACTTTTTGAGTAGAGATTTACACATCGGCGCTTAGCTTGCTGCTTTTTTTAAAACTTGTCAATATGGCGAAAGTTCATTGAATTCAGGCAATATAAATACCTGATTGCAAATATTGATTTATAGTAAAGGGTATGTAGAAAGGGATTTTATAAGGACATCATGATGAGCTATCGTTATCTGCTATTTTTTATTTTCTTTTTTATCAGTGCATCCTATGCAGGAGTCGCTAAAGATGCAATCGTGTGTAATCAAGAGTACGCGCTTTGTACTTCCGCGCCTTGTATTCCTGATCCCAGGCATCCCGATTACGCTATTTGTTCGTGTGATGTGGAGCAAGGGGATAGTGTAGGGTATAAAAAATGTGGCAAACGCGCCCCCAGGCAAGCGGCTTTTAAAGTCAAAAAAGTTATTTCAACTTTTTCATTCAAACAATTTAATCACAAGAAAAGTTTGACCTGTCCACGAGGCAAGCCTTGGACTGATTGCGTGGACGCACCATGCACTGTAGATCCTATGAATGCCAAAAAAGCGATCTGCAGTTGTAAAATAAAACATGAGCAAACATTTGTCACTTTCGGAGGAAACTGTGATTTGAGCACCTGTTCTACAGGCTTTTGGTCGGGCTCAATGCTTTCCTCAAGTGCTGCTCTGCGCAAAGCCTTATTAGAGAAATTAAATATAACCGAAAATCCCTGGACTAAAATTGCATGCCCCTTGTAGATGAATAGGTGTTGAGCTAAATAAAATGCAGCTCAACACATATATTAATATAATGCCGCCAATATTGGTTATATTTAATCATCTTGACCAAATATTTCATGTGTTTTACAATATGGATACAGATTATCATTGGTTTTTTTTATGCCTGCACAAGTAAGTCTTTCGCCGCAACAAATTGCGCAATTTAAAGAGGAAATTAAGCAAGCTGACGGCGAATTAGATTTAACAAAATTTGTTAAAGTCTGCTCAGTTGCTGAACTGGCTGAATTATATAACGAAATCCCCGTGAGAGTTAAAATTGTTAAATATTCACTGGATTATGTAAATTCAACAAGATTAAAGCCAATTATCAGAGAATCACTAAAATATTTACCACAACACGTTATCGGCCTACACAATAAAGGGGTATCTATAATTGATGGAAGCGAGGAAGGCGTACAATTTTGTCGTGCTATCCCATCGTCCATTAAAAATCTCATTCTTGAGGAATATTTTTATGATCTGAATAAACCAGTCGATAGCAATAATATTGTCGAGGCATTTAAAGCCATTACATCAATCGAAAGCTTGATATTAAAACCCACCCTTATTGAGTCGCTTAATGGCTATGAAAAGCTTATCTTTGATAATATACCTGCTAATGTAAAGCAACTTAAACTTGACGGATTCTGGTTTTTATCAGCTGACGGGCAAACTCTGACTAACATTTTTAGCGGACTTCGCTGCACGCAACTAACAATACATGAATTGAATGCTATAGATTCTGAAATTAATATCGAAACTATAATGCACAATAGTAGAGTAATGTTACAGTCATTAAAAACTAGCATGGTAAAAGGCCTTGTTTTGAGTGAGATCACCAAATGGGGGCAGTTAGGTAATAGCTTGGACGGGACGGTATTTAAGCGTCGTAATCGCGAGAGAGTTGATCAAATACTTACGTATGTGCCAAAAAGTATCGTTGAGATAGACTATAAAGATGATAATATAAAATTAAATCGCCCTATGTCGGAAAATAACCGCTTAAAACGAATTTTTCTTGCAAACCATAAGCAGCAATTGAAAGAGGACAAGCAAGGCTGTTTCGGTTTTTTCCGAAATACCAACGTCAGGAAATTGATGCCATTCGAAGACATCATAAAACATGCGCAAAATCATAATAACCGAAGCCGGCAAATATGTATCAAATTAGGCTGGATGGATAATACTGGTAATCTTGTTAATAAAGAAATAAAAGAGTTATTGCAGCCGCAGCAATCGGGAGGTATAGCCACTCCCCATGTTAGGTGAACAAATTTTAATAAGTTGCAAATAAACCGTCTTTGCGAACGCTCGCAAAGACGAACCTTTTATCCAACAGACCATATAATTAAGCCCCGAAAAATATTTTACCCCCATTGTAAAATTTCACTGGAAGTCTTCTATACTATTTGAATGAAAATATAAGTAATTCATAGAGTAAGGATGCTTCTATGCTAAACAACCCCCTTGATAGCCGTTCATTATATAACTGGTATGATTTCACAATGAGGTCGTTGCAGCCTTATTCTGATTATTGTCTTACTCTTTCCAAGCGTTTTAGACGAATTGCCGATACCATGAATTTGCCAGTCAATGTGCCGTTTCTACCTGATGCTCAAAAGGAGTTAAGTGAAATGGCTATGCGCTCAACAATTAAATATTTTAGAGAATTAACGGGTTACTGCTATGTCACTCATATGATCACCAATATTTATGAGAAACCATGCTTTGATATCAAAGACGTAAAAATAGGTGATGAATACTACGATATTATTGAGGAGCTCGTTGATCGTAAAAGCTTTTGTGATTTATTGCGCTTCAAGAAAAAGGGCATCGCTGATAACACAATGCCGAAAATGCTGCTTGTCGCTCCTATGTCCGGACACCACGCCACTCTGTTGCGGGATACGGTTCAGGGATTGTTACCTTTTTATGATGTCTATATTACTGATTGGAAAAATGCCCGTGATGTACCTTTGGCAGAGGGGGCGTTTGATTTGGATGATTTTATTGAATACGTTATTTCCTACTTCAGGCTCCTGGGTCCGGATTTAAATGTTATGGCGGTGTGTCAGCCGACAGTTCCGGTGCTGGCTGCGCTGGCTTTAATGTCCACAGTTAACGATCCCCATTTGCCGACCAGCACTATCTTGCTGGGCGGTCCAATTGATACTACCAAATCGCCAACGGCGGTCAATGAACTGGCGGTTTCCAGAGGCGATGACTGGTTTCAGCAAAACGTTATTTCCATGGTACCGGGCCGATTTCCGGGCGCAATGCGATTAGTATATCCGGGGTTTATGCAGCTTTCCGGCTTTATGAGCATGAATATACAACGCCATATCGAATCCCTGCAATTAGCGATTAAAAATTATGCGGAAAATAAACGTGATGCTGCCTTCAAAACTATACGTTTTTATCTGGAATATTTTTCAACAATGGATTTAACGGCTGAATTTTACATGCAAACCATTAATACCGTTTTTCAGGAGCAGCTACTGGCTAAAGGGCACTATAAATCCAGAGGAAATACCATTCGTTTACAGGATATCAAGAATACATCAATTTTAATTATCGAAGGCGAGCATGATGATATAACCGGGCTTGGGCAAACGAAATCAGTCATTACTTTATGCAAAAACCTGTCTGACGATAAGAAAAAATATTATCTTGCTGCGGACGTTGGCCATTATGGTTTGTTCAATGGCAGTAAATTTCGCAAGCATATTATTCCTCAAATAAATGCCTTTGTTGCAAAACAAAGCGGCCAGCGAATCAAAGGTGGAGTAAAACGTGGCACAAAAAAAACTTGATTTGGATAAATTAGCGGAAGATTTTCGGCAAAAATGCCAATCGTTGCCAAAAATTAAAGTTGGTGTCGTGTTCCCCTGTAGTGAAGATTCACTTGAAGGGGCTATCGAAGCCAATCATTTGGGATTGATTGAGCCTGTTTTGATTGGCCCACAAGCCAAAATTCAGTCTATTGCACAAAAGCTGAAGGCAGACATCAGCCGCTATGAGTTGATTAATATTTCAGAACCGCCAGATGCTGCAGAAAAAGCAGTACAATTGGCGCGTGAAGGAAAAGTAGCGGCCTTAATGAAAGGGAGTTTGCATACTGATGAATTAATGCATGCCGTCATTAAAAAAGAAAATGGATTGCGTACTCGCCGCCGCATTAGCCATGCTTTTATTATGGCGATTGAAAAATACCATAAGCCATTCATTGTCACCGATGCAGCCATTAATATCGCGCCTGATTTAATGGTTAAAAAAGACATTATTCAAAACGCCGTTGATTTGTTTCATGCATTTAATAACGATGAAACACCCAAAGTGGCATTGTTGTCCGCAGTTGAAACAATACATCCCGAAATGATTTCGACAACAGATGCCGCGTGTCTGGCAAAAATGGCAGAACGCGGGCAAATTACCGGAGCCATAGTTGATGGCCCCTTCGCTTACGATAATGTGTTCAGCCTTCACGCGGCCCAGACTAAACATATTCAATCTACGGTAATAGGCGATGTTGATATATTTGTAGTTCCTAATTTGGAGGCCGGTAACATTTTAGCCAAGCAACTGGTCATCATTGCCGATGCACTCTCTGCAGGAATCATTCTAGGCGCGGCAGTGCCTATCGTTTTAACCAGTCGGGCTGATAATGTACGCTCCCGGATTGGCTCATGTGCTGTGGCTGTGATGATGGCTAATGCGAAGGCAACAACGAGAGAATGCAATGAGTAATATTCACTATAAAAATATTCACGAAATTACCGGAGATATTCTGAAAGTTGTTGTTCCGGCTATGCCTGATACTAAGGCCATATCTGCTCCCAGACTGGATGATTTGGCCTTGATTCATACTTCAAAGGGCGTGTTGCTCTCTCAGATTACTCATTTGGAAAACGAAATCGTTACCCTCCAGGTGTATGGCAGTACGAAAGGGCTATCGACTGACGCATCAGTCACGTTTCTTGGCCATCCAATGCAAGTCAGTTATTCCCCCAATATTCTGGGGCGAGTATTTAATGGCGTTGGCCAAACCATTGATGGCGGCCCGAAATTGGAACAGGATGATAAAACGTCTATTCGTACCGCAACGGTAAATCCAACACGGCGAACGCTGGCCTCCAGGATGATTCGCACCAATATTCCTATGATTGATATTTTTAATTGTCTGGTTGAAAGCCAGAAAATTCCAATATTTTCTATAGCAGGTGAACCCTACAATGAGCTATTGGCCAAAATTGCGACTCAGGCTGAAGCTGACGTCATTGTTTTTGGCGGTATGGGATTACTGTTCGATGATTATTACGCCTTCCGCAAAACCTTCGAAGATCATGGCTCCATTGCGCGTACCATTATGTTTGTGAATCAGGCCTCCGATTCAATTTTAGAGCGCTTGCTTATTCCCGATATGGCATTAGCAGTAGCAGAGAAAATGGCGATTGAAGAAGGCAAGCGGGTGTTAGTGTTATTAACCGATATGACTGCGTTTGCTGACGCCTTGAAAGAAGTTGGTATTGCCATGGAACGGGTGCCCTCTAACCGCGGCTACATGGGAGATTTATACTCTCAATTAGCAAGACGCTATGAAAAGGCTTGCGATTTCCAGGGCGCAGGTTCGGTAACCATCCTTTCAGTGACTACGATGCCAGGAAATGATGTCACCCATCCTGTTCCTGATAATACCGGCTATATCACCGAAGGGCAGCTATATCTCCATTCAGGTTCCATTGATCCTTTTGGTTCATTGTCGCGGCTCAAACAACATGTGATCGGCAAGCAAACCCGGGATGATCATAGCCAGATTATGAATACGATGATCCGCTTTTATTCGGCCGCTTGTGAGGCGGAACAAAAACAGGCAATGGCTTTTGAAATTTCTGAATTTGATGAGCGATTACTTAAATTCGGTTCTTTATTTCGCGAACGATTTATGGACATTAAAGTTTCGATTCCTTTAGAAGAAGCCTTGGATTTATGTTGGCAAACGCTTGCAGAATGCTTTCATGAAAATGAATTATTGATGAAACAGGAGCTCGTTGCGAAATATTTTAATGCCAGGGCACAATCGGATGCGGATCATGTCGCAAATTAAGCTTAATAAAGCATCGCTCAGTCAGGAACAAAGAAATCTGAAAAACTATCAGCGGTTTTTGCCGTCTTTGGAATTGAAAAGAAAAAAATTATTGTCAGAACGCAGCCATATCGATGCTGAGATTAACGCGTTAAACCAACAGGAAAACGCATTAGAACAAAGTATTCAAAATGATTTGCCCATGGTTGCCGGCACGATAGATCTGGTAACCAGTTTCATGGAAATCAAAGAAATTGTTATCGCTGAAGAAAACATTGTTGGAGTTAAGTTACCGGTGTTACAAGCTATAGTTTTTAATACGCTCGATTATGTCTACTTTAATACCCCGCAATGGTTTGAAAAGTTAATCGACGCCTTGCGCGCAAAAATTGAATTACAGTTGCGCTTGCAAATTGCCGCCGACAGGCAAAAATTATTGGCGAAATCGATTCAAACCGTAACTCAACGGAAAAATCTTTTTGAAAAAGTATTAATTCCCCGAGCATTAAATAACATTCGGCTGATCCAGATCTTTTTAACCGATAATGAGCGAGCGGCAGTGGTTCGATCCAAAATCGCTAAAAGAAAGAGGATGCGCTGATGAGCATCGCAACGTTTGAAAAAGTGAGTCTGCTAGGCCCGAGCTGCTGCAAGGCAGATATTGTGGCCGGGTTGCAGGCTTTGGGCTGCATGCATTTAATTGCAATCAACCCGCCCTCTAAATCGGCTTTAACCACCCCTTCGACAACGTTACTGGATCAGATAAAAGCGGCTTTGCTCTATCTGGACAATTCATCTGAGCAGGGCAATCCGCGCCTTTCTCAAAGGGATTTTAACCCCGATGAGGTGGTGAAGAAGATCTTGACTAATCAGCAAGCGTTAAGAGCGGCTGTTGATCGCCGTGACTTTTTAACTTCCCGAATTCATGCGGTATCGCAATGGGGCGATTTTGTTTTGCCAGCGGAAGAGGATTTAGGCGGTATCAAATTATGGTTTTATAAAATTAACTTAAAAGAATTGGCCCGGATTCCGAATGATATCCCTTTGCAGGAAATATACCGCAATAATCATTATGCCTTTATTATTTTGTTGTCTGAACAAGAGCCGCAAGAAGAGCATTTTCCCTTTCGCCGAATGCATACCGGTTCCATTGCGCTAAAGGAATTGCGTGCTGAACTGGATGAGTTGAATGAACGTATTGATGATTTGCTGGATGAGCAGCGTAATTTAACCCGCTATCGTTATTTACTGGCTTGTGAGATGGCGCAATTCTCTGATAGGACCGAATTGCATAAGGCGTTAGGGCAGACACAAGAGCATGAAGAGTTTTTTCTGTTACAGGCCTGGGTTCCGCAGGCGGAATTGCAGCGTCTTGCCGAATTTTGTAAAGCGCGGCAATTAAGTCTGGCGATTGAGCAACCTTTACCAGACGAATTACCCCCTACCCTGCTGGAGTCGCGGCCCTGGTTACAAGCCGGTTCCGAATTGGTTAATTTTTATCAGACCCCGGGCTATCATGCCTTTGACCCGTCGATTATGGTCTTTTTTTCTTTTTCAATTTTTTTTGCGATGATTCTTGCAGATGCCGGCTATGGCATTGTGTTGGCACTGTGTACCGCTTTGGGTTGGAAAAAGATGGGGCGGTACAATGCTGGCGCATGGTTAAGACCTCTGGCTGTGGTGATTAGTATTTTTTCCATTATCTATGGCGTTATGCTGGGCAGTTACTGGGGCGTTGAACCAAAAGCCGGAAGCTGGCTGGCAAAACTAAAAATAATCGATATAAATAATTTCAATCGGATGATGATTCTTGTGCTCGTTATTGGCTGTTTACATATCTGCATTGCCTGCGGCATGCGCGCCTGGTTTGCCCGGCATCGTAATGAGCGGATTCATGCCATCGGATTTATCTTATTAATTGTTTCCGCATTGCTCTATGGTTTTGGTGTAATCAAACACAGCACTATGTTTACTCAGCCCGCGATTTACCTCTTTATCCTGAGCCTGCTGCTGATTACGGTTTTTGCTTCAAATAAACCCATTACCAGCGTAAAAAATTTCTTAACAAGGATTTTTCATGGTGTGAGTGCTTTAACGGAATTACCCACTTTATTTGGCGACATTCTCAGTTATCTGCGCTTATTTGCTCTGGGATTGGCCGGCGCTTCATTAGCGGTTACATTTAATACTATGGCGCATCATATTACCGAGTCCGGGAAAGCCAGCAGTTGGCTGCTGGCGATTCTTGTTTTGCTCGTCGGGCAATCGCTTAATCTGGCTTTATGCCTGTTGGGTGCAGTTGTTCATGGCCTTCGGCTTAACTATATTGAATTTTTTAAATGGAGCATCAAGGAGGATGGCTATAGCTATCAGCCCTTTAAGAAACAGGAGATTTCGCATGAATGAGTTAATGATATTGTTTGGATGGGTAGGAATATATGCGCCTATGGCTCTGGCCACGATTGGAAGCATTTGCGGTTGTGCGATTGCAGGACAGGCTGCAATCGGGGTGATGTTAGATACCGACAGTGGGTATGGTAAATACATTGGTGTTTCCGTCCTTCCGTCTACTCAGGCGATTATGGGGATAGTCATTATGTTTGCGCTTAATCGCCAGGTGACGCCGCAAATTGCCGGCGGACTCTTTGGTATAGGGTTACTAGCGGGAATCGCGCTAATGATCTGTGCCATTCAACAAGGCAACTGTTGCGCCAGCGCCATCAATGCGACCAAGAACAAGCCTGAAATATTTGGTTTGTCTATTGCCCCGGCTGCGATTGTTGAAGGGTTTGCGGTATTTATCTTTGTGTTTGCTTTGGTATTAAGCAATGGAATATAGGAGCTTGCGATGGAATCAAAGCAAAATAAAGCTGCCAATATAATTTCTCACGGCGTTGAGGCGTTAATTGAACGCTTAAAGCAAGATGGTGTAAAGGCCGGGAAAGATGAGGCTGCGCGTATCATTCAGCAAGCGCAGGATAAAGCCAATCGTATCCTAAAGGATGCCCAGGCTAAATCAAAAGCGCTGATGGATGACGCCCATCAATCCATTCAGCAGGAAAAGCAGGCGGCAAAGGACGCATTGCAACTCGCTGCACGAAATATGCGGCTTGAGTTGAGGCAAAACCTGATTGATCGTTTTACTCAGGAAGTGAGGCGGCTGGTTGATAAGGAATTGGATAATAATGATATGTTACGGCAATTAATTCTTTTAGTGGCCACTGATTCAGTAGAGCAGCTTCACGCGTATAAAGCAAAAAATATCGCCATTGAATTGCCGGGAAAAGTACTCGATTTTGATGAAATCAGAACAAATCCGGAGTTAATGGCAACTGATCCATTAAAAACCCTGGTGCAAAGCCTGACCCGACAAATGCTCAGAGAGGGCCTGAGTGCACACGTCGGACATCATGATAAAAAAATGGCCGGGATTAAAATTTCCCTTGTTGATGAAGAAATTATTTTGGATTTAACAGAAGAGGCAGTTAGCTGCTTATTGATTAAACATATGCAGCCGCGTTTTCGGGCGCTATTAGAGGGATTATTGCAATGACCTCGCAATACTATACCGTAGTCTGCAGCCTGCCGCGGATGAATACGCAATTCCAGATTCAGGAAACGCCCATTTCAAGGCTGCAACTCGAAAAACGATTGAAGCTGTTACCGGAAGAGCAATACACGCTTGCCTTGACAGTAGAATCCCTGGTATGGACAAGCTGGTTTAAGCCGCAGCAATCAGTGGCAGAGCTGCGGCCTGCGTTTCAACGTGTAATGGATACCCAATCAGTTTTCCTTGGTGATACCCTGTTATGGTTTTTCGATTTACGCAGTATATTAGCGGCATTACGTTTACGAAATGAAAAGAGAGAGTTACCGTTAAACGCTCAGGAATGCTGGATTACACGTTGGAATCATAAGTTACTGGCTAACTGGCATGAGCCTGATTTTGGCTTGCAGGCGATATATCCCTGGCTGCCCAAGGTTGCGCATGATATTGCTCAAAAAGATACAATCGCGGTTGAAGAGTTTTTATTGTCCTATATCTGGCAACACCTGGCGATTGTTGAAAGCGGGCATTATTTCGATTTCGAAGCCATTATTATTTATTTGCTGCGCTGGAATATTATCCATTATTGGTCACAATTTAATAAGGACTATGCTTTGAAGCAGATTAATGAGTTGGCTCAGATAATATTAAACAAACAGCAAAAAATTATCCTGGATGACAAAGGGAGAGTGTCATGAACAATAAACAGTCTCAACAAGTGATCCAGGATGCGATGGTGATTGCAATCCAGGAAGGCATTGTCCATATCCGGCGAACTGGAGCCAAGCCTATCATCAAGAATGAAATTATCTATATCTGTCCTGCTCAAAGCGCAGGCAATGAACGGATCATGGCTGAAATATTACATGTGAGAGGCGATACAGCCATTGCGCAGGTATTTGAAGAAACCAGCGGTATTGCAATAGGGGATCGCGTTGAGCAGTCCGGCGAGCAATTGTCTGTTACTTTGGGTCCAGGTCTATTAGGAATGGTTTATGATGGCCTGCAAAATCCATTAATGAATTTTGCCGGTAAATATGGCTTTTTTTTACCGCGCGGTGTCCGTGAAGAATCAATTGACGCACAAAAAAAATGGGTATTTACCGCAAACGTGTATGCCGGTGATCTGGTCAGTGCCGGCGATGTTCTGGGTGTTGTGCAGGAAGGGCGATTTACCCATAAAATTATGGTGCCGTTTAATCTGGGAAAACATCTCAAAGTAGATTGGATCCAGCAGGGAACTTTCCCGGCAGATACGCCGATAGCGAAATTGATTGACGCAGAAAACAACAGCTATGAAGCGACTATGTTGCAGAAATGGCCAGTACGGCTTTCTATCGCTCAAACTTTAATGAAGAAGAATCTTGCTGATCGCCTGTACCCAAGTGAACCGATGATGACCACATTACGGTTAATCGATACATTCTTTCCTATCGCCCGCGGCGGAACCGCCTGTATCCCGGGGCCATTTGGCGCCGGTAAGACAGTGTTACAGAATTTGATTGCCCGATATTCCGATGTTGATATCGTTATTATTGTGGCATGCGGTGAGCGTGCGGGTGAAGTAGTAGAAACCATTACCGATTTTCCAAAGCTTGTTGACCCCAAAATGGGGGGAACGCTTATGGATAGAACGATCATTGTCTGTAATACCTCGTCAATGCCGGTTGCTGCGCGTGAAGCATCTATTTATACCGGCGTTACTCTCGGTGAGTATTATCGCCAGATGGGATTTAATGTTCTGCTGATTGCCGATTCAACTTCCCGTTGGGCGCAGGCAATGCGGGAAACTTCGGGCCGGATGGAGGAAATACCTGGCGAAGAAGGATTTCCAGCGTATCTGGACAGCAGCATCAGAGGATTATATGAGCGGGGAGGGATTGTGCAATGTCATGACCAGACTTGCGGCAGTCTCACCATCGTTGGAACAGTGTCGCCAGCAGGCGGGAATTTTGAAGAACCGGTTACCCAATCCACTTTAAGTTCAGTTAAAACCTTTCTTGGGTTAAGTTACGATCGGGCTTATAAGCGGTTTTATCCCGCGGTTGACCCTTTAATTTCCTGGTCGCGTTATTTTGAACAACTCAAGCCCTGGTTCACAAGCAATCTTGAATCGACCTGGATAACCAAAGTGACCGATATCACCAGACTGCTGCATCAAGGGCAGGAAATTTTTAATATGATGCAAGTGACGGGTGAAGAAGGCATTACAATGCGTGATTATATCCTCTATCAAAAAGCGCTGATGTTTGATATGACTTATTTGCAACAGGATGCGTATGATCCGGTTGATGTTTCTGTTCCTATGACTCGGCAACAGGAATTCTTTAATTTGCTTTTTGATATTATTGCGAACGAGTATGAGTTTACGGAGAAAGAAGAGGCGCGAAATTTCTTTGTGAAGTTAACGGGTTTATTAAAAAACCTGAACTATTCGCCGTTACATTCGGATAGTTATGCCGGGTATTACGATAATATTGTTAAATTAACAAGACTCAGTGTAAATAAGCAGTTTACCGGATTTTAGCGAGGCCGGGATTATAATGCTTGGAAAATCAAGGATGATGTTATGAAAAAGCTTGTTCGGATACCCTGTTTGATTTTAATCCTGGTGGCAGCATCCTGCAGCCAGGATCAGAAGAATCAGGCTTCAACCCCTGCCAGGCCGGTTAAAGCCATTCAAGTTGGCAATACCGATGCTTTTAGCGGCCGCGCTTTTCCCGGACGGGCAAGAGCGTTTCAACAAGTTAATCTGTCTTTTAATGTGAGCGGCTCGTTGATTGAATTGCCGGTTAAAATTGGCGATATAGTCAAGCAGGACTCCTTAATCGCAAAACTTGATCAAAAAGAGTTTGAAGCAAAATTGCAATCCGCGCAGGCTGAGTTTACTCGTGATGAACAAAATTTTCAGCGGGCGGAATCATTGCTGGGCAAAGGTCATATTTCAAAAGCTGATTACGATCTTTTAAAAGCCAAACTTGCGATGTCAAAGGCGAATAAAGAGCTGGCAGAGAAAGCACTGAAGGACAGTGTGCTCAAGGCGCCTTTTGATGGCAAAATTTCAAACTTATATGTTGAAAATTATCAGACAATAGCCAAGCAACAAAATATCGCCAGATTATTAGATACCTCTCAAATTGAAATGGTGCTGCAAATCCCGGAAGGCGGAATCAGCTATATTAGTTATGCCAAAGATATTGTTGTCCATTTTGATGCATTCCCCAAACATGCTATCTCTGCGCAAATAAAGGAAATCAGTCATGAAGCATCACCGGATACCCGAACTTATCCGGTTACATTAATTATGAAACAGCCGGCAGATATTGAAATTTTACCGGGCATGGCGGGTAAAGCAACAGGCCAAATTGAACAAACGAAAAAGAGCCAAAATCAATTTACTATTCCGGTTTCCGCCGTACTGACGACCGATTCAGAACAAAAGACATTTGTCTGGTTGATTGATTCCAAAACCAAAGAAGTGCACCGGCGGCAAATCCAGATTGGCGAACTCACGCCAACTGGTATTACCGTTATCAGCGGGTTACATAAAGGCGAATGGGTGGTAACGGCTGGCATTCATAGTCTGGTGGAAGGCGAGAAAGTCACTTTTTTAACCGGGCAGGGTAACTAGTTATGGCTCTGGCAGATTACGCGATTGAAAATAAAACAGTCACCTCATTTATTTTACTGTTGTTGATCGTTGCAGGTTCGTTTTGCTTTTTCAAACTAGGGCGTCTGGAAGATCCCGAGTTTACGGTTAAAACGGCAACGATTACTACTCATTACCCCGGAGCCAGTGCCGAACAAGTCGAATTGGAAGTGACCGATCGTCTGGAGAAAAAAATACAGGAAATGTCTGAGGTAAAAGATATCTCCTCCATTTCCAGACCTGGACTCTCCATTATTAAAGTCAATATTAAGAATGAATACTGGTCTGACCGGTTACCTCAAGTCTGGGATATCTTGCGCAAGAAAGTGCACGATGCTGAAGCCAGTTTACCGCCTGGCGCCGATCTTCCTGTGGTGGGTGATGATTATGGTTATGTCTTTGGCTTTCTTCTCGCTATCACCTCGGATGGTTTCAGTTATGCCGAACTTGAAAATTATACCAAGGAAATTCAAAAAGAGCTTAGTATCGTGCCGGGTGTTGCTCGAGTTGACTTATGGGGCGTGCAGCAAAAAAGAATTTATCTGAATATTTCCAATACGCAGTTTTCGCAGCTGGAAGTCAGTATTGCCGATATCGAACGAACGCTGAAACTGCAAAATCAAGTGGTGAATGCCGGGCATGTGAATTACCAATCACAACGGATGCGAATTGCTCCAACCGGTGAGTTTAATAAAGCCGATGCTATTGGCGAGTTGGCAATTATTCCGCAATTACAACTTAATATACCGCAAAAAAGCGAAGAAATTATCCGAATTCGTGATTTTGCTGATGTGAAAGAAGGCTATCTTGATCCGCCTGAGCAATTAATGCGTTATTCCGGATTGCCGGCCATTGGTATTGCATTAGCGCCGCTGCCCGGAGTGAATGCGGTGCAAGTGGGGCAGGAAGTTGATAACCGTCTCGAAGAATTGCAGGCAACGCTACTCCGAGGAATCGAGATTCATAAAATTTCCTGGCAATCGGATATTGTCGCGGAATCCATTGATGCATTTTTGATTAATTTAATTGAAGCAGTCGTGATTGTGCTGGTGGTGCTTGCGTTTACTATGGGAGTAAGAGCTGGCATGATCATTGGCGTTTCCGGGCTTATTCTCGCGATATTAGGTACATTTATTATTATGCAATTGCTGCATATTGATCTGCAGCGTGTTTCTTTAGGCGCTTTAATTATTGCCATGGGGATGATGGTTGATAATGCTATAGTGGTGGTTGATGGTTTCATTAATCGGTTACAGCAAGGCGTTCCACGCGAAAAGGCGGCCGTGGAAGCGGCAAAAATATCAGCATGGCCATTGTTAGGCGCAACTGTGGTTGCAGCCATGGCTTTTTTCCCAATCTTTGCCTCAACGTATGATACGGGTGAGTATGCTGGTAGTTTATTTACTGTCATTGCTGTTTCACTTCTTTTAAGTTGGGTGCTTTCACAGACAGCAACGCCGCTGTTATGTATTTTATTTATGCCCACGCCCAAACAGGTCAGTCAGGATGAAGTCTATACCAGCCGGTTTTACCAACGATATAAGTTTCTGTTAGAAAAGGCCGTGCGTTATCGGATGCTGTTTACACTGGGTATGTGCGGTTTGCTGGTCCTCGCCATTATTGGCTTTCGCTTTGTACCCATTATGTATTTTCCGGATTCATCCCGATTGCAAGTGATGATTGATTATTGGGCGCCGGAAGGAACGCAAATTCAAGTGGTGTCCAAAGACCTTGAAAAGCTTGAGCAAAAATTGCTGCGTGAGCCCGGTGTTGCCAGTGTCAGCGCCTTCATTGGCCAAGGCCCGCCTCGATTTTATCTGCCAGTGGAATCCGAGTTTCCTTATTCTTCGTATGCACAATTGATTGTGAATATGAAAAGTTTACAGGATGTCGATGACTTGGTTGCGAATTTGCCGGCCTGGAATAATGAAAACTATCCTCAATCTATGGTCAGGGTCAGAAAATATGCGGTAGGCGCTTTTAATAACTGGAAAATTGCCGCCCGCTTCAGCGGCCCTGCAAATGCAAGCCCTGCGGTTTTACGTAATCTGGCCGATCAGGCGGTCGCTATCTTGCGGGCAAATCCTCATGCGATTGATATTCGTACTGATTGGCGGGAACCTGTTTTGCAGATTGTTCCGGATTATCAGCAGGAGCGTGCTCGCTGGGCTGGTATTTCACGGCTGGATTTAGCACAAACCTTGCAGCGAGCCAGTGATGGCGTGCCGGTAGGGTTGTACCGTGAGCAAGATAGCCTGATCCCGATTATCTTGCGCCAGCCGATAGAGGAACAGAAAACCGCCGCCGTTGATTTGCCTTTCTTGCAGATTAATTCCCAGTTAAATACTAAAACCGTGCCTGTGTCACAGATAGTCAGCGCTATAGATCTTAAGTGGACAGACCCCATTATCTGGCGCTGGGATCGTAAGCGGGCGATTACCGTGCAGTGCTCCCCTTATCAGGTGACTGCAAATACCTTGCGCGACAGCATTTTGCCGGAATTTGAAAAAATTAAATTACCGCCGGGCTATACCTTGACCTGGGATGGTGAATACAAAAGCAGCAAAGAATCCGCCGATGCGTTAAAACCCGGTCTGTTTCCGGCAGTGATTATTATGCTGCTGATAATTGTGATGCTGTTTAACGCCTATCGACCGCCCTTGATCATAGTTGCGGTGATCCCTTTTGCCATGATTGGCATCACTTTTGGTTTGCTCATTACCGGCGTACCTTTTGGCTTTATTGCCTTGCTCGGCGCAATGAGCTTGTCCGGGATGATGATTAAAAACTCAGTGGTTTTGCTCGACCAGGTGAATTTGAATCTCGCCAACGGGATGAAACCCTATGATGCCGTTATTTCAGCCGGTTTAAGCCGATTATCGCCGGTAGTGAACGCCGCGGTAACAACGATATTAGGTGTTATTCCATTGTTGCAAGATGTCTTTTGGGTTTCGCTGGCTGTCACTATTATGTTTGGTTTGACAGTAGGAACAATTCTGACGATGTTTCTAGTGCCAGCCTTTTATTGCATTTTATACCGTATTAAATAAGCAATCTTTTAATCAATAATATGATAACCGCTATCAATATAAATGGTATCGCCGGTAATATTTTTGGCATATGGACTAGCAAGAAAAGCCACCATTGCCCCCACGTCGCCAATATCAACCAATGATCTCAACGGCGATTTTTCTTTGGCCAGCCGGATTAAGTCATCAAATTTATCAAGACCCGATGCAGCACGTGTTTTTAATGGTCCGGGAGAAAGGGCAATTACCCGAATTTGCTGCGGCCCTAATTCCATTGCCATATAGCGTACAGAAGCTTCTAAAGCGGCCTTAACCGGACCCATAAGATTATAGTTTTCAACGACCTTTTCAGCGCCATAAAATGACATCGCAAATAAAGATCCGCCCTGTTTCATTAACGGTTTTGCCAGGTTAGCCATCCGGATAAATGAATAGCAGGAAATATCCATTGCCAGAAGAAATCCTTCTTTAGAACATTCATAGACTGGTTTTTGCAAATCCTGTTTCGGAGCATAAGCAATCGAATGGATAACGATATCAATGTGTCCCCATTGCTTTTCGATCCGGGCAAATAAATTCTCCAAATCATGTTCTTGGGTGACATCGCACTGACAATAAATCGCTGGTTTGAAGTCGGCGGCAATTTTGTCGACATATGGCCTGGCTTTCTCATTTAAATACGTGATGGCCAGATCAGCGCCAGCCTTTTTTAGTGCCTGAGCGCAACCAAACGCAATAGAGCTGTCATTGGCAATGCCAATCACCAACGCTTTTTTCCCTGCGAGTAACGTATTGTCCATGGTTATAATCCTTGAATAAGATGACGGCAATGACTGGCAATAATCCATTCCTCATCAGTGGGCATGGCATAAATATCGACCATACTTTCGGTTGAGTTAATCATTAATTGATTGGCCTGGTTTAAATCCGCATCGATTTTTATTCCCAGCCAGTCATTATTCTGACAGACCGCCTGACGGATTTGCCAGGCATTTTCTCCAATACCGCCCGTGAAAACCAATACATCCAGCCCTCCAAGCACCGCAGTCAGCGCACCAAGCTCTCTTCGGATCCGATAGACAAATAAATCAATCGCCTCTTTGGCATGGGGTTTATTATCTGCAAGCAATTCCTGCATGTTATAGGTAACGCCGGAAACGCCCAATAAGCCTGATTCTTTATACAGTAAACTCTGGATTTTTTCAGGCGGCATTTTTTCAGATTGTAAAAGATAAAGAATAACGCCCGGATCCAGATTGCCGCAGCGAGTGCCCATAACCAGTCCATCTAAAGCGGTGAATCCCATAGTACTATCCACCGCTTTCCCTTGGCTGACGGCACACATGCTGGCGCCATTACCCAAGTGCGCGATAATGACGCGATCTAAATGTTTTTGCGGATTAATGGTATGCAATTGATGCATGATAAATTCATAGGACAGCCCATGGAAACCATAACGTTTTACCCCCGCGTCAAAATATCTTCTGGGAAGACCGAATAAATCCGCTAGCGCAGGATGGGTGGTATGAAATGAGGTATCAAAGCATGCGATTTGCAGCAATTCAGGATAGAGTTTGCTGACACATTCAACCGCCTCGAGGTTGTATGGTTGATGCAGTGGAGCGAAAGGTATCAGTTTTTTTAATTTGTTAATTATTTCGTCGGAAATTAAAACAGGCGCATCAAACTCCCGTCCGCCATGCACAATCCGATGGCCTATAGCAATAATTTTGAATCCAAACGGATTGGTTTTCAGCGTTGAAAATAATAATTCATAAAAGTAGTGATAATCCCGCTCTTTGGCGAAACGCTCTTTTTTTATCAATTGGTGCGTTTGATCAAATAATTTAAGCACCGGTTCTTCACGGAGATTTTCAACCGCGCCATAAAATAATTTAGGTAAAGAAGGACTTAATCCATAAATAGCGAATTTAATGCTTGAAGAGCCGGAATTGAGTACAACAATATGATGCTTGTCCATAATGTTTATCCTGCTCCACAATGTGTGTTATCCCCGCGAAGGCGGGGATCCATTCATCAGAATCCTTACTTAATAGCAATGGACCGTAGCCTGGGTTTCACTACGTTTCACCACGGCTACAAGATAAACATCCTGGAATTATTTCTTCACACAAGCCTCAGAATGCTCACAGCAACTACCTATCCGGTAAACCCAACCGGCAAGCAATGCGCCTGCAATCGGAGCCAACCAGAACATCCATAATTGTGCCACAGCCCAGTCACCAACCATTAAAGCCGGGCCCGTGCTTCGTGCCGGATTTACCGAAGTGTTAGTGATAGGAATACTGATTAAATGGATTAAAGTCAGTGCCAAACCAATCGCTAATGGCGCAAAACCGGCAGAAGCGCGTTCGCTGGTTGTGCCTAAAATAATCATTAAGAACATGAACGTCATGAGTATTTCGGCAACTAAACAGCTTATCATTGAATATTTACCGGGAGAATGTTCGCCATAACCATTTGCTGCAAATCCGTCAGCCACACTAAAACCCGCTTTGCCGCTGGCGATAAAATACAATAACATCGCTGCAGCAATGCCGGCGATGACTTGAACTATAATATAGGGAATCAGATCTTTCGCGCCAAATCGGCCAGCAGCAAAAAGCCCCACGGATACCGCTGGATTGAAATGGCCGCCAGATTGATAACCGTAAGCATAAATCATTGTTACAAGCGTTAAACCGAATGCAAGCGCAACACCTAAAATACCAATCCCGGTATTAGGAAAAGTAGCTGTTAACACAGCGCTGCCGCACCCACCGAAGACTAACCAGAAAGTTCCTAAAAACTCTGCACTTAAGCGTTTCATCATTGTCATAAATAGTCCATTATTTACGTTAGTAAGCCATAGATTGTTAGCATGAATTAAAAAGGGTTGTCAATGGGGTGAAGCAATGGCCTTGTGAAACAGGATGAGTTGCTTCAAGGCATAGCATGCCGCCCGATGTTGCATTTGTTTTCTTGAACCTTTAAACAGCCGGGTTTCCTTCCGAATAATAATTTTTTTGCCTTGCTGATAACCCCAGGCAAAACACACTGTCCCTGGTTCAATCCCGTCCATTGGTTCAGAGCCCGTGATGCCTGTGGTTGCGATCGCCAGATTAGCCTGGCTCCTCGATAAGGCGCCCATGGCCATTTCATGCGCTACTTCTTCACTGGTCAGGGTGAAGCAATCTATTGTTTCCTGTTTGACTTTTAAAACCCTTTTTTTGGATTCACAGGAATAAACAACATACCCTAAGTCCAGGCATTGGCCGCAGCCATCATATTTTCCCAATAAAGCCAGAATTTGACCCGCAGTACACGACTCGGCAGTAACCAGGGTCAATTGGTTTTCGGTTAAATATTTAATTACGGATTCGGCTAGTTTCATAGTTCTTCTTACAAAAAATGTATAATTGACACCTTTATAAAAAGAATTTTAATATAAAAAAGAGATTGGCGGAAATCATAGGGATAAACAGGCAAAAATCTAATGAAGAAAAAGGGATCGATAAAAAATTTTTTCGCAAAACTGGGGCCCGGATTAATTACCGGCGCCAGTGATGATGACCCTTCAGGAATCGCGACTTATTCGCAAGCAGGCGCTCAATTTGGCTTAGGACTGTTATGGACGGCGTTTCTTACCTTTCCATTAATGCTCGCCGTTCAGGAGATGTGCGCGAGAATAGGCCTGGCTAGTTCCCAAGGCTTAATAAGCAATATTAAACGCCATTATTCGCCCTTTATTATATATACCATTCTTTTGCTAATGGTTCCGACCATAGTGTTTAACATCAGTGCTGATATTGCCAGTATGGGGGCGGTAATCCATCTTCTTGTTCCTGCAATCCCTATCTTTATTGCCTCTCTGGTCATGTGTATATTTATGTTGTTTTACATCATTGTACTCTCGTATAGGCAAATGGTGTCGTTTCTAAAATATTTATGCTTGTCGTTACTACTCTATTTAATTATTCCCTTCCTTTGTAAACAGGATCTGCCGGCTATTTTAAAATCGTCTTTTACTCCCGGATTTATTTTTACCTATGAATATGTTGGAATGTTCATTGCCATTTTGGGCACGACGATATCCCCATATCTTTTCTTTTGGCAAACCACAATGGCAGTAGAGGACGCGAAGCATAAAAAAACAAAATTAACCGGCAAACATTTTACCAAAATGGTACAAGATGTTGCTGTTGGTATGTTTAGTTCAAATCTGGTGATGTATTTTATTATTTTAACCACGGGAACCGTGTTGTATAAAAATGGCATTCATCAAATTCTGACCGTAGAAGATGCGGCAAAAGCGCTGGAGCCGCTTGCAGGTGAATTTGCTTTTCTTCTATTCTCATTAGGAATTTTGGGAACCGGATTTTTAGCGATACCTGTTTTAGCAGGCTGTCTTTCGTATATGGTTTGTAGCACCTTCGACTGCAGCGAGGGTTTGGACAAGAAGTTAAAACACGCAAAGTTATTTTATTTCCTGATTGGCCTTTCCATTTTACTGGCTTTGCTTTTGAATTTAATTGGTTTGAATCCTATCAAGGCGCTTATTATTTCAGCGATTGCAAATGGTCTCGCGTCACCACCCTTATTGCTGATTATCCTGTGGATGGCCAACGATAAAAAAATTATGGGAAAAAAGACCAATGGTATTTTATCTAATAGCCTGGGCGTCCTGACTTGGATCTTGATGACCGGAGCCAGTATCCTGTTCTTTTATTTCCAGTTGGTCAAATAGACAGACGGCCCGCATGGCAATTCTTAAATTTTTTCATACTACCGCAAGGGCAGGGCATATTACGGGCAATTTTCATTGACGGCTCCTGAACATGCGCTCCGCCAACATAATACCAGCGACCGTTAATACCTTGAAAATCACTGACTTCATGAATGCTTTTAACCGTATCGTTCTCCAGATAACGGGCAATAAACTCCACCCGGCCTGTTGTGTCATTATCCTGATAAGCCTGAACCACCTCTAACCCAAGCCAGACTACCGAACTTGCCCAACGCGCGGCCTCAACATCATTAAAGCCCTGCAGCGGCTTACCGGACATGGTTTGCTTAATATATTCAATATTCGCCATCGAATAAGCGCTATAACGCGAACGCATCAGTGCTTCCGGCGTTGGGGCAATACCCTGCTGCCTGTGATACAGGCCACAACAAGCGAGATAATCCAAAGTTGAATTACACGGACACACAGTCATAAAGTGACTCCAGGCAAATTTCCGTAATAGTAGCGCTTTTAAACAAAAGCGTAAACGCTAATCAGCGTAGGTTGGGGCTGTAAAGCCCAACACCCGGTTTCCCCCATGACATGCTCAGGCAAACCTTGATTACGCTGCGCTGCATCAAGGCTACGATTGTTTTCTTTGAAAAGGTGTGCGCAACAATGGATTGCATAAATCACATTTTTATAATAAGAATGCATTTTTTCTTTACAATTAGAATATGACTATCAAAAAACAATTACAGCAATTATTGCAGAACTATCAGCAGGAACCGGCTGTTTATTCTCCAAAACTTGAAAAAAGAATAATAGATATGATGCAGGAAGAGGCCAAATATATCAGTATCTGTTTAACTGACTTCATAAACGCTTTAAAGGAGGATCCTCCTGATATACTATATGAGATCATTGAGGCGCTTATTCGAAATCGAGGAAATAAGTTGCTGATTAGCAATCTTTGCTACACTCGTCAGCCATTTTTGCCCATTAATCAGCTATGTCTTAAAATTGCCGAAGTAATTGCCCACCCTGGGCAACCGGTATGCCAGATGATAATGCCGGGGGTAACAATGCGTACTCGAGGTTCTTTATCCCTCAAGGAAGCAACTGAGAAAGATGGCCATTTTGCGCCGGAGAAATTTAGATTAAGTAAGGATAAAAATTTAACTCTCAATCCCGAGAGTGAACCTGAGCTAGATGGTGATGATAGTGGATTACTTGGAGTGCTGCTGAGCTATAAAGGGGGGCCTTATCCATTCTATGATTCCCTGTTCTGCTATATTCATAGTTTTAATGACCTTGCTCTGTTCTTATTCGATCCTGACGTTTTTGAACGTGCATTTAATCGTGTTTCACCTCGATTAAGAGAATTAGTTAATGTGGCAGGAATCGATAAGTTATTATCGAAATGCTCGAGCGAAAAACAACAAGCAATTATTGATGCAAAATTTGATGAGATTTTCAGCACTTATGATACTGTTGAAAAATTCTCAGTATTATTGGCCGTACTTGATCCCGCGGTAGGAGAAAAATTTACCAAAAAATATGCCTCCTGGTTGGTTCATCCTGTTAGCGAATGTCTAAAGTCTTATGGTGAATGGAAAAAAATGGCGCAAATTCAACAAGTATTAGTGGCGCCTTTGTCCTGGTATTTCACTGAAAATACATCGCTGCAAAGATCAACCATGATACCCGAACTGCTGAAGCAGACTTCGCCTGAGGTCTTAAATCATTTTCTGGCAAAATTTGGTCCGCTTATAACTGAAAAAGAATTATTTAAACAATGCCTGCAACTTATTCAGCCACCGCTGTATGAACATTTTTTTGCAGCAGTTCCCTTTGCGTCATTTATTACTTCCGTTTCTAAGCTTCAGGAAATTTTAGACTTGTTCAACACTGACAAGCTTCGCAGAAGTATTTATACCCGATTCGAACATCATCAATTAAAATGTACTGAGCACGAGTTTGCTGCTGTAAAAGAGGATCGGTTTGAGGTGAAAGCTTTTAAAGAATGGTTGGAAAGTTCTGGCTACGAAGATACGCTGGATCAATTAAACCTTTATTCTGAACATTTAGCAAAACAGGAAGAGGAAGCTTATTCTCAGCTTTTTTTTATAAATATACCCAGGATATCTGCAATAGAAAAAAGAAAAAGATTATGCAGTGGGTTAATCAATAAACTCAAAAACAGCTATAGCCCGAGTGAACGCTTAGAGGCACTGATGGACGCAAAAAAACAATTAGAGCTTATTGCCGTGACGAAAGAGCCATTATTAGCGATTATTGCAGAGGTTTTCGATTTCTTGACCGTGCAAAGGAAAAGCTATTATTTCCTCAACCTGGTTCACACTGCCTTTAAGGGCAATGAACCTGCGCCCGATCACAATCGGCTGCACTTCCAGTTATAAAAATATATCCTTAATTACCCACATTTTTATCAATTAAATGCTAAAATAATAATGTCGCCTTTCATCAGTTGTATATGGGGTTTTTTGCTTTAAAACGGAGGATATATTAATGAGGTTTTGGTTGGCAAGTTTGCTTTATAATTTTGCGAAAAAACAGAACTTTACTAACTTTAATCAGCTATCAAAAACGGCATCAGGTGAAAAATACTCGCCAATTGAGCAAATATTCAAAATGTTATTTTCTTTTGTCCAATTAGGCGGTAGCTCTTTAATTTTTTCTACGTTGTTAAAATCGCGATTTCTCAAAAGAGCTTTTTTCCCTCTAGTGGTAATGTATTACCTTTCAAATTGGATAATTCAGCGCCGGCGACAGGAAAATCCTGCCACAACCAACAAAAGCGATCCAACCTAAATATCCGGCTCAGCAGGCCAGGAAAGGACAATCGCTTTTACAATCCTGGCGTGATTATGCTGCGTATCTTTTGCGCCGTAAAATAAGGTCACTGGTGAATGTAGCGCAGCATCCCGGATTTGTTCAATTAAATCACCCTTATCCCGTAATTCAACCAGATATTTTTTTACAAACTCCTCCCATCGTACGCCCGGATCACCATGAAACCACTTCCTTAACGCTGTACTCGGTGCAATTTCCTTCAACCATAAATCTAATGCAACCGATTCTTTTTTAATCCCGCGCGGCCATAACCTGTCCACTAAAATCCATACCCCCTGTTTTCGCGGTGGTGGCGTATAAATACGGCATATTTTAATCGCATCATCAATATCATGAGTCATATCGCCTCGCTGCTGTTTTCTTGTTGGTTATTCAGTTTATAATAGCGTTTTTATTAATAAATGGGTGAACTATGCCTTCTTTTGATATTGTTTCCGAAATTAATGAAGTTGAGTTAAAAAACGCTGTTGATAACGCCGCCCGTGAAATGGGAACCCGGTTTGATTTTCGTGGTGTTGAATCCAGTATTGAACTGAAAGAGCTGGTCGTTACCCTAAAATCAGAATCAGATTTCCAGGTCAGACAACTTGAAGATCTGGTCCGCACTCATTTAAGCAAACGCAATGTCAGTGCAGCAGGCATTGAAATCGAAGATGAGCCGGTTCATAGCGGCAAGACGTACAGCTTAACCATGACTTTCAAACAAGGCATCGATCAGCCCAAAGCCAAGGACATTGTAAAATTGCTTAAAGACAGCAAAATGAAAGTACAGGCGTCTATTCAAGGGGATAAAGTCCGGGTTACCGGCAAAAAACGCGATGATTTGCAGGAAGCGATTGCTTTACTGAAGAAATCAGAGCTTGATATTCCACTGCAATACGAGAATTTCCGCGATTAATCTTGTTTACCCTCTCCCTGGCCCTCTCCCGATACGGGAGAGGGAACAATAATTCTCTTCTCCGATAGCTGGAAATGAACAATAAGCTCCCTCTCCCGTATCGGGAGAGGGTTGGGGAGAGGGTAACATTAATTATCTATCACCATAAACCCTGATCAACACAGTTTGCCTCAAATAAATCCACTTTGAAAAATATTTATTCTTGTCTTATACTCAAATTAACCAAACCTTGGCAGGGAAGTGTGCTCATGAAAAGAACGGTTCTTACGTTAGCTCTGTCAGCACCGCTAGTTTTAATGTCTGGTTGCACGACAGTATCCACTACGACTTATTATCCTGGCTACAACAATGATTATGTGTACTCCGTCGGCTATTATGGCTATCGCCCTTATTATACTGGCTACGGCTGGGGAAATAATTACTGGTATGGTCATCGTGGTTTTTATGGTTACGGCGGATATTACAGCCGCGGATGGGATGGACGCAGGTGGTAACCACCTGCGTTTTATCAAATTAAGGATACGTGCAGACCGTACTCTCATCCTGATTAGTTAGTGCTATTATTTCTGCATTATAATATTGCGTAAATTTAATATTTTTATTGTTTAAATAGCTGCGTTGATCCAATGACTGTGCCATCTCCATCAAAAAAGCCGCAATGGTTTGATTTTTGCTTGCCGCCTGATTCTCTACATTGGCTAACAAGTCATCCAATGATTTTTTAAAATATGCCCGATCTTTAGGAACTGGCATTGGCCGTAGCGCCAATAAACTGTTCGCTCTTTCAACCAGATTAGATGCATGGCTATACTGTCTGCTTGCAATCAGCTTTTGCATGAGAGTACGCAAACTCTGATTGTCTGGAGCTAATTCCATAGCTTCAAAATATAATTTGAAAGTAGTTTTGGGCGAACATTTCCGGGTTCTAAAAAACTCTGCAAAACACTGTAATAATATCGACATAAAGATCGCAGGTTTCGGTTCAGTTCCTGAATGCTCTTCCACCAGCTTGTCAACCGCCTGCTCAAAAGCTCTCAGGCTGAGATTTGGAAGCGGTTTTTTTATGGACGCTGCTTGTGGCTGCGTTCCGAATAGTCCAACGCTATGACAAGGTTGTATTGTTGCCAGAAACTCTCCAGGAGAGAGTATCCTGGCCGCCTGTTGCGACCCTGGAGAGGTGCTGGGAGAAATCTCTTTTAATTCAGCAACGGGTATCGGACCGGCATGATCATCAACGGAGGGTGCGGCCAGAGCACTACGAAAAAAACGCTTTTTTAGCGGAAAATACTGCATTTCTTCCTGATCTAATCGGTGTTTTCCTGGAAAATTGCCAGTAGTTTTTTCTGGCAACGAGTCATTACTTGTATTAACGGGGGGCGGGGTATTAGGCATAGTTTAATCACTATTAAAAGAGTATGTTAATTGTACTTTTGGACTTTCGTCAGGTCAATAAGCCATTGATACTGTTTCACTAATTGCTTGTAGTGGAAGTAGGGTTGCTTCCATTTCTCTAACCTGCTGGTAAAAAAGGTTAGTAACTTGGGCAGCCAATTCTTCTGTCTGTTCTCCAAACACATGATTTTCCCGGCAAGAAAGCATAACATGATTGAAAATAGACTTAATCACGTCAGAGAGCTTGTTTGAGTAATCGTTGAAATACGTTGCCAATTCATTAAAAAAGTCGTCTAAGGCATGTTTGAAATTTTCAGCCTGATCAGAAGTTTGATTTTGAGAGAGGGGATCATCGTGTCGGTACCAGAGTAACATTTCGATAGTTCTTGGATGAGATTCTTGTATTTCACTTATGAGATGTTTTGCTTCATCGTTTGAGGGGTCAAACCTGAGTGCAGTTGCCAGTAAATCATAAGCAGATATAATGAATTTGTCTTGGGTGATTATAAATGTATCTCGCTCATAAAACCCTGTGATGCCCAGGAATTCAGCCAAATCCGTTTTTCTTTCAAGGCAGTAATTAGCTAAAAAATAAAAAATAGTACTGTAAATATTGCTATTCATTGTTTTCAGGCTATTAAATGCAGTAGTAAAAGCAGAACAATAGGAATCAATAGATAAATCAGAAGCGCTGCCGCCTGGAGCTTCTTTTTTAAATAATACAAGGGGGTAACGGATACTGGGGGCTGGCATCCGTGCGCTCTTCCTGCTGCTTTCCCTTTTTAAGCGTATGCGTTCGTTGTCGGCATGTTGGTCAGCGGTAAGTTGCTTCGAATTCCATTGTTGACAGAGCAGCTTAAATTCATTGATAAATTTCAAGCTTTCAGATTTTTTCCCAAGCTGAGCAATAAGGTGCGTACCTTCATAATAAGCTTCCCATGCATTTAATTGCACCCCAGCTTGTAATTGATAATAACATATTTCAAAAAACAGGGCTGGCTCAGAGGTTCCAAGTTTTAAGGCAACACATGCTTTAAAATACGCATCAAGACTTTCCTCTGGAATTCTGGGCAGGATGAATTTCAGAAGGGATACGAAATGAGAACGCCAACGAGTTTCGATAGTTGCCTCTCCCTTATCCTGGAATATAATCGCTGAGCTTAGCCATTTTGCAATTTCATTCAACATATCAGGTGTAGGGTCTTTTGGCAGACTCCTTAATAGTTTTTTAGCAAGCTTACTGCATGATGCTGCAAGCGCAAGATAAGTTTCCTGAAGCATTTCAGGAGTAGATACGGTCTTTTTGGAAAATTTAAATTTGCGCTGCACTACCTCAAGCCGCCTATGAGCTTTTGCCATGTTGTTATATAAATCCGAGGCCAGTTTGGGGTCTGCCTGTCGAATTAATTCAGCGTAAGTAAAAAGTATGCGGTTGTCGATATAAATATATTGATCATAATACTCATCAGATGTTGGACTTGCAGGATCGGAAGGGTCACTATATATTTGATTAGTTTTATTAATCGCATCTGCATAATGGCCCAAGGCATCATGATAACTTTCTCTGGAAAAGGCTTGATCGCCTTGTAAGATTTCTGACGCTGATAAAATAGGCATAATAAAATTCTAAGTGCGGTTATTGTCCACAAATTATACCATGTGTTTAATATGTGAAGCAACGACTGGTTTTTAAGGAATCAGGATGAAAGGTTGGATTTTTTATAAACGTGGGCAAAAAGAGTTAACGGATGCCGATCATGGCGTGAATCGTTTGGTTGCTGAAAGCAAAAAATTGGCTATCGATCTGAGCGTGATTAATCCCGCCAGCCTGGAATTGATTATCTCAGCCAAAGAGCCGCGGATTTTATTGAATGGAAAACAGATAAAAGCTCCCGATTTTATTATTCCCCGCACCGGAGCCGACACAACTTATCAGGCCTTGGCTTTACTGCGGCAATTTGAGTTATCCGGTGTTTATTGCGCTAATACGCCTGAATCGATTGAAAATGTAAAAGACAAACTGTTGACTGGCCAATTGATGATGAAAAATGGGTTGCCAATACCTAAAACCATGCTGTTAAATTTTCCAGTCTCAGCCGCGTTAGTCGAGCAGGAGCTCGGTTTCCCTATTGTAATGAAGGCGATTGCAGGTGCGAAAGGGAATGGTGTTTGTTTGTGTGAAAGTGTAAATAGTTTTATCGATTTGCTGGGTTTATTAGGGCCGCAGCCTAACCAGACCTATATTGCCCAGCAATTTATAGCCAGCAGTTATGGGCGTGATTTACGGGTTTTTGTACTTGGTGAGCGCGTTATTGGCTGTATGCAGCGCACAGCCCACCACAGCTTCAAAGCAAATTATTCATTGGGCGGTGATGTCAGCGCCTTTCCGTTAAACAGTGAAATTGAGCATTTAGCGTTAACATGCAGCAAAACAGTAGGTCTTGAAATCGCCGGAATTGATTTATTATTTGGCCCTGATGGCTTTATTGTCTGCGAAGCGAATTCGTCGCCAGGTTTTAAGGGAATGGAGTTGGCGACAGGGGATAATATTGCTGCTCAGATATTGTCTTATGTAGTAGCGCAGGTAGAAGCGGGTAAATGAATTGACGGTTATTACCGAGATCCGTTCGGCCTGAGTTAAGGATTCTGTCATTCCCGCGAAGGCGGGAATCCATTTCTCAAGTTGGCTCCTTACCTTGTTTGATGGATGGATCCCCGCCTTCGCGAGGATGACAAATTTCTTAACTTAATTGCAATGCCGTTCGGCCTGAGGAGGGGCGATAGCCCCGTCTCGAAGGAAGGCTTGTATAGTTAAACCCGGGTTCCGGTCCTTAGGACCTGCACCCAGGCTACATTATTTTTTATAATTTACTCTTTCGCCCGGGACACATATTCGCCTTTCCGGGTATCCACTTTAATCAATTCGCCAGTTTGAACAAATAACGGAACACGAACAACCGCGCCGGTTTCCAGACGGGCTGGCTTGCCGCCGCCGCCAGAGGTATCGCCGCGCACGCCAGGATCAGTTTCCACAATTTCCAGGATAACGAAATTTGGCGGCAGAACTTGAATTGGCTCATTATTCCACAGCGTAACCACGCAAACATCCTGCTCTTTCAGCCATTGCGCCGCATCAGCTAATGTTTCGGTGCTTATGGCGTATTGCTCAAAATTATCAGGAACCATGAAATGCCAGTGTTCGCCATCGTTATACAGATATTGCATTTCCATATCAGCAACGTCAGCAGAATTAGCTGTTTCGTTTGATTTGTAGGTACGTTCAACAACACGACCTGTTTTCAGGTTGCGAATTTTAATACGGGTAAACGCCTGTCCTTTACCAGGTTTGACGAAATCTGATTCAACGATGGTGCAAGGCGCATCATCAACCATTATCTTTAAACCAGGTTTTAAATCATTACTATTATAGACCGCCATTACTTCTCCAGTTGAGATTTTATTGTAATTTAGTTAGAGTTCCCGCAGTTTACCAATTATGTACAATTAATGCGAGATTCCGAAGTGAGTTGGCAAAAAATTCTGGCACAGGGCTTTGCCAATACACGACAATTATTACAGTTTCTGAATCTGCCCGAGCAATTAGGCAGCCAGGACGCAGAACAGCAATTTAAAACCCGGGTTCCGCGCGGCTTTGCCCGGCGTATGATGCCTGGCAATCCACACGACCCCTTATTGCTTCAGGTGCTTGCAACTGACAATGAATTAGTCGAAAGCGACGGTTATAATCAGGACCCGCTTGATGAACGCAGCAGTAATGCGATACCGGGTTTATTACATAAATACAATGGCCGGCTGCTGTTAACGGTAACAGGTGCTTGCGCTGTGAATTGCCGCTATTGTTTCCGCCGCCATTTCCCTTATCAGGAAAATAATCCTGGCCGGGAAGGCTGGCAACAGGCAATAGAATATATCAGCCAGCATAGCGATATTCATGAAGTTATTTTTAGCGGCGGTGATCCGCTGTTAGCTTCGGATGCAATTCTTGAGCGATTAATTTCCCGGCTGGCCGCTATTCCTCATCTGAAAACATTACGGATTCATACCCGAATCCCAGTGGTACTGCCAGAGCGTATCAATGCGGAGTTAATTGCGCTGCTGTCAAATATTCCTTTGCAGAAAGTGATAGTTTTGCATTGCAACCATGCCCAGGAAATTGATCACTCAGTAAAACAGACGTGCGACAGATTACGCGCTGCCGGTTGTACCCTGTTAAATCAATCGGTATTACTAAAGAATATCAATGATTGTCCAGATACGCTGGCTGACTTAAGCAGGGCGCTTTTTGACTGTGGTGTTTTACCTTATTACCTGCATGTACTGGACAAAGTGACAGGCGCTGCCCATTTTGATTTACCAACCGAAACCGCGCAGTCAATCCACAATGAATTACAACAACGCCTGCCCGGCTACCTCGTTCCCCGCCTGGCTAGGGAAGAAGCCGGCAAAAAAAGCAAAACCCTGTTATAAAATAATGTAGGTTGGACTGTAAAGCCCAACACTTCTTACTCCACATTCCTCGAATAAAGCTCAATCAACCGCTCCTGCGCGCTATGATTACCATTGGCAGAATGTTTATAACTGCCATCAGGCTGCATTTCCCAGGAGTTGCTATTATCACGCAAATAATTTTTAAAGATCTCGTTCTTAATCCGCCAACGGCAATCATCATCGAGAATTGGAAACAATATTTCAATCCGGTTATAAAGATTGCGTTCCATTAAATCTGCACTGGCACAATAATAATATTCTTTCCCATCAGCCTGAAAATAATAAACCCGATGATGCTCAAGAAAACGGCCCAGAACCGAGATCACGCGGATATTATCAGAAACTCCAGGAATTCCGGGCCTCAAACAGCAGAGGCTACGGACAATCAGATTTATTTTAACTCCTGCCTGAGAAGCCTGATACAGCGCCTTAATCATTAACTTGTCAGTGAGACCGTTCACTTTAATATTGATCTCGGCTTCCTTCCCTTGTCGTGCGCAGTTAATACATTCTTCAATGTGGTTTAGCAGGTGTTTTTGCAACGTAAATGGCGAATGGCAAAGCTCTTTTAACTTGACTGTTTTACCAAGCCCGGTAAGCTGCTGGAAGATAATCTGAACGTCATTGGTAATATTGGGTTCACAGGTTAACAGGCCAAAATCGGTATAACGCTTTGCAGTCTGTTCGTGATAATTACCAGTGCCAAGATGAACATAACGCTTGAGTTTGCCATGTGAACGGCGGACAACCATCGTCATTTTGGCATGGGTTTTATAACCCATGACGCCGTAAAGTACTAATACGCCGCCTTCATGAAGCCGATTAGCCAGTTTCAGATTGGATTCCTCATCAAAGCGGGCGCGTAGCTCAACAACCGCTGTCACTTCTTTTCCTGAACGGGCGGCTTCAACCAGGGCTTTAACCATGACGGACTCAGAGTGAGTACGATACAAGGTCTGCTTGATTGCCAGTACATTGGGATCACTGGCGGCCTGACGAACAAAATCAATGACTACTTCATAACTCTGATAGGGGTGATGCAATAAAATATCCCGCTCATCCAGAACGGCAAAGACATTGCGGCGCATATGCACAGCTTCGGGGTATTGCACATTGAGAGGCGGATAATCCAAATCAGGCCTGTCAATTCGGTTAAAAGCATTATAATATCGGCGCAGATTCACCGGCCCGTCGCAATAATAAGCATCTTCATGGTGTAAGTGATGTTTTTGCAATAGGAAATCAACAATGGGTTCAGGGCAACTTTTGTCAATTTCAAGCCTTACTACATGACCATAATGACGGGAAAACAATTCGCGCTGTACCGCAACTGCCAAATCATCAATTTCCTCTTCCCGTAGAAACAGATCACTGTTTCGCGTCAGTCGGAAAGGGTAGCAACCGGTGATTTCCATGCCTGGAAACAGGCTATGAACATGGGCCTGGATAATAGAAGATAAGTAGACGGAATAACTGCCGCCATCCTCGCATAATTCAGAAGGCAGTGGAATAAGGCGCGGAATCGACCGTGGCGCATGCACTACGGCGTAATCAATGTTACGGTCAAAAGCATCCTTACCACGCAGCGAAATAATAAAATTGAGGCTTTTATTAAACAGGCGCGGGAAGGGGTGGGCCAGATCGAGTGCGATAGGGCTTATAATCGGTACAATTTCATTTTTAAAATAATGTTTCACCCATAAGCGGATATCATCCGTCCAGCGTTCGGGTTCCAGTAAATGAATGTTTTCAGCCCGCAAGGCTGGAAGCAGCTTGTCGTTAAAAATCTGATAAATATCATCAGTAAGCTGATGAACTTTCTTACTGAGCTGGCTGAAAATTTCTTCCGCCCGTAAGCCATCGATATTGGCTTTGTAAGAAGCCAGAGCTATTTTTTCCTTTAAACCGGCCACCCGGATCTCGAAGAACTCATCAAGGTTGCCGCTGCAGATACACAAAAAACGCATCCTCTCCAGCAGAGGGATACGCTCATCGGTAGCCAGTTGCAAAACCCGTTCATTAAAAGCCAGGGAGGTAAATTCCCGGTTTATATAGTATTCCGGATTGTCCAGATCATCTGTTAAGGCAGTATCCATACCGTCTCCGTCATCTCACCATAAAAAAACAAATACCTATAAAGCCGATAAAGCCCCAAAATGGCGACAAATCGATATAAACCAGTGCCATAAAAAAGACAATGGTCGCCAGAACAACCGGGATAGACCAATATGAGCTTACGATCCCCTGACCTACTGAATAGCAGGCAGCTGCTAATAATGCCAGAGCGCCATATTGAACTGCAACCATAATTTTATGGGCAAAAGGCGTATTATAGGCCGTTAACAGACGATAACCGGCGATTGCCAGCATTAATCCCGGCAAATTTAAACACAGTACCGCCATGAGTAGCCCGATAATACCTGCTGCTTTATAACCGATAAGGGCCGCAAGCTTGACTGCGGTTAACCCGGGAAACAGAAACGTTGAGCCGACCATCTGAATAAATTCTTCCTGTCCGACCCAATGACGGTAATTAACCGCTTCATATTCGATCAGTTTCAGCATCGAGTTACCGCCGCCGAGCGAAATGGTTCCAATTTTACCGAAACTGTAAATCACCTGAAGTAAATTATTAATCATGATTGATAGTCTGCTTTAAAAAAGGAACATAACCACAAGGTGATTTATCTTTAATGAGATTGCTTGCAACCTGTTCAACCAGTTTTTGACTTCGCCCTTCAATGCACACGCTGAAAAAAGTTTTGCCGGCGGTGTGAAAGCGAGCTAATTCAAGCTTGATTGATGGTGCTGTGGCAAACTTGTAGATAAACGCTTCTTTATCTACATGAATTTTAGTGCTCTGACTTCTTATCTGCTCGGAAAACTCCAGCGCAGTCAAATGTCCTGTGCCGGGTAATATATCGTTTTCAGTGCAATCAGCCAGACTGATTTTTCTGGCAAAGCCCTGGCAGCCGTTATGTTCGCTGACCAAGGGTTTATACAATAATTCCTGTCGCCTGAATTTAATATTATATTCCTTATCTGGCATCAGATAATAAACATCCTGCCGTTGTTTAATCTGATAATTTGCCAGTTCGAGAAAACTTTTATCCAGGTTGTGAATGGTGATGATTGCCTGCTCCGGCCAGAAATAGCGTATCTCCCAACGGATATTGTCATCGGCATCATCAGTCTGTTTCGGCAGTTTCAAAGCACGCTTGCCGTCTATTTCGAAATTCCATATCAAACGTTTATTCATCTATTTGGGTCCTTACCCTCTAAAACCAAAGGAGCGGGCTGGTCTGTGAAGCCCAGCATTCTCATGGCGACATTACTAAAAATAGCATTTTCAAGTTTATTGAGTATATACTACTGATTTAATAATCAATTTAACAGGCTAAAGGCAAAGGAAGGGCTGCAATGGCAATAATTCTGTTTCTTATTTATCTCATTTTCACACTGGTCGTGCTTGCTCGCGGGATTAAATCGCCGGTTTGGGAGATTGGCAGTGGCGTGTACCTTATCATCGCGACTTTCGTTATTGGTATGCCTGTCATAGCTGGAATTCTGGTTTGGCTTGCAATTATCGCTGCGGCGGTTTTGGTACATGCGCAACCTGTCCGTGAAAGAATTACTGATGTGATCTATAAACACGCTGATAAAGCAGTTCCCAAATTGTCAAAAACCGAGGAAGAGGCGCTGAATGCTGGCGATACCTGGATTGAACAGGATATTTTTACGGGTAATCCTGATTGGAACAAGCTGGCGGCCATATCAACCGAACTAACGCCTGAGGAACAATCATTTCTGGATAACGAAGTTCAGGCCCTGTGCGATATGCTCGATGAATGGGATATCAGCCTTGAGCGCGATTTACCGCAGAAAGTCTGGAAATACCTCAAAGAAAATGGTTTTTTCGGACTGGTTATTTCCAAAGAGTTTGGCGGCAAAGGGTTTTCCGCCCGTGCGCACTCTGATGTCGTGATGAAAATTGCCACTCGCTCAGGGGTTGCGGCGGTTACCGTTATGGTTCCCAATTCATTAGGCCCAGGCGAATTGCTGCATTATTATGGTACTGATGAGCAAAAAGCGAAGTACCTGCCTAATTTGGCTAAAGGCATTGATATACCCTGTTTCGCACTGACAGAACCGGGTGCCGGTAGTGATGCGACGTCAATCCAGTCGCAGGCAATTGTGACTAAAAAAACAGTGGATGGTAAAGAAGTCGTCGGGCTGACTATCAATAACCTGAACAAACGCTGGATTACGCTTGCGCCAGTTGCTACCTTAATCGGATTGGCGGTTAATTTACGAGATCCGGACGGGTTGCTGAATGGCACTGGCCAGGAAGGAATTACCTGCGTATTAATTCCTCGAACCACTGAAAATCTGGAAATCGGTAACCGCCATCTGCCGGCGGATCAACCCTTTATGAACGGAACAATCCGCGGCGAAAACATTTTTGTTCCTCTGGATTCGATTATCGGCGGTCAGAAAAATGCTGGCCGCGGCTGGCAAATGCTGGTCGAGTGCTTATCAATCGGCCGCTCAATTTCCTTACCGGCTTTAGGTGCCGCTTCATCATCGATTGCTTATTTAACTTCCAGTGCATTTGCACGAGTACGGAAACAATTTAGCGTTGAAATTGGCCAGTTTGAAGGGATAGAAGAGAAGCTTGCCGAAATTGGTGGTTATAATTATCTGGTTAATGCCACCCGTTTATTGACAGTGGCCGCGGTTAATCAACATAAAAAACCGTCTGTTGCGTCAGCAATCACCAAATATTTTAATACCGAACTTGCCCGCAAAGCGGTAAATAATGCCATGGATATTCATGCAGGCCGTGCCGTAGTTGTCGGTCCGCGTAATTATTTAACCGGTCATTATATGGGGGTGCCGATTTCCATTACGGTAGAAGGGGCTAATATTATGTCGCGTAACCTGCTGATTTTCGGTCAGGGGTCGATGGCATGTCATCCTTTTATCCGCGAAGAGTTTTACGCCGTTTCGAGACAGGATAAAAAAGCATTTGGCGACGTGCTCTGGAAACACATTTACTATTTCATGCAAAATTTTGCTAAAACAATTTGCTCTGGTTGGACTGGCGGTGTGTTTATCAGTGCACCGGATAACGATTTAAAGCGCGATTATCAACGGCTTGCCCGCTTAAGTCATGCTTATGCGTGGTTAGCAGATTTAGCCCTGGTTTATCTTGGCGGCGATTTGAAACGTAAAGAACGCCTGTCGGCACGGCTGGCTGATGGTATGTCTTATCTGTATATGGCAATGGCAGCCTTACGCCTTTATCAGCAAAACGACTGTCATGCCGATCAGAAGGCTCATGCCAAATGGGCTGTCGCATACTGTTTTTACCATGCCCAGCAATCCCTAATCCGTTTCTGCAATAACTTCCCCTCACGGATTATTGGCCTATTGGCTCGCTTAATCGCTTTCCCCCTCGGACAAACTATGTGTTATCCCTGTGACCGCATGGATAACAAACTGGCAAAATTAATGACGAGTAATAATCAATACCGCGCTGGTCTGAAAAAATGGATTTATTTAAGCAATAACCCCGCGCAGTCAGTGGATAAAATGGAATATGCTCTGCAGGAAATGATCAAAAATGATGAATTAATTAGTAAGGTCGCGGATCTGAAGCGTTATTCATTTGGTGCCTTCAAGAAAAAGCTTGCCGAGCGGGTTGAAAAAGGCGATTTGACCCAGACCGAGATGGATAGTCTGGTTGCAATGGAGCGTGCGCGCTGGGATGCGATTCAGGTCGATGAGTTCAGCTTTGATTCCATGAAAAATAAAAAGTTCGAATCAGTCGCGGATAATTATAAAAATCCTATGGATTAAAAGGGTCAAGGATACTGTCATTCCCGCGAAGGCGGGAATCCATTTTTCAAGTTGGCTCCTTACCTTGTTTGATGGATGGATCCCCGCCTGCGCGGGGATGACATATTTTCTTAACTTAATGATAGTGGGTGGGCTGCGCAAGGCTACAAACTGCACCACAAATCGGCTGATAACCCAATATTTTTTTGCTATACTGTTCATGTATATTTGTACACAAACCAATTGCGAGTGAAACATTATGCCGGACTTAGCCCAGTCTATATTTTTACCTCCCAAACCAGCTGTTGTGAAGTGTTTCGAGCTCACACAATCCGATTCGGATAATCAGGCTAACGAGTATTTTATACAGCAATTAGAACAAAGAATTGATAGCAATCCCCGTGCTCAAGGCGCAAGAGAATTTTTAATTCCGCTTAAAGAAATTGTTGATAATATGGGATTACAGAAGGATCGCTCAAATCCTTGGGAAGGCGAAATGCCAAACAGGTCAGGTTTTGAAAATCTACAACGGAATGTCTCCCAGGATTCTGCCAAGGCGATTATCGATGAACTTGCGGGTAAGTCAGTCAAAATCGATTATGCTATTGAAACCAATTTTGCCCAACTCGTCAGAGGTTTTTCAAGTGAAGGCGCGCCGCTCGACCCGGCTTTGCAAAAGAAACTGGATTATTTATTAAATGCCTGGTTGGCTGAAAAACAGGTTGTGAATGATGAAAGCGTACTTTATCAGGCCGATTCCAAGGGCCAAACAGTAACTGATAAAGCCGGCAAGCCCTCCAGAGCTGATGCTGAGCGAATCAGGCAGCTTATTGAGGATAAGCAGGAAGGTTTGGCCAAGTTCTATGCGGATAGGGGAGTTAAAGTTCAAATGCAACAGCGTCCGTTCCCACCTGAATATATCAAGGCCGATGTCACGGAAGGAAAACCGGTTGCACAACAACCAGCCGCCCGCCAGGAAGCAGGGCAAACACCTGCTGAGCCAGAAGCGCCAACAGCCAGTTCCGGTGGAATGGGGCGCTAACGGATTACCGTTGCTGCTGGGCCAGTGTCAATCGTTGCACTGAACCGATATCTATCCAGTAATCGCTCATCAGGCTGCCTGTCAGCCTGCCTGAGTCAGCCAATTGCCTTAACAACGTTATGACTGAATACCGTCCGCGCTCGCAATTAGCAAACGCCTCAGGGTGATAACAGGTAATGCCGGAAAAAATATATTGCCGGGGCGTATTCACCACTTTCCCTTGTTCCAGACCAAAATCGCCTGATTGTTTAGCTTGTGGCGGCACCGCAAGGACAAGATGAGCCAATGAATCAGCTGGTAATTGCAACTGCTCAAAATTGAAATCAGTAACAATGTCGGCATTAACCGTAATAAACGGTTCCTTGCCTAATAACGGTAAAGCATGAAATATCCCGCCGCCGGTTTCCAGCCCGCCGGGCGGCTCGGGGGAATAAATAATTTCCGCACCCAATTGACGGCCATCACGGAGATGGCGGCGAATCTGATCGCCAAGATAAGCATGGTTAATAATAATGCGGGTAATGCCTGCCTTTACCAGATTAGTCACATGCGTTTCGATTAAAGGAATGCCTTTTATTCTGCACATTGCCTTGGGCGTAGAGTAAGTGATGGGCTTTAGCCGTTCGCCTCTGCCGGCAGCCAGAATCATTGCCGTTGTCATGGAAGTTGTATCCTTGCCTGCATAAATTGATAAAAATCGGAGAGTTCCGGATAACAAGCCAGACACTCAAGCGTATAGGTAAGAGTCAGGGGCAGATCTTTTAAATACCCGGCTTTATTATCACGCAGGTACAATCTGGAAAAAACACCCAACACCTTGATATGGCGCTGTAAGCCGCAGAGATCAAAAGCCTTGATAAAATCCGGGAACGTTACGGTTTTATATTGCAGGTCCATATGCTGATAAAACCATTCCAGCCAATTAATAACCTGTTCGCGCGGCCATTGGATATAACAGTCTTTCAATAACGAAACCAAATCATAAGTTACCGGACCGCGCATGGCATCCTGGAAATCAATAATGCCAAGCTGACCGTCTTCCTGAACCATAATATTACGCGAATGATAATCACGATGGATAAATACGATTGGTTGCTGGCTGATTTCACGGCTTAACCAGTCAAATGTCTGACGGATTAATTGATCTTCCTGCGGGGTTAACGCCAATTTGAGGTAACGGTTAATAAACCACTCATTAAATAAGGCCATTTCTTTCAGCATGAATGCTTGATCAAACGCAGGTAATGAACTGCCCGGTGTACCTTGCATGCTGATCAATACCGCCATTGCTTGTTTGTAAAGCGCATCAGCGCTATGGTCGGTTAATCTGGCAAGCAGCAGGCAATCACCAAAATCAGCAAGAACTGCAAAGCCTTGCGCTTCATCCAGAGCATGAATTTGCGGTGTGTTAATCTCATGGTTACGAAGCAACTGGGCAATTGCAATAAATGGTTTAATATCTTCTTTGTCAGGCGGTGAATCCATCACGATATACTGTTTTCCCTGACAGGCAAGGCGATAATAGCGGCGGAAGCTGGCATCGCCAGACAATGGGGTCAATAAAAAAGAATCAGTCTGCAACGCGCTTGTTAACCATAGCTGCAACTGATTGAATCGGTTATCCATTATTACTCAGAAACAAATACTGTGCCGAAAGAGTAACCAAAGCCAAAGCAATCTGCAATCCCCGTCCTGGTAAATTCTTTTTGCAAAATATCGCAAAACCGGGACCATTAAGTATATACTCATCTCCCAGTTTTTATTTGTGGTCGTGTTAAGGTTGGATGGGTGAAAGGTCAGGCAAATTCATTACAGCTGCAAGCCGGTAATAAACGATACAGAAAAGCCCCATCAGTGATATTGTCGCTGAGTGTGCTTGCTTTGCTGATTGTTGACCATACTGCCAGCTACGCAACCGAGGTTTTGGTTGAGCCGGTACAGGCTTGCGTGATCCCGCGCGATATGACTATGAGTAACGCAATGAGCGTTGAGTTTGCACGTTGCCTTGGTTGGGAGTCAGGAAGTGTGTCCAGCATGTGTGGCGGGGGGTACAGGCCGATTACGGTTGAGCCTTTGGTATCGCCTGATGAAATCAGGGTGCAGGCTGATAAAGTCTCTTTTTATAATCAGGGCCGCTCAACTTTATCCGGCAATGTTCAGGTCCAACAGACCAATCGGGTGGTGAATGCCCAGACTGCTTATGTGTACCGTGATGCCAAAACCAATCAGGTAACCCATATTGAATTATTAGGCGCCGTTACTTATCTGGAACCTGAGCGATTAATGGTTGCGCGCAAAGTGACCATTAATACGCAGGATAAATCGGGTAAAGCGGAAGATGTTTTGTATCGTTTTGATTCCCGACGCCAGAGCGCCATATTGCCGGCATGGGGCAGGGCTGGGCTTATCGAGCGATTTGCCAACAAAGATTATCTGCTGGAAAAAGCAACTTATAGTACCTGCTCTCCCCAGGATTATGCCTGGCATATTGCGGCGGAAAAAATAACTTTAAATGATGCCGATAAAACCGGTGTGGCGCGTGATGCCAAACTGGTAATCGGCAAAGTTCCTGTTTTTTACACTCCTTATCTCAGTTTTCCTACCTCCAAAGAGCGGAAATCCGGATTTTTATTGCCGACAAAAGGCTATTCCAATATTGGCGGATTTAATTTTTCCCTGCCTTATTACTGGAACATTGCGCCTGATTATGATGCAACCATTACCCCCAGTATTTATACGCTGCGCGGTGTAATGTTAGGCGGCCAGTTCCGTTATCTGACTGAAAATTCAGCCGGCCAGATTAATGGTCATTTTTTACCTGATGACCATGCATATAAGAAGTTTCTGCATCAGAACGAATGGCTCTATCCACAGTTACGGGACTCGTCAACTGATCGCTGGTCTGTTCAGTTTAACGATATCACTCAGATTAACCCTGATTTAAGATTGCGAATCAATTTGCATCAGGTATCGGATGATTATTATCAGGAAGATTTCAGCAGTAACCTGGCTATATTGACTGAGCGGCAATTGGAACGGGAAGGTGATTTAACCTATACTACCGATAATTGGGTATTTAAGGGGATGGTACAAAGCTACCAAACCTTGCAACCTATTGATCAGACGCCAGTCAACGATGTTTATCAGCGTTTGCCGCAGCTTATGGCCTATGGCAGTTATTCTGATTTGCCGCTGAATGCTAATTTTAACGTGCTGGGCCAGCTTGATAATTTTAAATGGCCTAACAGTATTCAGACTATGCCGGAAGGGCCGCGTTATTTCCTGAACCCGCAATTGTCGCTGCCCTATCTCAAACCATGGGGATTTTTCACGCCAGGCATGGAACTGGTGCAAAATTATTACGATATACACAATGATAATCTTATCGAGAACCATTACGATCGGACTATTCCGCGTTACAGTTTTGATAGTGGGCTGTATTTTGACCGCAGCACTACGTCCTGGTTCAATCAGCCCTTGACGCAAACCCTTGAACCCAGAGTATATTATTTATATGTCCCCTATCATGATCAGACCCAAATCCCGGTTTATGATTCGGCGTATATGATTTTTAATACTGATCAACTATTTCGCACTAACCGTTTTTCCGGATTTGATCGCATAGGCGATACTAACCAATTATCATACGCAGTAACCACGCGCTGGTTATCTGACAATACCGGTGCCGAACGCGCCAGTTTTACTGTTGGCCAGATCCGGTATTTTGATCAGCGGCGAGTGCAATTGTGCCAGAGCTATTTGGGGTATTGCTATGATAGCCCGCTTACTCTGGGCTATTTATCACCGCTTGCCAAGTCCTCGCCGATCGCATCACGAGCTGTCTATCACTTTAATTCCACTTGGGCGGTGACCGGTGATTATGTCTGGGATACGTATGCACATGATACCAATAACGCACACGTTGATTTTCATTATCAACCGGCCCCTGATGCTAACAAGATTCTGAGCTTTGGTTATACTTATCTGGTTAATGGCGATATAACTCAGGTTGCATATAGCAATATTCAGAATAATCCGCTACATCAGGCGACTTTTTCCTATGCTTGGCCATTTACTGAAAAATGGAGCAGCCTGGGAGCATTCAGCTATAACATCAGCAAGCGTTATGAAATGATTTCATTTTTTGGCCTTCAATATGACAATTGTTGCTGGGCAGCTCGGCTGGTTGGCGGCAGGACTTTCCAGAGCTTAAGCCCGCAGTTAAGGCCGCAGTACAATAATAATGTCTATCTGCAGGTATTGCTGAAAGGCTTGGGCACACTAGGCTATAGCAATCCATCAAGCGTCATCCGCACCTACATCCCAGGTTACCGCGATAATTTCCATAACTAGAGCGGTAGGGGCGTCATGGAAGAACCAGTAGGTTGGGTCGTTTGACCCAACATCCGATTTTCAATCATTGAAAGGACTTTGTCTGATACCCATGTTGGGTCAAACGACCCAACCTACATCAATTTTATGGAGGAGCCAGAATCAGGTCGCGGCACGTCTCGCTTCGCTGCACCAGTCACCCTCTCAGGTGCACTCTCTATCGCCGCCTTCGGCAACGTTTGTACTTTAGTCTGGAATTCAAGCAATTCAGTCAGGTTCGAAAAACGTCTGGTTATAACCGCACCTTTTTGTTTTTCCGCAGTTGTTCTTTTGGTAAGAAAATCAGCTCTTTCGTGTAATGAATCCAGCATACTTTGGGCCATATTCTGACGCTCCATGATTGCATTTTTAATGTCCGTCGCTTTGACCTGAAGCCGGTATGATATACGTTTATCGATTTGCTTGCGGACATCAGTCAGCCATCCCTGTTTGTAATTTTCAAAAGTGCCGCTCAGCTTTGTTAACTCGGTTGTAAGCCTGTTGAGTTCCTGGTTGCAATGTTCAAGTTGCTTTTCTGGCGGTAAATCACCATTAGCGGCGCTGACTAATTTCTTTTGCGCCTGAGTAGCCAATCCTTTTAATCTGGCGAATCCGCTTTGCTTTTGAACGGACACAGTTTCTTTTATTTCTTTTTCCAGTGCATGTATTAACTTCTGTTTATCCCGTATTTGTACTTCAAGGTTGTTTTTCAACTGAAGCATACTTGCAGCCTGCTCAGTAAATCCTGAAATATTAGCGAAGGGAACGTTATTGGCATCAAGCGTTTTAAGAGACATGTTCTCAAGGCGCGTATAGATAACCTTTAGTTCAGGAACCCTCCAGTCTTGCACCGGAGGGATATTCTCAAACGCAGGCGGCGCAATTATCAGTTGGTATAACGCATTATGTTCAGCGATTAATGCATCAATTTCGGAGTTGCCAGTTGTCGGCAAACTGGTTGTTGTCGAGGCCGAAAAATGAGTGGTCAGATAGTCCTTCCTGCTGGTTAATTCGTCCTGATAATGCCGTATATTTATCCGGCATTGCGCTAAATCTGCCAGCATCTCTGTAAGCATAGCCGATTTGTATCGGGTAAATCCGGGTAATAAATTATCCCGGTCCTGGCCTTCGATAATTAAATCAAAGTACTCCTGAAATCCTGTGTGACCATATCGCACCTGTAATCCATTGATAGTAACGCCCGCAATGTCCTTTAATTGCTGCTGTAATTCCTCTTCTTTCTTGCTCAGATAACGGCTTTGCTGCAACAGCGAACTGTGTTGACAATCAACTTTACTCTTTTGGGCATTGATTTCATTAATCAACTGCTGTAATGCCGGGCGCAGGTGTTTATTGGTGTTAAATCGATCTTTGTAAGCAGACAGGCAATGCGCCAGTTCAAAAAAGACAAACAGGCCATTATTTTTATTCATGACGGCTTGCAATTCGCTTGTCATTTGCTGCCATTGCTTATTCTGGTCATGTTTTTGATTCAATTTGTTAAGTATGGCCATAAAATTATCCAAATGAATCGCCAGGATTGCTTCTTCCTGATAATCTGTTTTGAATGTTGTTGGCAGAGCGCCAATATATTCAATATTGGCAAATGCCTGTATGGCTTTATTAATGACGCTGCGCGTGTTTCTGAAAAAAATCCAGAGATCTTTAAGTTTGTATTGCTGAACATGAAGTATTTTATACAGATTTTTTAATGCCTGATTTTTTTCGCCATCCGGCGCGCTTTTAATTTGTTCAATCGCTGCTAACAATTCTGCGGCTGCTGTTTTCACCGCGCTGCGTGCAAACCAGTATGCGAATCCCTGGTTTTCCTTTTTTGCCCATGCCAGATTTTTTTCCAGGTAGTTAATCAGACCAGCTGTGGCATCATTAATATAGTCTTGCCGGATATCATTAAAACGGCTGAAATCATAATCCGGATACTGTTTTTGAGTACGGTTACAAAGCGCGATAAACTCCATTGCTACCGGCTGCATTTTATATTTCATTGCCTGCTCAAGCTTTGGATCATGATTGTAGGTTCGGAGGTTACTGGCAAAGGTATCAAACAGAGTATTAACATCTTTATTACCGAGATTAAAAGTCAGTTTATTTTTTAACGGATGTTTTTTAGGAAGCTGCTGTAATACCTCATCAAAATCATTTTTTAACAAGCGGAATGCCGATAGCGCCGAAGCCTCAGCCAACTGCTGGCGTTTGGCTAATTCGAGGTTATTATTATCAAAATGCAAGATAGCGCCCTCAGGATCAAGCGCGTATTTCGCATGATTTCTGGCGCTTCTATTTTCAGCCTGTATTTCACGTTTTTGCTGGCGCATATTGGTATGGCGTATATCCAGCTCTTGCCGCGGATCAAAGTGCTGAATATATTGGAGTAGTTCCTGACTGCTTCTATATTCCGCCATAGGCAGGGTATTGTATTTTGTCTCCAGCTCAGTACTGAAGGAATGCCACAGGTCTATGGCCTGGTCTTCAAATTGTTTCAGGGCTTTATTGAGTTCCTGATATTCCAGTTCACCTGCATTGTTTCTTCTGACATACAGATTAGCCTGTTTTTTCTCAGGATCAGTGCTATCGAGGCATTGTTGCCATAAATCGGCTAAGCCCGTGAGCATTTCTTCGCGCTTGCTTAACAAAAATGTTATGGTACGTTCCTTTAAGACAGGATCCAGGTCGCGTAGCATCAGATACTGCCATATCTCAAATTGTTGAACAAATATTTGCTGAATAGCGGCTACTTCCTGGACAAAATGGCGTTCAACAGCTGCCTCTTCAGCCATTTGTTTTTGCAATGCTGTGATTGCTTGTTTCCGCTGCCTGGAATTCATGGCCTGCAATGAAGGCAGATCATATTTATGAAGAAAATCATTGCCGCTGAATATTGCCAGATACCTTCCTGCCATACCGTTTCGTGCACAGCGGCCAATAAACTGACGGGTATCTCGTTTCGGAGCCAGGTAAGTCTGGATTACAAACAATCCTGATTCTGATTGAGGTTTGATGTCAACACCACGTCCCGAAAGAGATGTTGTTACCGTCACATAATTTGGCAAGCCAGCATTTTCAATTCGCTTTCGCCTTTCTGCCTCAGTTTCTTCGCCGGTTATAATTTGTACAATTAATCCGCTTCCGGCCAGAGTCTGTGATAATACGCCATACATTTTATTGGCTGCTTTAATATCATTGTTAATCAGCAATGACGGAGGTGTTTGATGGGGCTTTTTCTGTGCCTCCTTAAGCAGGATTGTTTTCAATTCTTCAAGTTGTTGCTCGTCATTTGAACTGACTATGGTTTCCAGTTTTTGGCGATTACGTTTGTTATGTCTTGGGATGGCGATCGCTTTTAAGCCGAATTTGCTCTCCTGTTCAATTAATTCTTCCGTAGTGCCTGCAGTTCCTGTTATGCCGATAATCCGGCCATTCTCCCGATAATGAATAATCAGATCACGGCTGGATTCGCTGGCCACAAACAATAATTCTGGTTCAATAACAAAATGAGATTGCGGCTCATCTTTCTGTAGCCGGGCATGAAGAAATTGTTGAACGCCATTACTGAAGGTCGCGCCATATTGCGGGCTGTTCTGAATTAAAGGAACAGCTTCTGACTGTTTACTCTGTTCATCGTCGTTTTGTTTGGCAATAATATAATGGACGCCGTTCTGCAGACCCTTGGCGATACAGGCTGCATCCAGCCATTTGTCAAATTTCTGATTGCTGATTTGTTGCAATAATTCTTTTTGCGCGTAGTCATTGGTCTGCTCATAAAGATAAATTTTTAACTGATGCAGATCTTCACTGGCAGACCATGCATCGCGGTCTTCTTCTGGTAGCCGTTTAAAGGATGGCAGGTCAATAAATTGATTAATTAGCGGGTAAAGCCAAGTATACGGATTTTCCTGGTCTGCTCCTTTAGCTGCTATCGACAGATTAAATAACGTTTTACTATCAAGGGTTTCTTTATCAATTTCATCCAGAATTAAATCACTTGCCAGTTCGCGGCCATCTTCAATTTTATTAAGCGCTTCGCCTTCGAGTCTTGCCCGGGAACAATAGAGCGACAAATCGGCTATCGTTGAATAATTGATCCCGCCGATACAATAACTTCCGGCTGGTGAATTATCTGCAATAACAGCGGAGTTGATTTGCAGAGACTGGAAGAAATTAACCGCACCTTTCTGAAAATAATCCTGGTCAATTAATCCCCGGTTAGCTGTACAGACATTAACGGTAACTTTGCCCTGTTGCTCAAACCATTGCATGGCGGCCAATAAAGGCGTGATGATGCTTTTTCCTTCCCCGGTTTGAATTTCCATGGTCAAATTACCGGAATAAACTGTTGACAATAACACGGATAAAAGTTGAGTTGTGTGCGGCAGTATGCCGGTGCTACGGTAGAACAATTCACGCATTACCGCCAGCAATTGCAATCTGCGATGTAATTGTTCTTTTTCATCACTGCAGGGCTGACTAAGTTTGTGAGCCAGTTCTGACAATTCTTTTCGGGAAGCCTGAATTAAATTCGAGTATTCACGATCCTCAATGATCAGCGCAGTATCTTTCCCTAGCGCATTAATGTAAGCAAGTTGCCGGGTTAATTCAAATTGTTGCTCCGCAGTAAGATAGCTGCCGTCTGCTTTCTGTTTAATTTGCGTTACTGCATCAAGGATGCGATCGCTGGCAAATTGGCGGGATAAAATGTCTGCGCTTGTTTCATCGGCAGTGGACTGTCTTAAACCAAAAGGATCGGAATCAAAATGATTGATATAGTACTCGACCTCCTGTTTTCCCCCTGCTAATGTCTCAGTCAGCTTTTGGATAGGCGGGTAGGGCTGGCTGATAAAGAGATTAGCTATTTGTGGAATAATCTCAGTATGAGCAATCAGCTGTTGGTATAAGGCCTGGATCGCATTCAGATTTACCTGGTCAGAGTTGTAGACGCATTTATTGATTATGGTAATAATCTGTTCCAACTGTTCTGAAGAGTGTTGGCTTAAGGCGTCAATCAAATTCATAATGGTATTGATTTCATCGGGATTATATTGCTGGCAGCGCTCAAGAAGCAGGGTGATGAAACTAACCAGATACGTGGCGTCTGCTATTTTATCTGTGATCAACGAACTTATTTTCCCGGTTAGTTGCGGCAGGAGCGGGTAGGCGTCATTTTGGGCGTGATAAGCAACTTTAACAATACTGTTAAATAATTCGTCTGCCTGTTTACGCTCAAGGCCAGAAAGTTGCTTAAGTGAAATAACCTCATGTAAGGGGAACAGCGATTGTTGTTTTAAACTATAACGCACCATGAGTTGCAGTAACATGTGGTACGTTTCTTGTGAAATATAGCTCTTTTGATTTATTAACAGCTCGATATGGTCGAAGACATTTTTTAATTGTTCCGAGCTTATTTTCTGTCCCGCAATCGCCTGAAAAATAACGGTTACCTGCTCGGCTATCGGGTAGCCTGATTTAAATAATTTTGTCAGTAGAGCAGTGAAGTCAGGTATGAGTAGTAATTTGTATTTTTCATCATCAACAAGGTAATTGATGGTTTTTCGGAAATCAGCTTCACTCGTGTTCTTAAGTTCGATTAAGGCATTAGTAAAGCCTCTTAATGTAGTAAGGTTGCCATCAAACTGTTTAAGCGCCAGATCCATGCGCAACGAAGGAATGGTTGCAAAATGATTTGTTAACCAGGTGTTAAAAGCGGTATTGCCAGTTTGTAATGACTGGATGGCGGCTTTAATTTCATCGCCTAGAATTTCTTCAATACGGGGTCTATAAAAGTCAACCAAAAGACCGCTTTTGAATGTATTGCATGCCAGTTCTTTAATGTCAGTTGGGCCAGGAGCTGCTTGCACGAATTTTATCAACAGCGTACGAATTGACAAACCGGCTACCGTTTCATTCAATAAGTCCGGAAGCTTCTGTTCAATTTTGGTTGTTATCGCTAATAACTCATCGAGAGTGGCGGTCTCTTTTTTAATTGCATTAATATATTCCATCAGCAGCGCTAACACTTGTTCAGCATGGGGCTTAATATTTTTGATTATAAGTCTGCCGGCAAAGTTCTCAGAAAAATCTTTTATGCCGTTTTCTATATCTCGATGGAGTTTTTCAAGATTCTGAACAGGAGAACAGCTGTACAGTAGCCATAAAAGATCTTTATCTGCGGTTTTAAGGGCTTCATTACCTATAATTGTTGCCGGGATATGTTGTATTAAGCTGTTATTGATGTCCTGATTAATGCCCCAACTACTTCGGCGAGTTAAATCTATCGCTTTTACATCGTTAATAATGTTTTTTATGCTGTTCAGATCAGGTAATTCATTTGAGCGTAAAATATTTATCGCACCTAACCGGGCAAGCAAGGGCTGTTTAACACCTTGATCCAAATTTTTAATATCTGTTACTAACTCTATAATTTCCTGGTAGGTTCCTTCGGTGAATGAAATGTCCAGACAGGCAAGGAACCTCGTGAAAGCGTGCTTATCTGATTCATTCATGTCCGCGGCATTTAAGACCGGTGTAAGCGTAGAGAACAGTTCGGTATGGTGTTCCATATCAGCGGTTTTTATTTTTGAGTAACCTTCTTTGTCTTTTTCCGCTCGTTGTTTGAAACAAAGCAGGATTTCAGTAGCCTGTCCGGGGTACGCAGCAAACAACCGCAGTGTGCTCCAGAAGGCCGCGATTAACTGATTATCATTCTCTGTTGATTCTTCTATCTGTGTCAGTAAGTAAGTAATATGTTCGGGTGATAGTGCGAATTTTTCCTCACAATCTGTGAGTATCTCAAACGCCGCAGTGAAGGGTGCGCTGCCAAGGCGATTGGAGGCGGTAAGGTTAAGGCGCGCGATAATAGTTTGTATTTTGGCCTGTAACTGTTGAAATTGAGTAAGTGGATCGGTGCATTTTGTGACGGGATTATTACCTGTTAAAGTCACGGCTGCCAGATACAGGTATAATTTTTTTTCAGCAAGACTGATATTCAAATTATCGGCAATTGCCTGTTCTATTTTTTGATAAATATCAAACGAAAAGGCCGCTTTTTGTTGGCCCAAATAACGATAAAACACTCTTTTGCTCGTTTGATAATTCACCTTGCGGCCTAAAAGTCGGTGGTATAACCCGTCTCTCGTGGAAGCCATGTAATGTAAACCCTTGGCAGATTCATGATTAGCGCTGAGTTCCATCTGCTTGCTAACTAACCAATAATTGGCATGCTCGCTGGCAAAACAGGCTCCGTCAGCGCTAAAATCAAGGCCTTCAAGGCAATTCATTTGCTCCTGTTTGTCATGGGCGCGACGCAGAATTTTTTCGATACGATTTAACGTAATTTTAAGATGTTTACAATTCTGAGCCGGGCAAGAGAGGGTTAACTTAGTGCCCTGCTTGTCGTTTTGCTCAATAAAATGATTAAAGGCTGCAAATAATTCATTAAATTCCGTTCGAGCGCCGCTTCGCTGGTGTTGGCTCGTCAGCAACTCCCACCAGGCTCGGGTATTATTGTCGAACGCGGCCAGGTTATCGAGGTTTCTCAAGCTGTTTTCAGCAAGGAAAAGAGGATAATTTTGGCTGTCTTTCAGAAAAACTTCATTAAAATGAGTAAACAAGCTGTTATTTTTAAGTTTCACCATTTTTTTCAAAAATACCAATACACCCGTATCGCCCTGATGGAGCAGTATTTTGGCCAGGCCTTGATAATGGTAATCCTCCAGATTCAAGGCCTGCATCATACGGTTAATTTCCGATACCCTTGGGCTTTCAGCGCCTGCTATCTCATGTAAAAAAAACAGTAATGCTTCTTTATGTCTGGAGTGTGCAAGCTCTGAGATTGTTAAATGATGAAACCGGCGTTCGTACTCGGCAAAATTTGGAATATCCTGTGCTAAAGCCTCGTTATTACCAGTTAAAGCTGACTGGATATAAGCATCGGATGCATCGGGCTTTTGACATCGAATAGCAGCGGGTAAAAACTGGCGATAAGTTCCGGTTAGCGTATCAAGCGTTTTACTCTCCAGGGTAATCCGTAATGGATGATTGGCATATTGGTATTCTGGCGCATCACTATAACAAAGTACCTGTTTTTGATCGGAGGTTTGAACCAGATAAAAGCCGGAAGGTAAATTATCATACACCAGTCCATAGCTAAACTCAGGATAAAACTGAATAATTATCTCCATGGCCTGTTTCTGGACATGAGTAATCTTATAATTTAAGTTACTGATTCTATCTGCGCTTTTGCTGACCAGATTATCCCAAATCTCAAGTAAATCAGGCGTCTGCTCTGGGTAACGTTCTCTGGTATAGTTGCCGAGTTTTGCTTCAATGGTGTTCTTATCGATTAACTCACCGAGCCTTGCTGACGCAACATTGGTTTGCGCAGCCGTTATTTCCTCTTTGGTAGTATTAGCGATAATCCGTTTTTTCACTGCTTTGCTGGTATTTTGCTGTTGTTGTTGCTGCTGTTGTTGTTGTTGATGTTGTTTCTGCACTGAGAGGTTTAAATTATCGCCATTTAACATATTGATTTTGGTGCGCCGAACTCGGGTAATGGGCGCTGCCTGCACATTAACGGTTTCATTAATCAAATCGCTATGTCTTTGGCTGAATTGATGGCGTGTTGCCTGCAAGCAGGCATTATCAAGTTGCTCTTGCTGGGCTTCAGGCATTGGATTCGCAGTTGAAATATTAATCCGGAACGCTGTTTTGCGCTCATGGTCAGCAATATAATCCGCTAAGAGCTGCACCTGTTCAGTAGACAAAGTCAGGTTATCCAGCTCAAGCGTAAATCTGGTAATTGCGCGGACATTGGGTTTTGATTCGTGCAACGAAAAGAACTCAATGACCTCATTAATGGAGCTCCCCTCAAAGACGTTATGATTTTCCTGCACGATTTTAATCATTTGTATATTTTTAATAATCTATTTGATTCAAATATAGCAGTAAATTCTTAAGATAATCTGAATAAATAGCAGACGAAACACTATTTTCTATCGCGACACAATTTTGATATACTGCCGTTTTATGGTTGATAACTGAAAAAAATCACCTGAATTGCGATTTCTGCAAGAGTAAAAGAGGAAATATTGCATGTTAAAACGTAGTGTGTTGATAGGGTTGCTTCTTCCTGTCGTAGCTTTTTCCCAACCATTGGATCGGGTAGTGGCGGTAGTGAATGATGGAGTAATTACTGCAAGCGAGCTTAACGCGCAAGTTGATCTGCTCCGCCAACAGATTTCTGCCAAAAATATGCAGGTTCCTTCCGATAACATTCTGAAAAAACAGGTTCTACAACATCTAATTGATGTTGACCTTGAGTTGCAGTTAGCCAAGCAGAATGATTTGACTATCGATAATAATGAACTCAATGATACGATCGCTAAAATTGCGGATAGCAATCATCTGACCGTTGAGCAATTGCGCGAAGAAGTTGGCCGCCAGGGCCTGGCGTGGGATACATACCGGGAAAATATCCGAAAAGAAATTTTAATCAGCCGTATACAGCAGAAAGCAGTCGGGAAAGAAGTGGTTGTATCGCCTCAGCAAGTTGAAGACTATTTAAAAAAGGCCAAATTACCGGATCAGACTCAGCTAACCTATCACTTACAGAATATTGTTGTTCCCCTGCCCGAAGAACCAACAACAGAACAAGTTAAAAAAGCGCGTCAAAAAGCAGAACAATTATTGGCAAAAATCAAAAAGGGTGGTGATTTCAGCGAAATCGCAATTGCCGAATCAAGTGGCGAATTTGCTCTTGAGGGCGGTGATTTGGGTGAGCGCCATTTACCAGAATTACCTGATATTTTTGCAAAAGAAGTTGTGCATATGAGTGCCGGACAGGTGTCAGGCCCAATCAGGGCTGGAAATGGTTTTCAACTGATAAAACTGGTTGCCGTTGGCGGCAACAACGAAAAACACGAAGTGATAAAAACGCATGTTCGTCATATTTTATTGAAACAGGGAGCGAGCACTACTGCTGAAGAAACCACTAAACAAATAAATAACCTCTATCAACAGTTGAAATCAGGCAAAGATTTTGCGGTTATGGCAAAACAATATTCAGTCGATGTGACCAGTGCTCTTAAGGGCGGGGATCTGGGGTGGGTTAGTCCGGGTGAATTAGTGCCTGAATTTGAAAAGGCAATGGACAAGCTGCCATTGAATCAGATAAGCAAACCAGTAAAATCCGTTTTTGGATGGCATTTAATTCAGGTGCTGGAGCGAAAAAAAGTAGATGATTCTGAAGGTTTCAAACGCCAGCAGGTCAGACAATATTTGCAACAGCGCAAATTTACTGAAGCGGTACAAAACTGGCAACAGCATTTACGCTCTAATGCCTACATCAAAATTTTCGACAAGGATCTGGCGTGAAGCCAGTCCTTGTAACCAGCGGCGAACCAGCGGGGATTGGTCCTGATATTTGTTTACCGTTGGCAGAATCGGATTTACCAATTGTAGTTATCGGCAATAAACAGGTATTGCAAGAGCGTGCCGATAAACTGGGTTTGACCGTTGAGTTGGTTGATTATGATCCTGATCAGCCATACCATAAGAAAAAAAATGTTTTGCCAATACTCTCGTTACCTTGTGCGGTAGATGTTATTCCCGGCAAGCTTGAACCAAATAATGCCTCGCATGTTCTTGCCATGCTTGATTTGGCTGCCTCGCTCTGCCTGCAAAACCAATTTTCAGCATTGGTCACTGCACCAGTTAATAAAGCAGTCATTAACCAGGCTGGCTTCCCCTTCACTGGACACACAGAGTTTTTTGCTGACAAATGCGGTGTGGAGACTGTTGTTATGATGCTGGCCTGCAAAACCATGAGGGTTGCGCTGGTTACGACTCATCTGCCAATACAAAAAGTACCATCTGCGATCACTCAACAATTAATTATTGATGTTATCTTAAAACTCCATTATTCGTTACAACAGGATTTTGGTATTGCCCAACCTGTCATCCACGTAGCCGGCTTAAATCCCCATGCAGGAGAGGGCGGTTATCTCGGGCGCGAGGAAATTGATACAATTTCGCCAGCATTGGCTATTCTGCGCAGCCGGAATATAAACGTAACCGGACCTTACCCTGCGGACACGATGTTTGCTCAGAGTAAAAGAACTAATATTGATGCATTTGTGGCCATGTACCATGATCAGGGACTGCCCGTTCTTAAATATGCAGGTTTTGGTCAGGCCGTCAATATCACTTTAGGGTTGCCGATTATCCGCACATCAGTTGATCATGGTACTGCTCTGGAGTTGGCTGGTACAGGAAATGCAGAGCACAGCAGCTTGTTTTTTGCAGTGGAAACAGCCTTCTCTATGGCAGACCAGCGGAATAAGTATGACTAAAATCAGTTTGATAGCTGCGGTTGATGAAAATTATGGTCTTGGTAAAAACAACCAGTTATTGTGCCATTTGCCCGCTGACTTAAGTTACTTTAAGAAAAACACCTTGGGCAAGCCCGTTATAATGGGTAGAAAAACGTTCCAGTCCATAGGCAGGCCTTTGCCTGGCCGCCACAATATTATTTTGTCGCGCACAATGGTGCCTGCTACCGGAATCAGCATAGCGCATTCCTTGTCCGAAGCTATTGTGATCGCCGGTAATGTTGAAGAAGTGATGATTATTGGCGGGGCAGAAATATTCCAGCAAGCATTGTCGCTTGCCGAGCAAATATATTTAACGGTTATTCACCATAAATTCGAAGCAGACACTTTTTTCCCACCGTTTAATGAGACAGGATGGCAATGCATATATAAAGAAGAACATGCTCAGGACGAAAAAAACCACTACAATCTTACCTTCTACCGTTACCAACGCAAAAAATAATCAATTTTCCTTACACCTGATCTGATTATCACTAGCTATATAGCAACCCTGTCCGCACTTAAATTCATTATAACTATTAATAACGCAAATATAGCCCTTTGTATCCGAACAGATAACCTTCAATGGCGAACGAGCGCAACCATAACCACAGGCGACACGCCCCAAATTATCCGCCACACAAGATTGATCTGGTGTCCGCGCACAATTAACCCGGCCATGAACATTAATACAATTAAAACCGCATACCTGTTTATTACTCCCTGCCGAATAATAACAACCTGGCGTTGCTGCAAGACACAGGCTGCTAAATAATGAAAATAGAATAATTAGGAAGCGCATAATGGATAAAAATTGTGTTATTTACTATGAGTTTAGACAGATTTTATGTGGAAAGGCATAAAAACACAAAAAAATTAAAAAAATTGCAAAAAAGGTTTGACATTGCCGCTGGGATGAGTAGAATACGCCACATGCCTTCGGGGC
>NZ_JBHSAB010000019.1:0-93231 GCF_042649825.1 Legionella dresdenensis | reverse complement strand
TAAATTGGCTAATTGGATTCTCTTTGATAAACCGGAGACCAGCTTTTAAAAAAATTGTCCGGCACAAAGAAGAAATCTCAGGTCTGAAATTTGCTTAATAAATCCTTAAGTTTAATTTGTTAGACTATGTAGTGTCAGGATATTATTAGGGGTGCTCATGACAAGTACAAAATTAATTTTAGCGGGCCTGGAAGGTAAAGCAAATTCTGTGAATGGTACAGAAAAGGCTAATGCAGAGCCGCAATTTACAACTCAGGAAAACAGTGGTTTTTCCGATGAGATGATGGCTAATTTACTTGTAGAATGCAATACCAGACTAGATCGCAAAGATTTCACTCCTAATTCCTAATTATATTATACCCCCAACGTAGCCTTGATGCTGTCATCAAATGAGTGTTGTGCTTTACAGCATAACACTCAATCGGCAATAGGAATAAACATTATTACACTGAGCTGGATCAACGCGATATTTGTGAGCTCACTTCCCCGAAAAATATATTGTTTACTTTTTGAACATTTAGGGTTATAATAATTCATTTTTATTGTGGAGCAACGCTATGACTATCAAAGCTCGCCTGGCAAAAAGTTCAGAAAACCAGCAACTAGCTATTATTAATTCACAATTTGAGGAAATTTACAGTGATGATAAATATCTTGAATCTAAATTTCCTGAATTACTGACTAATTATGCAAACACTGTCTTTATTTTGAAAAGAGCCAGTTCTCCTGAAGTTGAACAACAAATTCTGAATTTTGTTGCACCAAAACTGAGGAATTGGCTAAATCCAGATAATTATGAACACTTTAGTCAATATTTATCAGAAAGGTCGCGTGGCAAGCTTGCTGAAATTATAGCGAAATCTATTATAGAGCAAATAAATAAGAAGCCCAGTTTTGGCGCCTATATTGCACCTTATCAAAAATGGATAAAAGCAGGGGCAGTTCAACGGTTATTATTAGATCACATGGTTGATTACTTTAAAAAATTTGTAGGCCAACCTGCGCTAATACCTGGCATATTTGCCATAACTGCACCAAGTGTATTGAGAGCTGCCATTTTGAAGTTTGGCCCGCTTATTAAAAAAAGAGCGTTATTTGACAGCTGCTTGAAAAAACTTCCTTCATTTGACTCTAAAGAATTTTTTTTATTTATAGTTCCAATAACATTATTTATAACGTCACTTTCTGAATTACAAGAGGTTGCCGACCAGTTCAAATCAGACAGACTTCGTACATTAATTTTTGTCCGATTTAATCACCAGAAACTTAATTGCACAGAGCAAGAGTTTGCATCATTAACAAAACCAAAATTTGAGATAGCCAGGTTTGGTGAGGCTGCTGCCCAGTTTAATCCAGCAGCGGTAACGCGACGATTAAAGGAGATTCATGAGGGTAGTTCGATTCTTCAAGACTTCCCCTTGCTAACTCGGTTTCAATCTAATCTGTTCTTCATGAGACTACTCCCACTCCCTGAAAAAATACAATTGATGGTAGGGAGCTTAATTAGTGATATGCAAAATGAAGAGTTAAGTCAGGAAGATAAAATTACCCGGCTTCTAAAGGCAAAAAGTAGCTTGGGAAATAAACCACCCACTACTAATTCAGTGTTATTTATCACTTGGTCAATTATAAACTACAGTCTGAGAGACATTAATCCGGTGCCGACCCCGGAGGACGAACCGGTTATAGCAAGTAGCGGAATGTAGCCTTAGTACACTCTATTTACACTACGCTGCATCAAGCAAACTTTGTTATTCTGGCCAGAGGTATGCCTGAATCTCGCCTTTAGGTGAGTTTTGGGTATATACTACTAGAGCATCGAATGAATGGAGGATGCCATGTCAGATAATTTTTCAGCTACATCCCATTGGCGGGATTCTGCCAGAAGCGCACGCTTTTTTATCGTAGATGCACGTGCGGCTTTCCCTATTTTTCTTTTTCTGATGCACATTCGATACTGGACGGCAATGCTGGTTGTGGTATCTGCTGTGTTTTTTGGCGTTATTGAGCATTATGGCTTTACGGTACCTGTATTTCTGCGCTGGTTGCGTAGTTTCTTTGCCGGGCGAGTTAAGTCATCTCAACCATGGTGGCGGTAAATGGATATTAATATTAGTAAATGTCTGGCAATGATCTCTGCGTCAATGAATGCCAAATTTTATTTAAATGATCGCTTTGTCAGCTATGAGGAAGTGTTTTCTGAAACAGGTCTGTTACCTGCCATAGCAAGAAGGGCGGATCAGTTATGTTCTTTGTGTCTGGGCTATGGCCTGGGGGCAACATTTGATGAGGCAGAAGGTTCGCTGTTAGGAACACGCGTGATTTTTGATGAGGTAACGCCTAATTCCCTACGCTTGTTGTGTATGACCGATGTGTTAAATGAATTGATTCAGGGCGGACCCAGTAAGGATTATACGCCGCTTGATGAGTTAATGTACGATTAAGCAAATTGTAGCCTGAGGAAACGTGATAAACCCCCGGGCTCCGGTTCTGCTATCTGCCTCCCAAATAAAAATGATAATCATTCTCATTTGTGCTATACTGAACATAAGCCAGTTCAGGAGAGCGCAGTATGATTATTAAAACCCTGAGTTTTGCCTGTGTTCATTTCAGCGTAGCGTTTACCATTGCCTGGCTGATGACCGGTAGTGTAATGATAGGCGGCGCAATTGCTTTAATTGAACCGTTCTGTAATACGGTTGCTTATCATTTTCATGAGATATTGTGGGGCAGAGCCGGCAAATCATAGAAGATATTTGTCTTTCAGCCGAATATAATGCTGGGCTGAATACTCAAGATTTTCAATTTCCCTTGCCGTTAACGCCCTGATTTGGCGGGCAGGGTTGCCAAGGTAGAGATAACCGCTTTGCAACCGTTTTCCAGGGGTAACAACACTGCCGGCAGCAACCATAACATGGTGTTCGACATGAACGCCATCCAGAATAAGAGCCCCCATACCAATCAGGCAATAATCATCAATCTGGCAAGCGTGTAATACCGCCTGATGCCCGATCGTGACGCCTTTGCCGATAATTAGCGGTATGCCGCCCGGTGTGAAGGGACCGTCATGCGTAACATGCAATACTGCTGCATCCTGAATATTGGTGCCTTGATCGATAGAAATGGTATTAACATCGCCACGGATAACCGCCATGGGCCAGACCGAGACATCATCAGCCAGAGATACTTCGCCAATAACACTTGCCTGCGGATCAACATAAACCCGTTCGCCAAGCGTTGGATAAATCGAATTAAATCCCCGGAGAGCCATAATTGCATGAAACCGAAATAAAAGAAATTAGTAACAAGCTTACTGAAACTGCATGGGTATTGCAATGTTTGCAAAACACCCTCTCTCGTACCGGGAAGGCATTGTTGAATAAATAGAGAGTAGCCTTGATGCAGCGAAGCGTAATCAAGGTTTTTTTTACCGCAATGATCTGCTCTGGTTTGATTAAGCCTATAAATTCAGCAGAAAATTACTGACCGTACTTTCTACCCGCTTATCAATTAACACATCGACATGATCGGCATCAGGAATTAACGCCAGCGAGGCATGCTGATATCGACGGCAAAATGTGATTGATTCGTTAGGATGAATGGAAACATCATTTGTACCATGAACGCAAAGTACGGGTACTTGGCCGTGGTTTACAAAATGGCGGAAATTCAAATGGGTGATATTGGTATTGGAGCGCTGCCGGATTGCATTGCGTAACAGCGAGTAGCTGCGGCCGCTTAGTTTAAACCAGCGGGCAAAACTGCTAACCGGGGTGCGCATGTTGGTTGGCGACGCAATCAGTACCGCACCGCCAGGCATATGGTCAAGCTGCCATTCCGGAAGCTGAAAAGACAGGTTTAACAGATTAAATAACATCGAGCCGCCAAAAGAATGCCCGATAACGCCATGAAAAGGGCCGAGATTATTGAGGATATCCCTTAAAATCAACACGGCATCAATCCAGGTGAGCTGCAGCCCTCTGGATTCGCCATGAGCAGGAAAATCGAGGGCATACACATCATACCCCTGCTGATGCAACGAGCGGATAAAGCGCACCATATAGGCAGCCCTGGACATCCAGCCATGAGTTATCAGGACTTTTTTAGCCTCCGGGTTATCCTGGGCAAAATGGTGAATAACATAATGGCGCGGATCGTTAAACTCAAGTTTCTCCGTCCGCTTCTCAATCATATATTCACAGGCCCGCTGGGCAAAATCCCGGTATTCATGCTCTAAAGGTATCGGTAACGGCGTAATAAATAATTGATAGCACAATTGGGCATGAACAAAATTTTTGACTTCAGTCAAGGTATTCGTAATCATAACGTCTCCTGGACTTTGTTCTTTTTATTTAAGGATAGATCATCCTTTAAACTTATGTAAACTTTTTTGATTATATAACATCCAATTAAGCCCACATTGATTTTGTCAGGTGAGAGTACTAGACTCAAAAATCTAAAAATCAGAAAGGATGTCCTATGCATACTGCAAATTATACTTATCGCCATGACAATCAGGAGCTGCACGGGTTTTTGGCCTATGAGCCTGGCCATGGCAAACCAAAGCCGGCTGTTCTGGTTGCACATGATTGGAGCGGACGCAACGATTTTGCCTGTCAGAAAGCTGAAATGCTTGCCAGACTGGGATATGTCGGGTTTGCAATTGATATGTACGGCAATGGCCGTACTGGTAATACCACCGAAGAGAAAATGGCGTTAATGAATCCATTGGGTTCTGATCGGGCGTTATTACGGGCACGTATTCTTGCCGCTTTTGACGCCGTTACCGCTATGCCGGAAGTGGATAAAAACCGGATTGCGGCTATCGGTTTCTGTTTTGGCGGTTTATGTGTGCTTGATTTGGCACGCAGCGGCGCTGATGTCAAAGGTGTGGTCAGTTTCCATGGTTTGCTGGCCAAACCTGATAATCTGCCTTCAAGGACGATTAAGTCCAAAGTGCTGGTGTTGCATGGGTATGATGATCCTATGGTCAAGCCGGAGCAAGTTAATCAATTCTGCCAGGAAATGACGGAGGCGAATGTCGATTGGCAGGTTCACCAGTATGGCCATACGCAGCATGCGTTTACCAATCCTCAGGCGCACGATAGTCAATTGGGAACGATCTATAATGCAACGGCAGAGCATCGTTCGATGCAGGCTATGCGGAATTTTCTGGAAGAGATTTTTGCAGGAGTATAGATCGGTTTGTTGGGTCAAACGACCGGTTTTGATGTAGGTTGGGTCGTTTGATCCAACAACAAATCTGGCAAATTTCCCGTTAATTGAGATTTGCCGCATTTTATGTAATCTTGGAACGTTATCAATTTAAGGAGACAATTATGTCGAAATACAATGATATTACCAAAGGAATCAGTACTCAATTGGCTAAATTGCGAAAAGACATGCCAGAAGTAATGGCTGGATTTTCCGCATTATCTCAGGCAGCCACTAAAGATGGCGCATTGGATAAGAAAACTAAAGAATTAATCGCTATGGCTCTGGCTGTTGCCAATCATTGCCCCGGTTGCATAGGTTTTCACGCTCAGGCATTGGTTAAATATGGTGCGACTCACGCCGAATTTATAGAAACATTGGGCATGGCAGTCTATATGGGCGGCGGACCTTCTTTAATGTATGCCGCAGAAGCGCTGGAAGCGTTTGAAGAGTTCAGTAAATAAGGTGTTATTATGCCGCGGCTTGTCCGCGGTATCCAGTAGATGGTCAAATCAAGTCATTGTATTCCTCCTGTATTTTTGTTAAAATATTAATCAGTTATTATGATTTTTGTCAAAGCCGGATAATTCGATAGGAAAAAACAATGACCGCGTCGCTGCAATACCTCTTTATCTCTGCATGGAATGAAAAAAACAGAAAAGCAATAACCAATGATCCAAAATTCAGAGTAATCAATCTTGATGAACAGGATGAGTCTATTCTTGCAGAGGCAGATCACCAGAATGTGGAAGAGTTGCATATAACAGGGAATAATATCAGCGCCACCGCATTGGCATCTATTAGCAAAATTAAATCCCTTAAGACGTTATCTCTATCTTCAAAGTCGACAAAAACTTTTAACCTCAAAACGCTTGGCGAGCTACTTGATTTTCAACAACTGAAAGAATTACAGATTACATTTATACCAGTTGAAAGGTCTTTTCTTGAGCTATTGGCAACCGCGGTTAATCTGAAGAAGTTAAGATTGTGTAATTGTTCTTTAAATAACCAAAATATGTTTTCAATTGCCAGAATTAAGCATTTGGAAGAATTGGATATTTCTTTAAATTTAAATATAGATATTAATGGTTTGCTCTTACTGAAACTCATGCCCAGATTAAAGTCGCTTGATGTTACTCATATTGCGTTGAAGGATAACGCGCAGTTTTTATTTGGCACATTGCCCCTGGAAAAACTTAAAATTGATTTTTGCGGCGTAGGGGATGAAACTCTGGCTGCAATTTGTCGCCGTGGTAGTGTGCAACATCTTTCTGCTCAAGGAAATCAGTTTACAGATTTGGGATATCGGGCAATAAAAACAACCCGTGCATTAGTTCATTTTGATGATTCTTATAGCGAAAAGGCAATATCAAAAAAGTTAATTGATAATGTACATAACACGCTAAAACAAAATAGAAATGCGGTTACAGATTTAAAAGAAGTAGCTGCTGTTATGATAGCAGTGGTTCTATGTAGCGGTAATCAACAACAAAACGCAAATTTCGGCAGATTACCGTTTGAGCTGTTATTCCATATCTTTCAGCATGCCATTTTAGTAGACAGGACAAAACGAAGTGATATCCAGATACACAACATGTTGAATCTGGTACTTTCTAATATTAAGGCCAGGAATGAGGGCAAAAAGGAGTTTTGGCAAGTACGGGATCAGAGCGGCAGACAAATATTCAAACGTGGGCCTTCATCGCATCTGCCGTTAATGTTTAAAGATACGGTTGTAAAAAGATTGCTAGAGGTCAAGCCAATGCAGGTTGAGGAAGAGCAGGATAAGGATAATACTCCGACTCAACAATGCTCTGTTATGTAAATATCGCCAGGGTGAAGGTCGAAATGACCGTAACCCGGGTTTTACTGTTTCCTTATTTTCAAATGATTTAAACCCGAAGGCATTTTATGGCATGGATATTTTTTAGTAACGCCAAGCCATGCAATCTGTGAAACCGTCATTTTATTTTTATCGCTTTGCTGGCTTGAAATCTGATTATAGGTTTCCTGAATGATGTTATTTAAGGTTACGCCATTTAACTGCATGCCGCCAGGCAGGCAAAACAACGGATGGCCTTGGGCCTTGGCGGTTTCATTGGCTTGTAATAACGTTTCAGCGATAGTTTCATCGGTGACGCCGAGTACATTGCGTGCGGAACGCGCCCAGGCTTGTGATTGCGCATCGGCCTTCATTTCCATTTTGGGAATATTATTTGCAATATTCATGTAGTTATTAATAGTATCGGCCTGGGCTGAAAACGCAGCAAAAGCAAGTAAAAACGGGTACAAACGCATAATGCACTTCCCTAATTGATCAATCGAATTTTTTGAATTTACTTATTCTTTAAATCCGGATCAAGGATTTTTTTCACCTTGGGTTTTGGCGGCGGTAATTTGAAAAACAGATCGAGATATTTATCCAGGTCTGTTTTATCCAAAGGCGTTTGAATATAAGCAATGTATTTATCGGGGCGAACTATCATCAATGTCGGGTGTTCAATCGCAAAGGCTTTATGAGTATCCCAATTACTATCCATCCAGCGCTTCACATTCGATTCCGGACTTAATACTTTATCAGGCATGACCAAATGAACGGTAATCATGCCCTGATAATTTTTTGCGACCGAATTTACAATATCAAGAATAATAACCCGATCAAATGATTCTCTGCCTATGAATAGAAACAGGTTATGCTGCATGTTATTAGTAATTTTGTAAGCTGAGCTGGCAACCTGATGCTCGGAATCCAGCGAGTAAAGGGTAAAATCTGGCAAGTATTCACCGGGTTTAAACAGGGTTTTACCGCCGTAATGACCAACAATAGCACTCTTGCTGTACGAAATATTCAACTCGGCCAGATCGCTGGTCAGGGTTTTTTTTACATAATCAAGGTTGGTTAAAAATTTAACGGCATGATTGCGCATTTTAATAAGGAAATCATTCTTTATCAAAATCATTTTGGTCATTAAATCTGTTTTGTGTAAAACTTTTTTCCCAACCGGGTAACGCTCATCATGATAAGTATCCAAAAGCTCATCGATGGCCTGATTACGCTGAACCAGGGCTAATTTCCAGACCAGGTTATAAATATCCTGAATACCGGTATTCAACCCCTGGCCGCCCATTGGGCTATGGATATGCGCGGCATCCCCGGCAAAAAACAATCGGTCATAGCGGTATTGCTGCATTTGCCGGTGGTGGATTGAAAAACCGGTTACCCAGACCGGATTCGAGAGTTCGGCCTTGTCTGCCGAGCGTAAATTAAATTCTTTTACAATGTCTTCAAATTGCGGCTGTTCCGTGCTCTTTCCGGGCGCAGTCATTACCAGACGATAACGTTTATTGCCCATTGGAAAGCATGCCATTGGACCATATTGGCTAATGTTGATTACCATACTGTCCTCAGGCTCTGCCCAATCAATGTGCAAATCAGCCAGCCACCAGAATTGATCATAAGCAGAACCTGCAAAATCGCCATTCACCAAATGCCTTAAGGTACTGTGAGCGCCATCACAGGCGATAATCCAGCTTGCCTCGACCTGGAGATTGTCTTGCTCCGGATTTTTAAGGGTGGCAATAATTGACTTTTCTTTTTGTTCCAGAGCAGTTAATTCAGTTTGCCATTCGACATTAATGCCTTTGCCGGCCAGATTGTCATGGAGGATTTTTTCCGTTTGATCCTGGGGTAAATCAATCAGGTAATGGCGTTTTGAGGCGACTTTGCTAAAATCGACACTGGCAATTAACGCACCATTAGATTTGAACAGAGCCTGAACAACTTTATGGCCGCGCTTCAGAAATTCATCAAGCAGTCCACAATCTTCCAGGACATCGAGAGTACGAATATGAAGGCCAAGCGCTTTTGATTTATCGCTTAACGCCTCTTTTTTATCAATAATTCGGCATTTCAGGCCGTAGCGGGTTAACTCATTCGCACAAAAAAGCCCTACTGGCCCTGCTCCTACAACTAACACATCAAGCATTTCAGCAGACATGATGTAACCATCCTGATTATTTTTTAATTAATTAAATAATAGCAATTTTTAGAGGTTTTTGTACAAAGAGAAAATTTGTCATCCCCGCGCAGGCGGGGATCTATCCATCAAACAAGATAAGAAGCCAGTGTGAGGGATGGATTCCCGCCTGCGCGGGAATGACGCCATTCAGTTAATGACATGGCCATTTGGTCTGGCTTACGATGGAAAATACCTCGTTATCGCCCACCACCAGATGATCAAGCAATTGCACGTCAACCAGATCCAGCGCGTTGCGTAAGCGATCAGTCACTTGTATATCCTGGACACTGGCATCTGATAAGCCAGAGGGGTGATTATGTGCTATAATAATCGCCGCAGCATTAAGCGCCAGTACGCGTTCGATGATGGGGCGGGTGTGGACGCTTGCTGAATTAATGGTGCCCTGAAACAGTTCTTCATAGCAAATGACCCGATATTGGCTGTCCAGAAACAGGGCGGCAAAGGTTTCATTTTTTTTATCGCGCAGCTGTCGTTTGATAAACGTATAGGTGTCGCGTGAGCTGGTCAGGCGGGTTTCTTTCTGCAGGGAAATAAAATCGCTGCGTTTACAGATTTCCCGGGCAGCCTGTAATTGCAGGTAGCGCACAACGCCAAGTCCCTGAATTTGGCAAAAAGCGGCTGTGTCGGCAGTTAACACGCCGCGCAGATCGCCCAAATGCCTTAATAGTTCATAAGCTAGCTGTAAGCAGGATTTTTTTCCGCTGCCTGAGCTGATAAAAATAGCCAGGAGTTCGGTATCAGACAGGTTCTTTACGCCTAGCGTCAATAATTTTTCGCGCAGGCGCAACGGCTGTGCTGGTTGGAAATTCGTCATAGTTATTCCTTTATGGCGAGGTTTGTGTTTTGATCGCGGTATTCTTATCAAAATTGGTTAGCCATGCAAGATTTTGTTAATAAAAAAATTGTTCTTGGGATCTGCGGCGGTATTGCTGCTTACAAGTCTGCCTATCTGGTACGTGAGTTGACTCGATTAGGCGCTGAAGTCAGAGTGGTCATGACGAAATCGGCTCAGGAATTTATTACGCCCTTAACTTTGCAGGCATTGAGCGGAAACGATGTGCGTTGCGAATCGTTTGATCGGCAGGCAGAGCGGGCAATGGGGCATATTGAACTTGCCCGTTGGGCTGATTATCTGGTGATTGCGCCGGCTACGGCAAACATGATGGCAAAAATGGCCCACGGTCTGGCTGATGATTTATTATCTACCTTATATCTGGTCAGTGAAACACCAGTGATTGTCTGTCCGGCAATGAATCGAAGCATGTGGCAACATCCTGCAACGCAAGCCAATAGCGAAACGCTCAGGCAAAATGGCGTTTTAATCGTTGGGCCCGAACAGGGTTCCCAAGCCTGTGGCGAAGAGGGCTTTGGCCGTTTGAGCGAAGCGGCAGCTATCCTTAATGCGTTGCGCCTGTTTGATATTCAGAACAGCTTGCAGGGGCAGCAGGTATTGATCACCGCAGGCCCCACTCGCGAGGCCATTGATCCGGTGCGCTATATTACTAACCACAGTTCAGGCAAAATGGGTTATGCCTTAGCGGAGGCTGCCCGGGTCGCTGGCGCCCAAGTCACTTTAATCAGCGGCGCTTCTGCCCTGCCGATTCCTGAAGGCATAACTTTCTGCCGCGTCAGCTCTAGCCGGGAAATGTATCAACAAGTGATGTCTCGCCTGCAGCAGGATATGATCGTCATCGGCTGCGCTGCGGTTGCAGATTATACGCCGGTTGCAGCGTCAACCAGTAAAATCAAAAAAGAAGGTACGGAAACAGTTGAACTCCAGTTAACAGTAAATCCTGATATTATTGCCGCAGTGGCTGAATCAGGAAAAGCGAAATATGTCGTGGGTTTTGCTGCCGAAACCGAAAACGTGGTGAATTACGCTGAAAAAAAATTGCATGCCAAAAAACTTGATATGGTAATAGCCAACCAGGTTGGCAGCGGCATGGGATTCGATATGGACTATAATAAAGTTATTATCTTAACCAAAGAAGGACAAACCGTTCTGCCAATGAACAATAAAGTACGTCTGGCAGGTCAAATTATTGCAATTATTGGTGCAACTATTCAAAATTGCGCAACCTGGTCACGATGAGATTGGCATGAAACAAAAAATTCAACTTAAAATTTTAAATTCACGTATTGGGAAAGATATTGCTTTGCCGGCTTATGCAACGGATGGATCAGCAGGGCTTGACTTGCGGGTCTGCATTGATGAGCCGTTGCAGATTGCACCGGGCGAAACAGTATTGCTGCCTACCGGTTTAGCGATTTATATTGCGGATCCTAATCTGGCGGCAGTGATATTGCCGCGTTCCGGCCTTGGACATAAGCACGGTATTGTATTGGGTAATCTGGTGGGATTGATTGATTCTGATTATCAGGGCGAATTGAAAATTTCCTGCTGGAACCGTAATGTTGAGCATTTTACAATTAACCCCGGCGAACGGATTGCGCAACTGGTATTTATTCCGGTGGTTCAGGCGGCGTTTGAGCTTGTTGACTCATTTAGTGAGACTGAACGCGGCGAAGGTGGTTTTGGCAGTTCAGGGAGAGAATAATGTCTTTTCAAATCGTAGCGGTCAAGAAAGAAATATTCCGCGCATATGATATTCGCGGTATTGTTGGCGAACAGATTGATGAAAACTGTTTTTACACAATTGGAAAGGCTATCAGTTACCAATTAAGCCAGTTAAACCGGAAGCAGATATTTCTTGCCCGTGATGGCCGTCTGTCAAGCAAGTCGTTGACGGCGGCGCTCAGACAAGGGCTTCTTGATAGTGGAATTGACGTAACCGATATTGGCGAAGCGGCCACGCCGGTTATGTATTACGCTACGTTTGAACATGGCATAGACAGCGGTCTGATGGTGACCGGCAGCCATAATCCTGGTAATTATAACGGCATTAAAATGATTCTGGCGGGCAAGACGCTGGTTCAAAGCGATATTGATAAGCTATATCACATTATTCAGGCTGGAACCTTCCAGCAAGGCCAAGGACAAATGAACCGGCTTGATATCCTGAATGATTATATGAACCGGCTAGTGCGTGATATCAAACTTGAACGGCCGCTGAAAGTGGTTATCGACTGCGGAAACGGTATCGCAGGACCGGTTGCGCCTGAAATATTTCGTCGCCTGGGTTGTCAGGTTATTCCGTTATTTTGCGAAGTCGATGGCCGTTTCCCCAATCACCATCCTGATCCGACCGTTGAGTCAAATCTGATTGATCTGAAAGCGGCGGTTGCAGAACATCAGGCTGATATTGGCCTGGGGTTTGACGGCGATGCGGATCGTCTGGGAGTTGTAACCAACACCGGTAAAGTGATCTGGCCTGACCGGTTAATGATGTTTTACGCCCTGGATATACTTAAACGTAATCCCGGAGCCACAATTGTTTATGATGTAAAATGTTCTTCACATCTGGCTGCTGTGATTAAAAATGCGGGTGGTCAGGCCTCCATGTGTCCGACAGGCCACTCCATTGTCAAAGCAGTCATGAAAGATTTAAATGCCGTACTAGCAGGCGAAATGAGCGGCCATCTGTTCTTTAAAGACGGCTGGTATGGTTTTGATGATGCCATGTACAGTGCTTGCCGTTTGCTGGAATTAATCAGCAAAAGCCATCAAACTGTTGAGCAACAGTTTGATGCGATTCCTGACAGCGTTAATACGCCCGAAATCAAAATCACTATTGACGAAACCCGGAAATTTCATTTTATGCAGCTTTTTAGCGAACTGGCGCAATTTGACGAGGCGAGCATCATCCGCATTGATGGTTTACGGGTTGAATTTGAACAAGGGTGGGGGCTGGTTCGGGCCTCAAATACGACACCATGCCTGGTAGCCCGCTTTGAGGCGAGCGATCAGGAGAATCTTGCCGACATTCAAAACCGGTTTAAAAACCAATTGTTGAAAGTCGACAATACACTGGATATCCCGTTTTAGGCATAACCCATGCTGAGAGGCTTGTCATCTGCCATCTCGGCAGCTGGCGACAAGCGTAGTGCAGTTCTAACGGATTTCTGGATGTTTTCATCTTGTTGATTACCAAGAGATTGTTGTATTGTGTTGATAACATTTTTGAGATCGTCAGATAGATCTTTTGACAGCATATAACGGGCTTTGCGCAGGAGAGTGTCTGCCAGAAGGCGCATGCGTCTCAAATCGCCATGGTTCACGCAATCATTAAGAAATCCAAGTGCCCGATTAATGTTGCCGATAGCATAATTTGATGGGGCACGGTTATTTTCCGTATCCTGTTTTACTAAAATTTTGGCATACAGGCAGCGAGCGGCATCACAGTCGGTAACATGCTGCAAGGTGTGATGCAGATCATGCGCTTTGAGACGGGCCTGATAGCTTGTTTCGCAACTTACTATGGCTGAAGACCAATGCTTTTGTCTGTAATGTCTGGCGGCGTCATCATAGCTGTTTTGGCCCAGCGCCCTAAACCGGCTGGCCAGCGTTTCCAGCCGTTGATTATCAAATTGATGCGCTTGCCGGTGTCTGTGATAAATCTCATAGGCTTCATTATAAGACTGAGCATTGTTTTTGGTGCAAAGCATGTTAAATACAGACACAGGGCTGCTATCCGCAATACGCTTATCAAGTTCATAAGCTAAAGAGGGATTGGACTCCAGATAATATTGAGCCATCAGCAGACTGGCACATGGGGTATTACGGGCAGCTTGCAAAAGCTCATTCGCCGGAAATTTTTCCAGGTATTGTCTGGCGATGCTAATATCATTGTTTGAAACCCGGTAAATCAGCTCCAATGCAGCAGAATATTTCTTGTGTGCCAAGTGATAGTCTAAAAAGAAGAGTTCATAGCGTATTGGGCATTCAGGATCGAACTGAAGCGCAAGGCCAAGATATTGTTTAATTAATTCTTGCTGCGAAAAATAGCTTGATAAAGGAATATTTTTTGCTTTTTCAACATAATAATCTGCCATGCTGCGTGCAAAAAAACTGTTCGGTAATACTTTTATTGAAAAAAGGGTTGGCAGACTGTGCTCTGAACGTTGTCGAATATCTTGCACAACAGCTAATGACTGGGGATCAAGTAAAATCGCTTCTTTCCAGCAATTATAAACAACTAATCGGCTGCCGAAATTGTAATCGAGGTTAATAGGAGGAATGCCAAGCTTCTTATAGTGCATTCTGGCGTAATTGATCAGATTTTGCTGCAATTGCCCTGAGAGAAAATTGTCCCGAGGGTTACGTAACAAGTCGAGATAGCTCGTGGGTAAATGATTACTTTCTACTCGCGGGTAGTCTTGCAGGTAACCAAAATAGGCATACTTACGCAAGGTTAGCTGAGTTAATACATTGTGGCAGCGATTGGTAAATCCCAATAATCCTCTGACATATTCATACGCAAAGCGAATAATCCCTACTGCTTTAATCGAATACCCGTTGGTGTATGCAAATTTGCCAAAACTATTTAATTCCCGCCATACTGCCAGATACTGTTCCTTTGTATGCTGGAATAAAATCATGTCCGGGTAAAAACCACTAAACTTTCGATGTTGCAGAGGAATGCGGTTGATTATATCCTGATTTACAAAATGCATAACTTAATTATCCTTAATCTTTTTTACAGCAAGTAACCTGACTGCGAGAGCATGACCATCCTGTTGCCGCGCAATCACTTGCTCATCAAATTCAATAGCCAGATTGTTCTGTTTACACAGGTTATTTAAATAATCCGGATGGTGGCTGAATCGAGCGCTTTCCTGTAATTTCCAAGGGTAATTATCGCTTATTTCTGTACTGAAAATAAAGTATTTTCCATTATTTAAATGCTGTTTTATTTCAGCAAACAATTGCTCAAGGTTTCCAATATAAGGCAGTACATCAGCAGCAATAATCAGATCATAAGTTTGATGGTACTGATTGAAAAAATCAAAAATATCAGCTTCAATCAGCTCATCGTAAATTTGTTTGGAGCGAGCCTGATCAAGCATTTTTTTTGCAATATCAACCCCAATAAGCTGATTTGAAATATCACGTAATACCTGACCAGTTAACCCGGTACCACAACCTAAATCGAGCGTTAAGCCGCTCTGTCCAGGGTTTAGTTCATCTAAAACTTTTACAAGATGATTGGGGAGTTTGTATTGCAGTTGATCGCGCATATGTTGATCATAATGCAGGGCATAATTGTTAAAGAGATTAGCCGCATATTCCGGACTGGTTTCTACGCCTTCAGTGTTATGGCTAATTGCATTCAGCATGTGGCGGCTTGATTGATCAGCCGGGTTAACCGCCACGGCCTGTTCCAGCAATTTTTTTGCTTTCACCCGATCTTGCAGGCGCAGATAAACCGCAGCCAGATTATTTAAAGCGGAAAAGTGGCCGGGATCGACTGTTAGCAGATGCTCAAAGAGGCTGATTGCTTCGTTCAAGTGGCCAAGCGCCATTTGGGCAACGCCGCTATTATACAGATATTCAATATTATCGGGATCATTCTGTAGCAGGACATCATAATGCATTAGGGCGTTTTCAAAGCGATCATGGTGTATGAAGGTCGCTGCCAGATTATTCCTGGCTTCGATGCTGTCATTATTGATAGCCAACGCTTTACTGAAATAGTCAATAGCCAGCTGATTTTGTTCTTTTTTGAGCGCTATGACGCCAAGGTTAATCAAGGCTTCAACATGGTTATTGTCTTGCGTAATTATTTGCTGGAATGCCTGTTCGGCCTGTTCAGGCTGATTATCGGCAAGTTCAAGCAGACCAAGGTAAAACAGGGCATCAATCTGACCTGGCTGCAGTTCAAGCACATTTTTAAACTGAATTTTTGCGGGTTCAAGCTGATTATTTTTAAGCAGTAACAGACCGAGGTTGTGATGAGCGGCAGTAAAATCAGGCGCAGCATGAACCGCTTCCCGATAATGATGAAGAGCCTGCTGATATAATCCCTGGCGAGCATAAAGCGCGGCCAGATTATTATGGGCCTGGGCGTATGTCGGTTCAAGTGCAAGCGCTTTCAGGTACTGCTCGATTGCCAGTTCTGGCTGATTATTGTTTTTATATGCATTAGCCAGATTATTATATAAAGCCGGATCCTCAGGCGTAAGCCTGATTGCCTGTTGAAAATAATTAATGGCCTCAGACAGGTTGCCAAGCTGGGCATGAATTAGAGCAAGTAAATGATAGGCGGGAGAGCAGTGCTCATTTTGAGCAATAACTGCCTCACAAAGCGTGATTGCCTGGGTAAAATCGCCTTGTTGCTGCAGCGCATAGGCTTGGGTTAATAATTCATTTTCTGCCATACTGATTTCTTACCATTGTAATATGCGGTATTCCTTCCAATTGATATAATTCACCCTGAATAATAAAGCCAAAATTTTCATAAAATTTCTGTAAATAATGCTGGGCGGAAATGGTAATTGGCTGGGGAGGATAATGGGTTTCTATATATTCCAGCACAGTCTGTACTATCAGCCTGCCCAATCCTTTTTTTCGATGTTGCGGTGCGGTAAGCACCCGACCAAAATTAAGGCCTTTTTTTTCATCAATAAGGATACGGGCATAGGCAGCCAGTTGCTCATCAGCATAGATTAAAACATGGATGGCGTTTTTATCGTGATAATCAGGATCCTGGTAGACACATTCTTGCCCCAAAACGAAAACTTCGCTTCGTAAGGCGAGAATATCATATAAGGTATCACAATCGAGTTCGCTAAAGGCCTTAATAACGGTTTTCATAACTGCACCAATTGTTGTTGCAATTGCTTCAATGCGTTAGCACGATGGCTTATGGCATTCTTGGTTTTAGCTGGTAATTGAGCAGCTGTACATCCCTGAGCCGGGATATAAAAGACTGGATCATAGCCAAAGCCATATTCGCCGGCAAGTTCGGTACTGATAATGCCATCCAATTGCCCGCAGGCAATTAGAGGTACGGGATCTTCTGCGTGCCTGACCAGGGCAATCGCGCAATAAAAATAAGCTGAGCGCTGATTGCCGGGAAAAGGTTCAAGCCGGGTCAGCAAATGTTTGATGTTATCGTTATCGCTTGCTCCCGAGCCCGCATAACGTGCTGAGTAGATGCCGGGTTCGCCGCCTAAAGCTGCAACAACTAATCCTGAGTCATCAGCAAGCGCGGGTTTTCCGCTTAGCCGGCTGGCATGCCGTGCCTTGATTAAGGCATTTTCGATAAAGCTTAAACCGGTTTCTTCTGCGCTTTCTATGTCCAGACTGCTTTGACTGATACAGGTTAGCGGCGACAGAATAGCTTTCAGCTCAGCAATTTTGCCGGCATTGCTGGTTGCTAATATGATTTCATTCATGCGGATATCCTGTTGTTTTTACCACATTACCACGAACTGAAGCCATATTAAAATAATTTTTTACTCTATTTGGTTTTTATATGAGGTATGTGATGAAAAAATGTAATAGAGCAATATAAGTTGCTTTAAATTTATTTGTATAAAAATTAATCTATGTGGTATAATTGTTGTTAATTAAATTAATTTTTAATCTTTGTGAGGTTAAAATGCCAGGTACTATACCTACAGTAGTTCCATATGCTCCTAAAAAAATAAAACGCGATACCGAGTTTACCTTTACTATTGCCTGTAAACCAAACAGTAATCCTCTCCAGAATCATACCTTTGTTTTTGTCGGATTTAAAAATGATGAGGGTAATTATGAATTATTAGGTAGTTGGGGGAAGCTGACTAATCACGAAAAATATAATTTTAACGATTTTCTCCTCTCGGAAACAGACGCATATATACGTAATGAACCTACATTCTATAAAAACGATAAAGAAACTCCTTTCGAAATGGATGTTGAATACATTTCTTATGGGATGACATATGAGCAATTAATAGGGTTCTATCAATATTTGAAACAATTAGAAAGCTCTTCTTCAAACCCTGAGTTGACAAACTCAAAGAAGGAGAAGGTAAAAATACATTATCAGGCCTTTATCCCTAATCCCATTACCCCGCAAACGGGCGATACGATAGAGTTTGTCTGGGATTATACTATGCGTTTGAAAGAAGGAGAAACGGCAGCTATTTCTGAAGAAGATGCCGCGAGCCATTTCAGAGTCGGAAGAATAAATACTTGTCGCGACGAAGCCTGCGTCTTGGCAAAGCAGGCGCTGCAGACTGATGATTTAGGTGTTGGTGTACCTAAAAACTTCATGAAGCAATTGCCGCTTAAAGCAAAAATATCCGGGGGGATGATCTTAAATAATCCGCATCCTTTTCTAGCGCTGCCGCTTCCTCCGAAATCATTTCCCGATATGGATAAGAGCTCTATGAAAATTGTAGAACAGCTCTATAAGAGAATGAACCGTATGATTCTTATTGCGCAGGAAAACCCCATAACCTATGAAAAATTTAATAAATATAAAGAACTGTATAATCAAATCACCCGGGATCAAAAAGCCGATTTGATAGTGATTAAAGAGATTATGAGCAGTTTTTTATCGAGTAATAAAGCATTAATCTCAACCCACCGCGGATTTCATTTCTGGGGACAGAAAACAGCCAGCGAAAAAATGTTTGATAATATATTAAAGACTGATCCCAAACCTTCTCTAAAATAATATCAAACCTTGAATCAGGCCTATATTCAAATAACGTGGCTGTAAAGCCTATATCCGTCAGGCCAAGCTCTACTGCCTACTGTTATTCCCGCGAAGGCGGGAATCCATTTCTCAAGTTGGCTCCTTACCTTGTTTGATGGATGGATCCCCGCCTTCGCGGGGACGGAAAATGAGCGATTTGATTATTTTGCATTCATTCAGACTTTCCCAAATGATTTAGTCAACAAAGCCGCCTTCTTGCGGATGAGGCTTAAAAATTATCTACCATTACCTAACAAAGGCGTTCTTTCAGAAGGTGATCCTTCATTTTGTTTCTTAAAAAGACCACCGATTTTAGAAGGGTAACTTTCTTGTTCAGCAGGAGGAGGGGGCAGTTCATTTTGTTTCTTAAAAAAAACACCGATTTTAGAAAGATAACTTTCTTGTTCAGCAGGAGGAGGAGGCAGTTCATTTTGTTTCTTAAAAAAACCAACGATTTTAGAAAGATAACCTTCTTGTTCAGCTGGAGGAGGGAGCAATTCATTGGGGTTGTAGTTCTGAATAGCTTTGTTTGTTTTTGGGAGATATTCCTCAATCGCACTAACAAGAACATTGCCGGAGAAATGAATAAGATATTCGTCCTCCTTCTTTTCAACCTGTATTTGTATCTGGTTTTTAAACTCAGCCGCCATTTGGATTTCGCGCGAAAAAATCCCATAAATTGGCTCAGGCATGGGTAATACAGGAGGAATAATCTCTTCTTGCTCAGCTTGTTCAATGAGTTTTCGGCTATAGCTTAATGTTTGTTCAAAAGTATTTTCAATCAATGACATGCCAATACCTGGTGGAAATACTATGATGTGCCAGCGAGAATTATCTACGGCAAGGGAATGTTTTTGAGATGGACTTGCAAACTCATAAGTTTGTGTGTCGAGTGAAATATCCTCATACTTAACAAGTAAATCCAAAAAAATTTTGCTGTAATTTTCTATTGTATGGCGTATTTCGTCCAGTGACTGATTTGGCTGTAACTCAACCCGGTTTAGTTCTGGAATTCGAAGTGAGTTTAACAGCTTCTGTAGCTTCGTTACTTGCATAGCAGGGGGGAGACTTTCAATTTCTTGTTGCTTCGCCATTATTCGTTCGTATACGGCGCGATAATTTTCATACTTACATTGAAGCTCTTCTCTTTCAACGCTGAATTTTTTTTGTCCTACTTCACTTATACAAATATGAATTTTGTATCCCTTGAATATTTGCGAGTTAAAATAAGCAATTAAATTGTTAAATTGTTTTTTAAAATTATTAACTTGAATCCGATTATTAAAAAATGCGCCTTGCGCTAAAGTAAATACACCATTGCCGCTTAAGCTCTGAATTGTAAGTAATTTTAATGTTACTGCTTCTTGACCTTCTATATCGACTTGTTCTAAATGGTTATTATCGCCACGTTTTAATTGAAGCGGCGTCTTAAAATATTGTTTGTTATCTCCATAAGCGCTTAAACGCATTGAAAAAGGATGATCAAATCTTAATTGTAAATAAAAAAGATTTTCTTTTTCAAAAGTTTGATAAGCAATAGGAAAGGGTTCGGCAGCACAATACTTGGATTCAGTAGAAAAGGCTTGTACTTGTTTAAGCAGAGGACCTGCATTTATTTCTTCATCATCATTGTGTAATAAATTCGCCTTCGTCATTTCTTGCTCAGAAAATGCTTTTTTATTGGTTGAATCAGCATCAAAAGAATAAATGACAGTATTTTCTTTCAACCATTTCGCCGATACAGTAGCTATATAATAAGGCACAATTTGCACTCCCAGTATTAAAAATATCTTATTGTAACATTTTTAATCATAAGATGGTAATTTTTTTATCAAATAGGAGGCGATTAAATGGTCAGATTTTTAGGCTTGAAGCGACCAGCCTGCAAGCTCGCATTTTCGGTTTTCTTGGGTATAATCGGTATACACTATCATCATTTATTCCAATTATTATGTCCATTACCCTTGATAACATTAAAAAATTTTTAGCTGAACGAGCTCCCCTGGAACGGAGTGAAGCGATACCGCTTAATCATACTGAACTGGTCTGGCAAATCACTGCCGATGAGTACAATGAAGAGCTGGCGCTCTTAAAAGACCTGGTTGAGCAGACGCCTGATATTGAAGAGTTCCTGGCGCAATTTAAACAACAATGCCAGCAACGTGCAGGACAAATAGCTAATTCTCATTTGAGTTTTATTGATTATCCGGAGAGTCCAGCCAATCAGCTGTACTGGAATCTGGCCAGATCAGCCGGGCTTGGTGAAACGCTGGGGCAATTGTTAGTCCTGATGTTGCCGGCTGAAACTAAAATTCTGGACGTAAAATTGGCAGAACAAGACGGTGAGGATACGCTGGATTCGCAGGAAATAATGCTTGCTGATGCCGTAGAGCAGGGTGCCTTGGCTGAAGAACCTGAGCTTGAGAGTTTGCATCATTTTATTCCCGATGGCACACTGCTTTTTGATGCTCGTACCGTTGCTGAATTCAATTTTACGCAGCATCAGTTATTACGGCCAAATTTAGCCGGTTATGGTGAACAACTGAGCGCTAAGTTCTATTGTCATAATGAATTTCTGGAAATACTATACGGGCATTTGCAAGCAGCCAATCGGGGTTTGGAGCTGAAGGCGCTTTTGCAGTGGTTTTTAGAGAATGCAGGGGATCTGAAGAATTTCCATTTTTATCTCGATGATTTACCGGAAGAAGTCAGAGAAGAAATGTTTGCTTTAAGCGAGGAGGATGAATCCGCGCGTACCTTTTATGACGCGCTATTACTACTCGAGGAGGGGAATGCTGAAGAAGCGCAGCAAATTATGGAAGCGGTAGCCAGGAATCCGGCCAACCAGGAATTTCTATGTTCGATACCGGAAATGGTTGATCATGAGGGCATCAGGCAGCTTTATAGCGGGATAAAATTGTCAACCCGTGGCACTCACGATGTTTATAACAAATTTGATGACAGCCGCTTTGAAAAATGCCTGGCGCATGTTGTAATTAATGATGTTCCAGGCCTAATTGAGTTACTGAGAAACGCAGCTCCGAGTTTTTATGAAACACTGCTTAAATTTATTACCATTGATGCTGATGATAATTTTTTCCACGAGTTGATTAATGCGATTGGCGATGAGTTGCCTCCCCAGCATCAACAATGCCTGATTGATGCCTTGACACTACATCAGGAAAAATTCCCTGCGTTTGAGCAGTTGATACTTGAGGCAAGCGAGATCGAATCAGCTGTTGATCCGGAAAAGGAAGCGCTCAGCGAGATTATTGATACGTTGATTTGCTCTATAGAATATGGAAAAGGTTCACGCTGGACCAGCGGTAAAGGTTCGGACAAAGTGGAAAAGCTGAGCAGTTTAAAAAATAACATTGCGGCCAAGGAAACAGATGCTATTATTGCGGAGCTTGCCACTATTTGCCAGATGCGCCGAAACCCGCTCCACTTCTGGGCTGCGCCAGACAGCGCTTTTGAATTGGAACTGTTACTTACGGCAAAGGGACTTGTACGCAGCGACAACACAGTAACCGCCTCTGTGTAGGTTGGGTCGTTTGACCCAACAGGAATTTACCCGGGAGCTCAAAGGCAGATTATGATTCAAATAGGATAATTTTGGGTCAAACGACCCAACCTACGGTCTTATTGATGGCTTGCGCTTGCACTGTTAGTTGGCGGTTTGAACTTTCCAACTTCAGCGTTAAAGTTAGTCAGTATGCAATGAAGCGTTTCATCATAGCCTTTTTGTCCCATCTGTGCACGGGGTGAAAACCGCTTTATGCCTTCTTGAATTTTGTATTGGATATCCGCAGTACTCATTTCTGGTTTGTTCACAGCCTTCTGAAGTTCTTTAATAAATTCACTGCGTTTAGCCTGCTCCGTTTTATAACCCAGACAACCTAATACGCAGGCCAGCTGTAAGCTCAATAAATCTCGCAGCCAAAAAGTGCCGGCTCGCTTACCAATATAATCATCAAGTTGTGTGCAATATTTTCTAGCTATACCCTCAAATGTCGATTCAGGAGCAGAGTTTGAAAAGAATAAAGGAGCATTAGCTGATGTACTTTTTTGAGCTTCTTTATAAGTCTGGAGAAAGCAGGTGTTACGTGAGGTATCAATTGGTTTTTCTGTAATTTCCGGCATGGCAGAGTCTAATACACCGCCCTTGACATAGCGATAACCTTTTTTATTCAGGAGGTTTTCATTTTTCAGGATAGATTCAACCTCTTCCTGAGAGTTAAATACGCTGTTTATTTTACCGGGAAATACGTAAATAACCCCATCTTTTTCAAAAGTAACCGCGCTGCGGAATTCTCTGTCTGTAACGATCTTGGCCAGAACATTGGTTTTATGGCCAACATATTTAAAACGCCCTTTCTGAAGTTCAGGCTGATTGGTCGTTTCGTTGGTAACGTATTTATCGGTCGTAAACTCACTCCAGAAGCTGGCCATATGTTGTTCCATAGGCCCTTTAAGTTCTCTCTCAACATATTGGTCGGTTATGGTGTCAGCCATGTGCTTGCGTGCTTGTTCAGGCGTGTCGAATGAGCCTCGGATGGTATGTTTTGCATGATAAAGAATATATTTATAATTTTTTTGCCCGTTTTCATTACTTGTGTCATCCACATAGGGCATTAAGCAGGGATACCAGCCATCCATAAGAGTGAAAGAAAAAGGTTTTTCTGCTTTTTGAGTATCTTCATATAATAAAACGGTACATACCTGATATCGGATATTCATATCAAAAGGTAAATCTTTTGGTAAGAGTGACTGATAGCTGGTCGCGTTAATTACATTATCGAATGACTGACTTGTTTCGCCATTATTAACAATCGTTTTATCGCCTTGCCGTTTAATTTCTTTGGCCTGGTAATTATAAACAATTTTAACGCCTGCCTCTTCCAGGCGCTTTTTCATATTTTCCCGTAAGCCTGCTCCCACTTGAATACTGGGCTCATGAACACTATGGGTTGAGTCTTTCTGGATATTATGATACTTCTTGGGGTCAAGATGAACGGGTTTGCATTCTGGCGCTTCTTTGCAAACTTTTTTAAATTCTTCAACCCCTACTTTGGGAGGTTTTTTATCGTAATCCAGCGTGCCTAATCCATAGATGGAAGACTCGTGGGGAACAACCAAATCGGGATAAGTTTTCTCAAACTCTTTCTGCCCATGCAAACAGCTTTTTCGTGTCTCCTCTGATCTTGGATAGTGAGGCCCAACATGCAATCTTACGCCGAAATTCCCCGATAATTCTGAGAAAATATCAGAATTTTTCTCAAAAATGGTCACTTCGTAGCCTTGTTTAGCCAGGGATAAGGCAAGATGGCAACCATACCAGCCGCCGCCAATAATGGCGATTTTCTTATTACTAGCAGCTTGGGCTTCATTTGTTTTCCAAACCATGTTGTGCTCCTTGGAGATCATCAGCCGAACTTGTATGGATAGTCAGCTAATTAACAACGGGTATATTGAATTCTAGTGTTTGAGCCTATAAGAATCAACATAGCCTGTTATTGAACTATTAAATACTTTAATTTTGCATTATATGAACACAATTGTCAATATTAAATCAATTGTTGCGTGGAATTATAAGTGATTGTTTCTAGAAAAAGATTTTTTTATGGCGGTTGGGTCAGTCCGACCCAACAAGATTTAATTACGATACAATACCAATATAGATTTCAACCTGGCCTGCACTGGTATAGGCTTCAAAATCACTGATAAAACTACGTTGGTAGTGCAGATTGGATGCAAAAAATTCCCAGATTTGCTTCCAGGCAGTAACTACGGCTTCTGGCATTGCGCCTGTGCCTTTAAAAACCAGGTAATTACCGTGAGCTATGGTAATCCGGCTAAAACCAGCTTGCTCACTGCTTTCCGATACACCGACAGTCAACGTATAAAAACCGTTTACATCTGATTCATAATCAGAATATACCCCATAGACACATGGGGCATTAGCTATGATGCTGGTGTTGAATTTTTGCCACAGTGACGGAATTTTTGCGGTTTCAGGATTAAATTCATCGCTGTTTTTCGTTCTGACGCTAAAACCTGCAACTGTAAACTGGCTAATATGACACACTATGGGTTCTATCGCTGACATCTTAATGCTCCTGATTTCCCTGGGCTACTACACGCAGCCGGTTATTATCCGGATCAAGCGCCACAAAGGTATAGCCATAAGGTAAAACTACAGGCTCCTGCGCAAAACATATGTTTTTACGCTTCCAATCTGAAAACAACGAATCAACTTCGCTGTCAGTGGTTACAGTAAATGCCAGTTCATAGCCGCCAAAGCCATTAATCTCAGGTTGTAGTGTATTTTTATCCTTTAAGCCGATTAACATTCCATTTGATAATTTGAATGTGATGAAAGCGGGGGAAAGAACTTCTGGACTGATGCCCAGTAAATCCTGATAAAATTGGCTGCTGATAGAAATATTGCTTACATAAACAATCACTGCACATGGTTCAAACATCATTGAATCTCCCTGGTTAGTAAATATTAGGCAACACTATCCTAAGGAGCAGGTGTGACAGTTTTTGTCAGTAGTCACTGTTCAGGGATGTTATGTAATTCACGCCATTGCTTTAAAAGCGCCTGACGCCGCTTATCAAATCGTGTTTCTGTCAGTGTAAGGTTAATAATCCGGTCCGTACGAAAATGCCTGAAATCCTGCCTTAATTCACACCAGGCCGCAATCATCCGGGTATCCTCAAAAAAACCAAGCGCTAACGGCCAGAGGAGGCGTTGTGATTGTTCTTCCTTGGCATCGATATAGTTAACCAAGATCTTGTATTCCTTGCGAATGGCATGACGGATGAGCGCCTCATGTTCTATAGTCCTCTGCGCAATTTTTGTTGGGCCTACCAGTAAACCGGAGGATTCAAGCTGATGTTTGAGATCCGCGGGAAGTACTGCCGATATCTTGGCTAATGCGCTGGCTGCTGCGAGCCTGAGCTTATTATCTGTTCTTTTTGCCACCCAGCGTGAGCCGAGCACCAACGCTTCAATTTCTTCTTCAGAAAACATTAAAGGCGGCAGCATAAATCCTGGCCGCAATACATATCCAAGACCTGGTTCACCTTCAATATCGGCACCTTGCGATTGCAGCGTAGCAATATCACGGTAAACCGTGCGCAGGCTGACGTGTAATTTTTCCGCTAGTGATTTACCACTAACAGGATAACGGTGCTGGCGTAATAATTGAATTAGATCCAAAAGGCGTTGCGTACGTGACAAAAGTATTTCCGGTAAGCTCAATGCTGCTATATTTTGGCAGTATCAAAATAAAATTTCCAGCAATGGCGAAGAAATCCAGCGCAAGCTGCATAATATTTTCTTAATTTATTTCAACTATAATAAAAAGAATTCAACTTAATCAGAGTCATATCATGGTAAAAGAATTTAATCCGCAACTCAATAATGAGGTTTTTCGGGGGCTTGGTTCTATCCAGATAACAGTCGATGAAACTATGCCTTTCTTTGAATTCAGGTTTAGTTTTTCTGCCACGGCCTCTCCTGAGGAGCGGGATAATATAAAAAAATTCCTGCAGGGGGCTGCCGATCAAGAGAATATAGCCAAATCAAAAGATTACGTGGTGGTTCACGTTGCCAGTATTGAAGAATTTAGCCGTGTTTTTAGTTTATTAAATGAGCGTAAAGTCTTCAATAAAGATGATAATAAAGACGAGGAACTGTCTTTATTAGCTCAGTTTGTTCTGGCTGCCGAGCTGGACAAACGTCCGGTTAACTTCGCTAACATAATGCAATGCCTCAATCAAGGGGCATCGATAAATACTCAAGGTGCAGAAAGTGGCTGGACAGTAGCACATGCGTTAGCGGCATACGGTTCCCTTGAAGATTTCAGACGTGTCCAAAGAGTCCGTAATCTCGACAAGATTGATTGGACGCTTAAGACAACAAAGAGCAGCGCTCTTGCATTTTCTCGTGCTAGAAGCGCTGATAAAGTTATTAAATTAATAGAAATGGGAGCGTTGGATAAAAAAAATTCAAAACATAATAAACTAATTGAAAAATTGATAACGGGAAAACTTATTTCTGTTGATATACACACTGAAACCGGATGGAATCTCGCCCATTATGCAGCAAAATCTGGCGACGATGAGCTGATGGATATCTTAATTTCAAATAAAATTGATATCAATAAAAAAACAAATAACAGCGGTAGAACTCCCATTGGCTCTGCTACCACCAAAACTGTCATAAAGAAGTTACTTGAAGCAGGGTCCGATTTATGGCAGGACACCAATGAACTGGATAAAAAAGGAACCCCGAAAAAAGTTTATCAGAGCATTCTTGAAAGAAAAATCGTTACTGCAGCTGAACTGCTTGAGATGATTAAGGGTACTCCTGCTGAAAATCCGGAAGTAAAGGCAGCGTTGGAAAAACTGGTGCCCGCTCCTGCCGCCCAGGCGGGTGTTAAGCCTGCTGCGGTAAATGCGCCTCCTGCAGCAGAGAGCAGACCTGTAGAACTTGCTAGTGATGGAAACAGATTACCTGCCAAAGATTTGAATTCTAAGAAACTACTTCAACCGCAAGAACGCCTGCAAGCTGAATTAGATAAAAAGTCAAAAGCTAATCCCGATGTCATTCTGGATCTGCTAAACAAGGATAATGTGGATATAGCCACAGTTGGTACAACAGGATGGACAGTTGCCCATGTGGCCGCATACCACGATAATAAAAAGCTGTTTGACAAAATTCCAGCGAATTCATCAATCCTTAACGCCAAAACGAAAAACAGCGAAATGACGCCGATTTGTTTAACCGGCGATACCGAATTGGTTCGAAAATTTATTGAGCGGGGTGCTGATTTAACTGCCGATGTTAAAGGGCCTGACGGTAAAAATTTAAAAGTATACCAATATATTACTGCAACAAAACCTAAATGCACACCTGAAACTGCCTTTGATGCGCTCTGGGCGGCAAAAAAACTGGATAGAACAGCGCTTGAGTTTCTGATAACGCGCGGCGTTGATCTTTTGCAACCTCAGGACAAACCGCGTTATCAGATTGCTATCGATAGTAAACTGATTACAGCAAGTGAACTAATAAAATTATTGCTGCAAAATCAAAATCCTCGTTATAACGATACCAGATATAAAACCATAAAAGCCATATACGATACGAACCCTACGCTCGCTCCTCAAGATCAGAAAGGAGAGGTGCTGCTCGCAGTTGCCAGAAACGACATGAAATTTTTAGAAAGGCTTCAAAGACGGGCCAAAGCAAACAACAGTACCATTTTAGACGCTAGAAACAACAAAAACCAGGGACCGCTATTTTCTGCTAAAAACCTGCCTGTTATTCAATATTTATTGGAAATCGGTGCAGATCTTAAACAAACAGATAATGAAGGTCGAAAAGCGCTAGACTCGCTTCTGACTTCTACACCGTATGATACTGTTGAAAAACTTCGTGATCTGTTATTTGAGGTTGATAGCAAAAGAACAACTTCGAGCCAGGAGGCGGACGCGGCGCTTCGTCAGCAACTGTCTGATTTGGCGGAAACTAAAAGTCAAAATGGCCAAAAAACAGAAATTTTGACGCAATGGCTGGGTGAAGCAAATAATGCCCGGAAAGCAATAAAATTGATAGAGGCTGGAGCAGATTACACTGCAGGATCTTCCAGAGAACCTCTTTATTCTAAACTTCAAAACCTACATCACGTGCCAGATATGAGGGATAGAAAAGAAATAAGATCATTCATTAAACAAAGAGAGATGGATAAAACATTTAACAGCCAACAACCAGAACAATTCGATATTCAAGTGTATAAAGACCTGGCTGACAATTCTACGCAGCAGGTTTTAGCTGCGTTATTTTGCCATGTACAGCAACAGGTTAATCATCTCCAAACCAGCAAGATTAAAGACGGAAAAGCGGACAAAATGAATTTATACCGGCAACTGCTGGTTGATTTGCATGGCGCATTAAAAACATTAAAAGCATCCGTTGAAGAGCCAAGGCTGGCGGCTAATTTTATTAATCGCACAGCAACGATATCACACCACCGTCGCCGGAGAACACGGGATCGCTTTTTTGGCCTGGGGCTTATTGAAGCTCAATCCTGGACTGAGTATAAGGCAATGGTTGATATTTTACGGCCTAAGATCCATAACGACCATTTGGATAAAGTGTTGAAAGATAGTAAAGAAGCCATTTCCTCTTGTATTATTAACAAAGATGGCAGAACTATTCAGGTCCAGGGTTACGAAGATTATCGTAAAGAGAATTTGCCGCCAAAGCCGTAAAACACTATACTTTGTCAAGTGGCCTGGGTGCATCCGCACTCAGACCGCCATTCTCTGCTAAGGGTTAATCCTGATATCTTCTAAGTGCTTCAATGTGCCATGGCCTGATTTGGGGCTAAACATACCACGCTGAACTCTAAAAAATTTACCTAAATTTGAAGATTTATCTAAACAATCAGCTCTCACTTGTTTCTTTATCTCTACTGGTAAGGTTTTTATGTGTTTTACAACCTCTTCTTTAAATACCGCAAGTGCCTTGAATTGTGAGGGAGCAATAAATTGTTGTGTTTGCAATAAGGATATTATGAGCTGAGCGTCAGCTTTGTTTTCAAGGATAGTTTGTATTTTGTTTCCCTGCATTATTTCAGTCGGGGGGAGCGTTTTAAGAAAACTAAACGGGTCGTTAATGTTATCAGGATTATACGTCTCCAGATTAGCGTCAGTAGCATTATGATAACTCCATTTACCAGGATGGCGAATGGAGCTATAGACTCCAATTTGCCTATCAGTTGGAAAAATGCCTCCTGGCCGGATTTTTGCCCGTAGTAAATTATCTTCTATTTCTTCCAAGGTATTTTGGCATTCCTTCTCAACCCCTGGCAACATATAGAGAGTAAATTGCATCCCCTCATAAAATCTTAAACTATTTGTTACCTTTTGTTTTCCCAAATCTATTAAACGCTCATAGATATTTTTAGTATGCGCAAATAAACTTTCTCTATTTAAGGTGTATTGGTAAAAAAAGCTCATTAATTTGATAAGATAATTTTGTACAAAAGAAATTAATCGCCATTTGCTAGATGTGGATGTTCCTAATTGTTGATATCGCCGTTGAAAAGTGTTTTTTAAAAGTCTTATATCTTGAGAGTCGGCGTTCTGTAAAAATTGGTTATACTCTTCAACCAGCCTGTTTAGCCTTTCCTGCCTGCCATTTTTAAATTTTTCTATTGCATTAAGATTAGCTACTTTAAAATGGATATCTTCTTTATAAAGGAAGGGGAGAATTATTTCCCAGGCTTTGTCCATATCTTCTGGATGAATGCTAAGACGCGCCTTCCAATTTCTGCTGATTTTTCTTTGTGAGCTTCTTTGTAATCGCAAGGAACTAAAATGTATAAAATACGATATGTCAGCAGAAGGCCTGGTTATGAAATATTTTTTATGAAATTCATTTTCAGGAGGCAATGTGTACTCGGGAGCGATTAGGTCAGTGTATTTCATTAGAGGCTACATCAAAAAATAACTTGAGCAATTCTAACAGGTTGATCAAAATAATTACAATATATTTAAATACGTAATCTCCTCGTATAGCATTTGAGTAGTTTATGCAGCGAAGCGAAATCAAGGCTTCAATCGCGCGTTCAGGCACTGATGCCTTGCAAGTTCAGAGCGGGTAATCCCTTTCCTTTAAAGGCTTTTTGCAAACACGCATGAAGTCATCCTGACGCTCCCAGATGCCATCCCTGGCATCTGAGGGTTTGCAAAAAGCCTTTAAAGGAAAGGGATTACTGGAGAATTTGTCATCCCTGCGGAGAATGTTTTAGTAGTTTGCTCAGGCTGGTTAGGGAAAAAACCGCCTGAAAACCGTCTCTTTGACTCTGCCAGTGCAATGGTCGGTGCCGTTGCGGACGTTACTGCTGTCGCCGGTGTAAAAAATTGTCCATGACGGGAATGTTTACAATTATAAGTCGCCGGTTCAACGATGCTGCCATCCAATTTCAAAATAGCAGGAGGAATTTTTCGGTTTAGCCAAAATGAAATGCCATAATGCCAATTTAACAGTGAGCCTGCGGCGACAGCTCCATCTGTTTTAAAGAAAATAAATGGAACATTATTAAATGTACTTACCCCATTATTATAACTGACATTGGCAACCGTTAACTGACGGTGCCAATCTGCCTGTGAAATGAGTGGATTAACGGGATGGAAGTCCTTTAAACAGGGTTCGTCAGGTCGCCAGAATAATGGGTTTTGTATTGGCATACCATGCGACATAAAAGCCAGATAATTTCTGTAGTTTTGAGCGCTTAGCGCATAGGTCAGATTAAATGCTAATCCATAATCATCTTGCAATGCTTCAATCTGTTTAAGCAGGGGTTTAATCCTTGCGTTGTCTCTGCATAAAAGGGATTGAACTTCAAAAGAGGGTTGTAACTCGGCATCAAACAAATGGAGTTGTTCAGCTGTAAAACCAGCCTCACTGACGGTTTCAGTGATACGGTTAAGGCAGAATAATTTACTTCCTTGCCGGACAAGAACATAAGGCGAAGAAAAAGACATGTTCTGCAAGCTTTCCAGCGGGCTTGTTTCTGAGAGCTTGACTATATCAAGCAACCTTGTATGAAATAATCCGGCATAAAAGCTGACTCTTGTGTCGGGAGCAAGATCTTCCAGTGCGATTACACCATATCCGACAACATCATTAACTTTGATAATGGCTAATTTTTGTCGGTTTGTTTGCACTTCATTAATCCAAGCCAGCAATTGTTGTTGATCAATTTCTGGAAGTGGAGGAGTTTGGGGAAATTTCTCATCTTCAGGAACCCAAACAGTTTCTGCCCAATGAAATGATTGTCCTGTGCGTTTTTGCAGCTCATCAAGTGATATTTTTTCAACCATCAAACCACCGCTGGGCTGCCGAAAGGCAAAATTCACGGTTTCTGGGGGCGGAATCTCAATAATGGGTTTTAATTTGAGTTTTAAGCCTGCTTCAAACAACATCATATCACCTATGATTTAAATATAACCATTTTGCGGACAAGAATAACATAAATTATTTTTGTTGAGTATTATTTGTTCTTTTGGGGTTGGATTTAGACTTGATGATGGCTGGACGACTTTCAAAATTGTCCGGTACAAAGCGCTCGCAAAAGGGCATTAGTAAAATTAATAAAACCTTAATATTAAATGAGTATACTGATCTGATATTTAGAGCCATATGGGGTAAGGCATGCCTGGCAGCCGGAAATCACAATGGAATGAAATTATAGGTCCTGTCACTTATAAAGTTCAGGAATGGGAAAATGTTTTTGATAAAGTAGATCCTGATAAATGTACTTGGGAGTCTATTTTTGTTATGTCCAAATTCGGTTATCAATCTGATGTTTTTTTTGCTCAACTTGACGGGGTATTGCACGAAAGAAGCAGGAAATTTCGATCAAATGCACCAAAACCCTATCTTATTTTATTTCAACCCAAAGATTATCAAGCGTATGAACGTCAATTAACTAAAAGATGGTTTGAAAGCTGTTTATCGGTTCAGGCAGGTGATTTTCCTGATGCATTTTTTAATGAGGTAAAACGTGGTAATGTGTACTTTCATGTTATGAAAGTAGGCGAACAGCCATCAAAATCTATTTTAACCATGAGTACTTATAGGGCAAATAAGATAGATCCAGGCCTTGCAAGATTTAGGGCAAATCAAGCGCAAAGTTTTAATATAAACTCTACAAACCCTCATGAAATTAAAGAAAATTCAGATAAATATTGGCTAGGTAAAGCTGCTTTTTTCTCCTGCACACCCTCTATGACGCTTGGCAGTATCTCTTTGCCTGATAACCCGGTTATGAGAGTTCCATGTTATGCCGCTATTGCAGCATTATTTTTACTAACCTTACCTTTTTGCGCTTTGCTTACTTTAATTACTATACCTGTTGCCCTGTTTCATGATTTCTTTGTTTTCGCTAATAACGCTATTTGTACTGGACAAGAAAGAGCGGCAACAGCTTAATCAGTCCCCTATGCGGATTTTATGATAATTAGTAGTGTTGGGGCGAAACGTCCCAACATTTTATTGGCGTATCAGACGGTGATTTTTCTGGTCAATATTTGCATTTTTTGTTGCGCGGCACGGGTTAATATCCAAACCGCCGCGTCTGGTATAACGACCGGTGACAGTTAAAAATTCTGGCTTACAATGATTCATAATATCGACAAAAATGCGCTCAATACATTGCTCATGAAATTCATTGTGATTGCGATAGGATACCAGATACTTCAACAAACCTTCGCGGTTAATTTTTTTTCCTTTATACGCGATTTGCACACTTCCCCAATCGGGCTGATTAGTAACCAGGCAATTTGATTTTAACAGATCAGAATATAATACTTCCTCTACTATTTCATCTTCAATGCTCAAAAAAGCAGGCTCAACCAGATAAACTGAACATTCGATATCAAGATGATCAATGCATTCGCCGCTGACTGCCTGTGCTGCCGCAAAGTTCCTGGTTTGTTCCAGGGGATAAATTTTAATAAAAACCGGTGCTTCAACCCGCTCTGACAAGTCTTTTTTTACAATATTTTCCAACTCTTCAACGGATTTTATTCGGGTATTATTAAAGGAATTAAAATAAAGTTTTAATGATTTGGATTCGATTAATTTGGGCGAATTACAATCGTAATAAATTTCTCCAATTCCCACCATCGGCTTTCCTTTTTCATTCAGCCATGAAACTTCATAATGATTCCAACAGTCATAACCAATGAAAGGCAGATGATCCGGATCAACTCCGATTTCCTGACGTTTGCCCATTCTGGAAAGAGGATAAAGCCTATCAGGATTATAAGTAGAATCATAATCCGATTTTTTACCTAACTCGGATTCATTTGCTGATTGGTGTTTTTTTAATACAAAATCACTCATGGTATTTAACTCCCCTATTCCATAATAACGATTGTACACGATCTCACAATGAAAACCTTAATAGAATAAACTAAGAAAATTAAAGTCAAGACTTACATTTAATTATTTATCTGATAAAATTCAGTTCCGAGAAGTTCTTTTCTAAATCCACTGCCTGTGGATAAGTTTTTTATCCAATCCATTTTATTTGTTGCCTGTTATGGGAAATTACCCTTAAATCCAAGCCAGCAAAGGCGATTTACAAGGTTCAGTTGGTTATTACCACCTCGAATTATCCACATTTTCTGTGGATAACACTGTGTATAGCCTTTAGATATCTCAGGATTAGGGCGGGTTTTGATTGGATGGCTGATCACTGTTCAAGGTGCTTCTGGAATTAGTAGTTTATTAAACCATCGATTTAGCGCTGGCAGGATGGATACAAGTTAAGGTAAAATAGATCTATTTTAGGGCATATATTTCGCTAGTTGGTTTAATTATGATAATAGTCAAAACACCGGAACAAATTGAAAAAATGCGAATAGCAGGGCGTTTGACTGCGCAGGTCTTGGAAGCGGTAACTGAATTTATTAAACCGGGTTTAACAACCATGGAAGTTAATGATTTTTGCGAGCGTTATATTGTCGATACGTTAAACGCAATTCCAGGCAGCAAAGGTCAATATAATTATCCTTATGCCGTGAATACTTCGCTTAACCATGTTATTTGTCATGGCATGCCTTCAGCAACTCAGGTATTAAAAAAAGGCGACATTATTAATGTTGATGTCACGGTTATTAAAGATGGCTATTACGGCGACAGCAGTAAAATGTTTTGCATAGGCGAAACACCGGCTCATGCCCAGCGTCTGGTTAAAGTAACGCAAGAATGCTTGTATAAAGGGATTTTGGCAGTTAAACCCAAAGCAACCTTAGGAGATATTGGCCACGCTATCCAGCAGCATGCCGAAAAAAATCATTATTCAGTAGTACGTGAATACTGCGGCCACGGTATTGGGCAAAAAATGCATGAAGACCCTCAGGTTATGCATTATGGCAAACCAGGTACGGGCGCCGTTTTGGAAGAGGGCATGACCTTTACTATTGAACCTATGATCAATCAGGGCAAAGCTACTGTTAAACACATTGAAAAGGATGGCTGGCCTATCGCGCTGACTAAAGATCGCATGCTTTCCGCACAATGGGAACACACCTTATTAGTCACCAAAACCGGAGTCGAAATTTTAACATTAAGGGAAGAGGAAAAAGGATTGCTGGAATCTCTTAAAGATTGATGCACGTTGGGTCGTCCAGACCCAACCAGGCTATTAAGTCAATAAGTAAGTTTCTTCACGGCGCAAGGTTAAAATTTCGAACCCGGTTTCAGTGACTAATACGGTATGCTCCCATTGCGCGGATAAACTATGGTCTTTGGTAATAACCGTCCATTGATCCCGTAAAAGCCTGGTATGCTGTTTCCCAAGGTTAATAATTGGCTCAATGGTAAAAGTCATTCCTGCTTCAAGAGTCATGCCTGTGTTTGGAATACCATAATGCAGGATTTGGGGTTCCTCATGAAAATCTCTACCAATACCATGACCACAATAATCACGTACTACCGAAAAGCTATGTCTTTCTGCATGCTTTTGGATAGCATAGCCCAGATCGCCTAAGCGAATGCCCGGTTTAACTAATAAAATTGCTTTGTAAAGACATTCCTGAGTTACCCGCACCAATTCCTCAGCTTGTGAAGAAGGTGTGCCAATAAAAAACATTTTGCTGGTATCGCCATGATAGCCATCTTTTAGCACCGTGACATCTATATTGATGATATCGCCATCTTTTAATGCCTCATCGTCAGGGATGCCATGACAGGCAACATGATTTACTGATGTGCAAATTGATTTCGGAAAGCCATTGTAATTAAGCGGTGCCGGTATTGCATGTTGTTGGTTAATAATGAAATTATGGCAAAGGGTATTTAATTCATCCGTTGTTATTCCGGCCCGGACATATGGCTCAATCATTTCCAAAACCTGCGCTGCAAGTTGGCCGGCAATACGCATTTTTCCAATTTCTTCCGCTGACTTAATAGTAACTGCCATACTTCATACCTCGCAATGCCGCAGATCCGTGAATAAGATAGCAAGCTACAATGCAGTTTTAATTATCACTAACTTCAATCCCGTTCATCTCGCACCATTCAAGGGCAAATTTTTTATATTGATCGTCTCGATATTTGTACCAACCATCAGCAATTCCAAGAAAATTAACCGTATCTTTAAACCTTCTGAATGCACCTTTGCCGCTTAACGCGATGAAAAGTTTATCCTGATTGTGTTTGTCTGTTATTGAATTAGCAAAATTCTCCATTATTCGATATTCATTAACCTCTTCTTGTAAGGGCAGTGCAATAAAATTTGAGTCATCCTCCAGGTAGGCTTTTGCTATCGCGATATTTTCTTCCATCCATCCCGGGTAATCATCATTGCCATCTTCCGCATAAGATAATTCCTCATCAGATATGACACAAACTTCATTTGTTCGCTTATCAATAAAGGAACTGCTTTCATCAAATTGAAACTCAAGCGCATTAATAATATCGGATAGTTTTACTTTATTCATATCTTATAACCACCTAGAATTGAACGTTTGCCAGATAAATACTTAGTATATACATTTAAAGTATTTTTTCATATGGTTAGGCAGGCGCCAGAAGATAAGAGCTTTGTTGAATAAATCATTTGGGAAAGTTTGATTGTATGTAAAATAATCAAGCCGGCCATTTGTCATCCCCGCGAAGGCGGGGATCCATCCATCAAACAAAGTTAGGAGCTAACTTGAGACATGGATTCCCGCCTTCGCGGGAATGACAGTACTATTTATACAACAAAGCCGAAGATAAGTGGAAGGAGTGAACATGACTGCTTTAGCACACAATGAATATTTGGAAGAGACAATCCAGCATTGGAAACATATTTCTCCCATTATTCATGATCCTCAAAATGATGATAAATAATATTATGGCAATTAATTGTTATCTGATAAGCTTTGGAAATCTGTATTGAACAGAGAAATATTAATGTCATCGCCAAATTATTGGGTATATATTTTACTTTGCGAAAATAATACCTATTACACCGGCTATACCAACAATTTGGAAAAACGCTATCGCTCACATGTTGATGGTACAGGTAAGTGCAAATATACGCGTAGTTTTAAACCGATAAAAATTGCACAAGCCTGGGAAATCCCGGAAGGTAAGATAACTGCTCTGAAAGTAGAGCGTTATATTAAAGGATTATCTCGATGTGAAAAAGAAAAAATAATAGCCGATCCGTTTCTTCTTCGTAGCATCGATGTAGCGCAAGGGTAATTATGGAATTAACTTGAGCATTATGTTATAATATTGCTTTATTGGTGTATAATTTGGGAGTTACTATGCTAAGCATTGATTTTAAATTACCTGAGACTGAGAATCATAACGGCAATAGTTTAAAAAGCGGCCGTGCACAATTTTCCTGTAGCATTAGGTTAATAGACAAGGAAAGAGATCAAGCTTTACAAGAATTTTTAATTGAACAATTCCAATGCGAAGTTCGTAACCCCGCAGCAGAATTTAATGATTCAGATGATTTAAGCGATGAAGAAAAAGCGCTGCTAACTACTACACCTGATACGTTATGGTTTGATGAGGAAAAATCAGCCAGGTTACTTAAAGCGATCATGCAAGCACCCGTCATTGAGCCTGGCAAGGAGGCATTGATGGGTTCTCAAAAAATAGTTTTAAATGGCCATCAGCTTAATTTATTATTAATGCACAGCACTATTCAGTTTGGTGAGCCGAGCACAACAGATTATAACGCATCCCATAAAGAGAGCATTATCCCTTCTGTTAAAAATATTTATCAAATTATCCCTGCCTTTATTGAGATTCTGGCTGTTGGCGATAATTTAACCAATAGAAGAGAGCTTAATGATTTTGTAAACGAATTAGTTGAACTAACGGACGAACGCAGAAGGTTGATTACATTAGTTACCAGTTTAATTAATAACATTGAAGCAGGTAATAAAGGCCGTAAAACCTCTGGTTCAGGCTCAGAAAAAGTTAAATCATTACACAATCTTCTTGATACGCTTAAAGATCAGAGTAACCAGATCAATAAAGATGATTACTTAAATCAGATTGAGAAAATCTGCAAACAAAAACGTCATCAGCTTCATTGGTGGGCGGCCCCGCATAGTGTGATTGAATATAATAATTTGGTTGAAGCCTTGCATCTTAAGGATTCCATCATCACTACAAATTCATATTCATCATAATGAACTCCGGCCTTGATTAAGCTTGTGCTGTATCAAGGCTACGATTACCTTATCCCATCTCTCGCATCAATAAATTTACTAATTCGCCCGCTGCTATATTTCTACATAGTGTCGATGACTGCCCTGCCCACAAGGACATGAATTCAATATTATCAATTTCTTTTGCTTTTTTCCGCATTGAGCCTGTTAAGGAATTTTGTACTGGATAATCAAGAATCAGGGCATTCATTTCCTGCATGCGTTCAGTAAATTGGTTTCTCACTTAATTTTGTAGGTTCCATTTTATGCAATTGAAGGTTGGATTAATTGAACATAGCAGTTGTGCCATCAAAATGAAACTTTGATCACAATGCGTAATCAAGGTTTATCAAAGGAATGTTGGGCTGCACGTCGTTTAGCCCAACCTATGCTTAATTAAATCAGTGTAAGTTGCGCTGTAAAGTCCAACACTCTGTTGCGCCTGATAGCTTAATAGGTATATTGCCTGGGCGCTCTCCCGGCTGACTCAATAAGTTTTATTTTCTTATTCTTAGAACTATTATCAATTTGTTCAAGCTGAACATTGAATCGCCAGCAATCACCGAAATCAAATAAAAACTCTAATGAATCACCTATAAAAATATCTATATCACCAATTTTTACTTCGTTGGGGGAGGCTGTTATCCAAAAATATTTATCGCCACTCTCGATAGTTTGTAAAGAGCCAAATTTATCCGTATAGGTAAATTGATACAGATGGTCTTCGTCAAATTTAAATACATGTAATATAAAACTGGCTAAAACATCCAATGTTTCTATACCTGGGATGCTGATCCTGCGCCATACATCTTTAGAAAGAGATACCTTAAAAAAGTGCATACCTTCTTCTGTTACCTTTTTTGGCGGTCTAAAAAGGGACTGCCATTGAGGAGCCATAGAACTTAGTTCTTGATAAAACTGCTTTGCAGATTTATCATCGTTTGATTCCCTATGTATACAAAAATCTGATTCATCTTCCAATCTCTTAAATTTATTCAACAGATTCGCCCAGGATTTCCCATAATTATTTACAGTGATGTTAGAAATCAGCCATGATTCGGTGTGTTGTTCATTATCAGTAATATCAATGAAACCAAACATTTCCATTAGAGCAATACTGTATGGTGGGGTAGCGTAAAATTCCCATTTTTGCTGGTTAGTGTTTTTAATCTTCCACTCTTGCTCCAAGCGTATCTTTAAAAAATAGCAAACAGTATCCAATATACTTGGAAAACTGGATTTTTTCCCTTTAGAGATTAGACGTTCGTCACAATAAAACAGCCAGGCTTGCATTAAATTAAGGTATTGTTCTATTTCGGTCAGGTTATTCCATACCGCTATCACCTCATTGTTAGCCGTCAAAAATCGGCTGTTTTTAATTTGTTCTATATGGATAAGGCCAAGATTTCTTGTTAATAAGTAAAGCGCATTAATATGAGGGTAAGATAGTTGCTGCTCCCGCTTCAGTGTTAACTTTAATGGATGACTCATATTTGAGTTGATTATAGGCAAACAATGATTTGGTAATAACCCTTTTTTACCAGTGGTCTTAAATCTATTTTCCTGCATAAAATGTAAAAAATAATTTAGATCCTTTAAGATAGTACCTGGTAAATTACCTGAATTGAAAAAATTTTTAAGACTCATACTGTTAGTATTTAAATTTATTGGCGTCCATTATAACAAAAAAATCATAATAATGTAATGAATCGGAGTTACGAGGCTTCTCTAGGCCGTTCGTCAATCAAATCCATTACCGGGGTTTTATATAAACAATTTCAACAATATAAATCGAGCAAAAATCGACAATATTAGTTGATATCGAGATTTTTTTATTATTTATTTCTGCCGTTAACTCTTGTTCATTAAGAAAAGTTAAATAATATAAAGAAGATTTATCGCCTTTAATAAAGCATAATGTTTGATTGAATTGATTTAAATCCTGTGTATTTGCTTCTCGAGTTAATAATATTGTGTTGGCAGGAATAAAGGGCGCATACTCATCGGTCGTAATATTAATGGGCAGTAATTGAGTTATTTTCTGCCTGATTACTTCCAAATCACTTGTTGTCTGGCCAATAAGTTCTTTTCTTGAGTTATCAATAGTTATATTACACGGATTATTTTGAGCCAAAAAAAGATTAACATCGCATATTATGCCCTCAAGATTTAATTTATGGATCAGCCTTTCAGCTATTTTAGGCCCAATTTTCATTCGTTCACTTTCAATGGATTTTAATGTTCCTGAGCGAACAATACCATCCTCACAAAAAGTCTGTTGATTTTGCTTAAGAAGTTTCTGTCTTATGTATTTTACTCGCTGAGCAGGGGACAGACCACTTAATACATTTGAGATTTCATTAGTATTCATATGCGATAAATTGACTTGTAGTAGGATTATATTGCCAAAATGTTATAGAGTAATTATCCTGCATAATTGCCATGTCGCCATTTTCATTAAGCGTTAAAAAGCAAAGCGGATTACTATTCTCTAATAGCGTTTTTCTATTTTGAATATACAGGCTAGATTCCAGATTACCTGTTTTGCCAAAAATATCAATGGGATCAATAGGGTATTTCATCTTTAGGCTATCAATATGTTTTGACAAATACAGGTAAAGATTATGAATGGCATCGGTATCCTTCTTGTCCACAAACAAATCGATATTGTGATTATTATGTAATTTTATTGCGGTATGATCCGGAACATTGCTTGTGAGCATACAAATAAAAGATGTTGGAAAATACTCCCTGATCGTTGCGCTCAGATCTATACCTGTTACATCCTCACCGCGAAGCTCCTGATCCAGAACCAGGATGCCCGGTAATACGGATAAATCCTTTAATGTTTTAATAATTTCGGTTTTATTAATGGGATTGGCATAAAAAGAGCCTAATATTTCAGTAGGTGTTTCTGGCAAATAACAGTTTTCCTCAATATAGGAAATGAAGTCATAGCTCTTTGAAAACGCCTCAACTTTGACCTCTGCCTGAAATTTTTCATTTAAATAATAATGAACGACATCTAACAATGAACGATCATCGTCTAATAAAACAATTTTAGGTTTTGTATAGGCTAACACATCTATCTCTTAGAAAAGCAGGTTTGTAGAAATTAAAGTCAATTCTACACTAAATTAAAATAAATAACAAAAAAATGGATATATAAGTGTAAATACACTATTGACTTTAAATAAAGTGTAATTATAATTCGCTCCATAAAGTTGTTACGGAGTAGTTTTTGAAGTAACAATTTTATTTAGGATTAAATAAAATGGATTACAAGTTCAACATTAGGAAAAGAAAATATTTTGACAGGGAAATAAATATTTTCTCGCAGGGAAAAAAGCAGTTAGCTTCGCAAATAAGGGAAAAATGTTTATAAGTTTGGAAGCTTATAATACAAGTTCAAACTCGCATTTTTTAAAATTAATAAGAAGGAGTGTAAAGGTAAGTTCAACAAAAAAGCCTCTAAGGAATTGACGGTGGTTCTATAATGGGAGCCACCTCATTATAAAAATTATCTTGAATAAATTTATTTAAAACCTCACAGAAATAGAGGTTTTCTTCAATATGAGGATAGTGTGAGGATTTATAAAATGTAATAATTTTTGAATTTAATTCCTCACTAGACTGATGACCATTCATAATAAAATCATGAAAACCATTTATCCATAATTTAGGAATGCCAAGCTTATCAATTTCTACTGGAAAATTTGATATATTGGAATAAAGTTCTTTTCTTACATTCATAAATACATTGTTATTAATGGGTAAATTTATTTTTTTCTGAACATCTTTAACTATGTTGTAGTATTTCAAATTTGACCAATAAAAAAAGTCTCTTTCGCTATTTTTTTGAAATAATGGTGCAAGATCTTCTGTAATTTCCCATAGCTTATCCAAATCAAATTCTTCCAGTTTATCATAAATTCTTTCATATGCGTTCGGATGATTTTTCTTTAAGTATGTCAGGTCAAGCATTAAATTATTTAATCTGGGCGTAAGTATTGTTCTACTGGTTGAGAGAAAAACCCCGGGAATTTGCGGCGAAAATTTTTTATAACTATCGTACAACAGCTTGGCGCCATAACTATGGCCCACTAATATACCTATTTGCAGATTACACGTATATGTTATAAATGATATTATTTCTTCCAGATCTGTTACATTATCCTGATGCAGTACAAGATCGGAGGTTTTTTTCGACCTTCCACAATTTCGCTGATCATACAGAATAATATTGTAATTAAAGGTTTCGAAAAGCTTATGATGCTCTATTAAATATTCTAATATCCCACAATGAAATCCTGGTCCACCGTGAATAAAAAGGATGCCAGGCCTAGCTAAATCCTTAATGAATGCAACGAGATAAAAGTCTGGATGCTTTAATACTTGTTTATTATAATTACTCATTAATGAGAATCCAACAGAACCTCAAGCCGCACTCTACCGAAGATTATTAATTATAGTTCGGAACGTTAAATTAATTCGGGGCGTGCACTCTCTTTTTGTTGGCGGCAAACGGTGAAGCCAGTGGCTCTGAGTTGAATCCTTCATCACTAATAAGCTGCCATGCTGAAGTATTGTTGAAACAATTTCTTTTGTATTTTTATGTTTAAATGAAAACTTACGCTCGGCACCAAAACTAAGTGAGCCTATCGCCCCATTTTTCTTCAAATCTTTTTCAGCATCACTATGCCATGCCATCCCTTCGTTGCCATCATGATAGAGATTAAGAAGGCATGAGTTATAAGTTTCTCCGCATTCCTTTTCCACCACACTTTTTAGTTCTTTGAGAATAGGGATCCAGGGTTCGGCTGTTTTAGTTATTTTTGAATAGGTATAGGAAAAAGGGTGCTCGGCATACCATGCAACTTTACGTTTCGTAATTATTTTTTTTCCATAAATAATTGCTTCATCATTTTTCCATTGAATGTCTTGCATTAAGGCATTGTAAAAATCATCAGCCATGAGTCGGGACATAATAGCTCCATAATAATGCACTGTGCCGTCATAAGGGAGTATATTATGCAGGGTCTTTTCTGCGCGTTTATGGTTGGTTTGCTTTAGCGTTGTCATTTGCTTTAACTCCTGGCTCGACCTTACTGTTGCTAATAATTTTGCCACTTAAATAATCAAAACTTTTGTTCCAGGATTAGCTTTTACCCAATTAGCTACATACTCAATATAATTATTTTTGCCAACAGCAATGCACCCACGTGTAGAATAGGGTAAGTTGTTTAACCAGCCAAACAAACCCGATGATTGCGTTGGTCCATGGATTCCGACATCTCTCCCTGTATACCCGGCAGCTAATTGTTTCGTAGTCGGATAGAGAATTGGTATAAAGACATCAAATTGACTGGATTTTCTCGGATAAGCTAGCCCATATAAACCAATTGGGGTTTTATTATCACCAGCTCTTTTTTTACCGACGCCATTATATCCCAGAGCTATTTTAAAAGTTTTAATAACAGTGCCGGATTTACAAATATTTAAAATTCGTTGGGTAGTGTCTACATTAATACCGCTTGGTAAAGAGCAGGCCGCTCCATTAGCAAATAAACTAACCGGAAAAAAAATAAAAATTAATAATTGAATTGTCTTTATTTTCATATATATAGCAAAATATTGATAAAATTGGCTTACAATTATTCCATAATATTGTATTTATTTATAGAGCTAGCTTATACACCAACAAGATTTACCAAGCGTGTTTTAGCATAGTCAGGGGGTAAGTTTAAGTAAGCCAATAAATTTATGCTATAGTTAATATAAGTGTAATTATAGTATTAAATATGCTTATACCCTCACAAAATAGCTCTCTTATGACGCACGGTTCTGCGGATGCTTCTCATTTAAGCGAGCCCACTAATGTTTTATTAGAGGTTGTTCAAAACTTATCATCAGCTTCAGATCTTGAAACGATAATGTTTATTGTTCGGAAAGCGGCTCGACGGTTAACAAACGCGGATGGCGCTACTTTTGTGTTAAGGGATAAAGAGAATTGTTATTACGCTGATGAGGATGCTATTGGTCCCTTATGGAAGGGAAAACGTTTTCCAATGGCGATGTGTATCAGCGGCTGGGTCATGCTCCATGGCGAATCGGTTGTCATTGAAGACATTTATTCCGATTCCAGAGTTCCTGCTGATGCTTACCGGCCTACTTTTGTAAAAAGTTTAGCTATGGTTCCAATTAGAAAAAACTCTCCAATAGGCGCTATCGGCACTTATTGGGCGGAAAATTATCATCCTACTGAACAGCAACTTAAATTTCTCTAGGCTTTAGCCGATAGTACTTCGTTAGCAATTAAGAATCTTGATTTATATTCAGAAATCGATCAAGGCCAGCAGAAAACGTCCGCACAAATTGAAATTACTAAAAAATTAACCGAGGCAAATCAAACGCTGGAATCTGCTTTACAAGCCCTAAATGCCCGTAATCATGAAATGCTGCTATTAAAAGAGCTAAGTTCTTCATTACAAACCTGTTTGTATATTGAAGAAGCGTATCAATTGATTCGTCAGTATACTGAGCAATTATTGCCTGGTGTCGGGGGTGTGCTCTACCTCATGCATCCATCCCGAAACTATTTAGAGGCAATGAGTACCTGGGGAGCTCTTCAATCTATTGAGAAAATAATCAAACCTGATGAGTGCTTTGCGTTAAGACGAGGAACTGTTTATAAAGTTTTTGGTTCTAATAGAGGTTTAATTTGTCACCATAAGTCCAAAGAGAACTGTCGGCCTTATATTTGCATGCCTCTGTATGCTCAAAGCGATATTCTTGGATTGCTCTATTTAGAGTTAGAAAACGACAATCCTGAACTATTAGAGTCGAAAAACGATCTCCTTTATGAAATGATTTCTGAGCAAATTGCACTTGGTCTATCCAATATCAGACTTCGAGAAGCCCTAAGCATACAATCATTTCGCGACGCGCTTACCGGATTATATAATCGCCGTTATTTAGGAGAGACATTAGAAAGGGAGTTAAGCCGCTGTGCACGCAATTCAGCTTCTTTGGCGCTATTAATGATTGATATCGATCATTTTAAATCATTTAACGATCGATTCGGTCATGAAGCAGGTGATATGGTTCTCCAGGCATTTGCTAATACCTTGAAAAATTTTATACGTAAAGCTGATATTGCCTGTCGTTATGGCGGAGAAGAATTTATCGTGATATTGCCTGAAATCGAGTTAGACGCGATAGAACGGCGTACTAATGAGCTTCATAAAGCAGTTAGTGAAATTCATGTTCGTTATGGAGGAAATGCATTGCCGACAATTACTATTTCAATTGGAGTGGTAATTTATCCTCAACATGGGAAAACTATAAATGAACTTATAAATGGCAGTGATTTAGCGCTTTACGAGGCTAAAAATACCGGCCGAAATAAAACAGTTGTTTATACCCCGCCTAACGATTAAAAGCGTAGATGCAGATCAATTAATAAAGCAACCATGAGACACCATTTTAAATGGCTGGTTAATCCATTCCCTGGCTATGATTCAGTTAACTGTTGATTGGCTAATTGCAATGTCCTTGGCTGTAACTGATATGCCTTGTCCTTTTCATGGCAAGTTAAAATAAGCCCGCATTGCTTTGCTTTATCTTTAAGACTGTTGAGCAGAACCAATTGCGAATGTTGATCCAGGCCATTCAGCGGCTCATCTAAAATGATAAAATCAGGGGTTCCCATTAGCGCTGTCGCTAAAATAAATTTCTTTTTAGTACCAAGCGACATCGCTGAAATTTTAGTATTCAAGTGTTGGTTTAATTGAAAATTGGTAATAATGGTTTCGATTTCATGGTTATTGCTTACCCGGGCTTTACCAATCCAGTTAATAAACTCAAGGCCCGTTAAAAAAGGATAGATCTCAAGGTCATCGGGAACATAATGGATATTCCTGGCCATTATATTCTGCGCGTTTACTGCCAAGCTATCATTAAGCATTACAGTGCCTGAATCAGGACATTCCAAGCCCGCTAAAAGACGCAAAAGTGTGGATTTGCCTGCCCCATTACTGCCAATGATATGATAAATATCTTTCGTAAATTGATAAGTAACCATGTGCAAAATTTGATTATGTCCGTAATTTTTGCAGACATTGGTTAAGCCTATATTACTGTTCAAAAATACCTCCTAATATCCAATATTGAGCGATTCCCCATGCCACGCAATTGATTAACGAAGCCAATAAACAAAAGCGAAGAGAATATTTATATAAACTTCTATTGATAGCGAGTGGGATGAAGCTAGTGAGAAAAACCATAAAAATGACCATAAACAGATTGGTTTGGTCTAGAGCTAAATAGATTAGAAACGGTAACGCAGAAATCATCAAAAGAGCAAAAGTCAGGATGATTTCTTTGGTATGCTTAAACTGATTTTGGTAGGGGAATAGGGTATGAAATAACTGATACTGATTTTCCGCTTGTTGAAAAACTGAGAACAATGTGGATAGGGTATAGGTATTTAACCCTGAAAGAGTGATAAAAAATCCTGACTTATCCCGGCTAAAATGCTCTACTGCGGTTAAGTAGATTAAAAAAGGGCTAATCAGTCCCGAGGTCAGTATTCTGGTAAGGAATATTCTTTTATGCTGCTTATACACTGCATATTGGATGATAAAATTACGTTTTAATGAATTACTCGATTGCTTTTTATATTGCTTTTTAGCCAATTGCACTGTTTTGGTAATTTTATCTGCAGGTTCCGTTTTCCAAAAAAGCATGACGCTAAACAAACTTGAAAGAACTGCGCCTGCAAAATGGATTAAAGTCATTGCTGATGAGGAAATAAACGCAATAGCCATTAAATTGAGAAGCAGCAGTAGCATGTTTTTTCTATTGCCGTATAAATTGTTTAGTAATAAGACTAAGTAATTAGCGATAAACGAGGCATATAAACAGGAAAGGGAAAGCCCCATCCAAGCATTGGTTGATGCAGTGTAGATAAAACCCGCTCCTAAAGCAATCGGAAGCCAAATTAAATTAATGGACAGCGCTAATACGATAAAATCGATTTTTTTATGGACGTCAATTGCGATATCAAAACTTGTTAAATAATCTCTTAATGGACCACCTTTAATAAAATTGGCTTGAGCATTGGTTAGCATCATTGAAACAACCAGGATGCTTCCTATATAGAACAATTTTAAGGGTATCGATGTTGTCGAATCTACAATGGCAAAAAAAGGCACGCCAATTTTAGGAAGATTCTCAATTCCTGGTACTAATAAACAAATAATAAAAGCCAATAATAATTTGTGTCTGGTTAAATAATCAGATGTTTTATTAACATAATTTTTTATTCGGTATTTACAGAATAAGTGGTTGAACTTATTAGATAATGCGTTTTCTAACATATTGCCTCTGGAACATCACTCGATAATGCCTTAACGATTATACAGAATTAATGAGTGCCTGCTAAGTCATGGTAACGGTTACATTTATACTATGGTATTAATCCAATTAAACGCATAGGTGCTTCAGTCCCTTGTTTGATTTTCAGTGGGAAGGCCATGATGAAACTGCCAGTGGACGGTAATTGCTCGCTATTTACAATGTTCTCCACGATGTATCGTCCCGAACCTAATAAGATGCGATGCACAGGATAACCATCATCTGGCCTGTCTGGCGATAAGGTATCTATGCCTAACCCTACAATGTTGCGTGATACCAGCATGGTGGCTGCTTCTGCGGAGACAGAGGGAAAATTAAGGTTGTTACGATATTGAGTCGGATCACTCCAAAAGCGTGACCAGCCTGTTTGGATGATGACAAATGAATCAGACTGAATGAGGCCATGCGTTTTTTCAAAATCAGCGATATCCTGGGGTGTCACGCTGTAGAGTTCATGCGCCTTTGGCGTTACATCAATAACCACGCATGAAGCAGCCAATTGCTCCAGTGGAATTTGATCTATAGATATCCCCTCAGGACAGCAATGCGAGGGGGCATCCATATGCGTACCCATTCCTGCTGGCAGGGTAATATGTTGCACGCGAAATGAGGCTGCGCTGGTACAATCTGCATAATCCAATACTATTGATGACGAAAAACCACAGTTTTCTTCCCAGGAAGCGCTGGTTTCATCTAATGTATGGGTTAATTCAATAAGGTGATAGGGAAATTTCATTTTATTATAATTCCTTATCAAGTCTCTTTCATTGCATTGAAATGATTATATAACCTTGCAAGTATTTCACTATGTAGCCAACCCCCAGCTTTTTTTAATTCCCAAAGCGCTGCTTCTGGAAACTTAAAGAAAATTTCTATTCTTTTTATGGTGTTTGCATCATGACTTGTACCCGCCTCTATACGTGCCAGTGTGGCGATGTTAATATCCAGGATCTTGGCCCTCTCAAAAATGCCAACTCCTATTAGCACTTTTAGTGAATTAATTATTTGGTTCGTTATCTAAAGCTGCATTATTAGGCTCTAATATCCACTCGTGATTTTCATCAGGAACAAACAATGTGGTTGTTGTGTACCAATATGAGGTTTGCACTAGCCACCCATGTGGTACTGGCATGCGGCACATTAACGCATCTTTAAAAGATGCGTTTATTTTTTCCCAAGGGGCAGAGCAAGTATTTGCGTAGTTAATAGCAGGCAGCAGGGCTAAAGCGAGAATAAATTTTTTCATAGTAAATCCCTATGCTCATAAGAAGCGTCAATTAAAAAGCACATAGTGCAAATTGTATAGCAATTGTCACTATACCTTTTTATTAGACAATTTCATAGGGATTCTATCAAGTAACGATTTAAATAATTTTCCTTTTTCTGAGCGGTGATGCAATTGAAACAAATCCAGCTCCGGTCCTATTGGAATAGCTGTATCTGAGGATGTAACAATAAACGCAAGATTTCTTCCATGTCCCATACTTTGCAATAAATATGCTTAAGTATAGTTTTAATATCATTTGATATTAATTAAATCTTAATATCAATTGATATTAAAATAATCATGATATCATTTGATATTAAAATGGTGTGATATTTAATAATGCTTTGCCTTGGAAAATTATTTGTGTTCGTATTCAACAAAGGGGGCCTGGCTCTCTATGAAATTCGCCATCTTTTATATGCCTGTTTTATGTTGACATGGCTTTTTATATGAGCATAATAGCGCTTATAAAATCATTACTGCATTATTTTGAAATGCACGTGGATAGCTGTTTAGTAGTGTTAGAAAAATAATAATAGTGTTGAGGATATTAATGGATTGTGCGGATCTTGCATCTGTAAAGAATAATAATGGAATCCAATCTGCAAGGGGTTGTTAAATAGTAATCATTCAATTTGCAGAGCATTTCCCTTGAAAGCGAGAGCAATTATCTTATGAATATACCGACCTATGTCTTTATATTGTTTGCCGTTCTTGTCTATATGGGAATCAAGCGCTGTTTTACCCGTGTAATCAAAGTACAACGGTTATTTATTTCACCAATATTTTTTTCCTTTTTTTCTATCAGGGGAATATCTGAACTATTTGACCTAACGATATTTAGCCTTTCATTATTGTTTGCAGGCTGTTTGATTGGTCTTTTTTTGGGGTTTAAGCAAGTAGGGAATAGAAATATAAGAGTTGATCGTAAGCAGAAACTTATTGAAGTGCCAGGCGATCTATCGATGCTTTTTTTAATATTTTCTGCGTTTAGTAGTGAATTTTTTATTCACTATCTGGTTGAATCGGAGTCTATGCTAGCTACCACGAGTACTTTCAAAATAATTTCTTTAATTATATCAGGTTTATTTACAGGTCTCTCAGCGGGAAGGGCATTTAATTATTTCTGGAGGTATCGTACTTCCCCGGATATGCCACTGGCCAGATAGTTTTTTGCATTATGATTATGTTCCACTGAGTAAGTATTTTTTACGGCATGGATCGCCATTTCATAGTCTGGATCTGAATATCTGGGTGGCTACTAAGAGATTTCTCCGCTATAAATACTGCCAAGTATTGAACGCCTCTGCATTGTTCCAGACATTGAAGTCGCCAATTTGTTGGAAGCCAAACCGTTTGTAAATGTTTAGACCATCAGGCGAGGCTTGCAAAACAGAAATTTGTTGGCCACAAAATTTAGCTTCCTCCAAGGCTCTGTAGAACAATGCAGTTCCATAGCCCTTTTGACGTTCTTCCGGACGTGTGGATATATCAAAAATACCCGCGCAGTCTGTTAAAAATAATCCTGCTGTACTAACGGCTTTACCATTAATATAACCAACAAACAGCTTTAGATCAGGGCGTTTTTGCGCAGGAACCAGATGAAGTTGTTGATAGTATCTTTTGATTTGAACTTCCTCAGGGTAGGGCACAAATATAGATGACAATACTTCACCAAAAGCATTAAAGTCTGCCTCGGTATCACATAGCTTGATTTCCAATTGATCAGGGTAGGTATATTCCGGTAAATATAATAAATTTGCAACCATGCCAACATCATACTCATCATGACAAAAACCAGCAGCCTGTAGACTTTCATCAGTGTATTCTGTTTGGCTGCCAGGTCCAACCCACCAGGCCATGGGGAGATTTTTTTCTCGATAATAATCAAAAACCCTTTTTGCTGTAAGACCGTCGATATATCCACCAAAAGCTGTATTAAATGTATCAGAAGGTAATGCAGAATTGACTATCAATGTGCTGCCTATTTCTGTGATATCCATTTTGGGGTGTCTGGCAGGAATATATGCAAGTTTTTCACGCATATTGTTTTCCATACGGATTTTGATAAGTTCATTATTGTTCAAATCGTTTGCAGTTAACATTAGCGTCTCCTGATGGGTGATTAATGGGCTGGGATCATCCATTAGCCATGCCTGTTAGATAAAATGGTTTCCGGGAAAGAGATGATATATGCTTTTAGATGAATTTAATTAAGGAATTTAATCATGCAGCCTAATCCCAATGAATTATATCCAATACAAGGAGTTGAGCGCACTGTATTTTTAAAAAATATCATTAAAAACCCAAACATTATTGTTGGGGATTATACTTATTATGATGATCCGGTTGATGTCCATAACTTTGAAAAAAATGTGCTCTACCATTTCGATTTTATTGGCGATAAACTCATCATTGGTAAGTTTTGCCAAATAGCTTCCAATGTCAAATTTGTAATGAATGGTGGAAGTCATCATTTAGGTGGGTTTTCTTCTTTTCCATTCATTATTTTCCAATCTTTTTGGCCTGAAGTACCTTTTATAGAGAATCGTAAGAAGGACACGGTGATTGGTAATGATGTCTGGATTGGGTATGATGCTACCATTATGCCAGGGGTGCACATTGGCGATGGTGCTGTCATTGGCACTCGCGCTGTAGTTACTAAAGACGTAGCACCCTATGGAATTGTAGGAGGTAATCCAGCACAAATCATTAGCAAACGTTTTGATGAAGAAACGATTGATTTTTTGCTGAAGCTGCAATGGTGGAATTGGCCAATTGAAAAAATTAAAACATACGTTTTAGCCATTATGAATGGGAATAAAAAGGCCTTAGAGCGTTTAATATTGTGACTTCACTTGATGCAATAGTTGGGTTGGATCATAAATTCATATGGTGCTTTCTTCCTGCTTTTCATAGCGGCGCTGCGCCAATTCAAGGCTATGCGCCGGTATTGGCTGTGCTGTGGCAAAAAAACCTAATTGGCTGGCAACTTGGCTATGAGGGTAAGGCGCTGGTACCGCGGCCAGCAGCTCGCGCTCTGCTTTTACCATCCTTGCCAATTCAAGGAGATGCTGCCACTGTTGTTCAAGTCTGCGCACAATCTCGGGATTCTTTTCTTCTTTACGCATTTCGCGAAGCAAGATTGTCATCAATGCTATTTCAGCGTGCTGCTGATGATTAAAAAAGAATTGATTACATTCTTCCTTATAGGCGCAATGACTGCGCCGCTTCATTTCTAAAGGATTGTCCTCACAAATAAAATCATAAACGGTAATTTCCTGATGCTCGCTATCGCGCCTGAAAGCGCGCGCAATAAATTGATCGATATCATCCTGGTTCCATTCTGGATAAGGAATAACGTGATTGGCACCACGCAACTGTACTCCTTCTTTACCTGCACTGGAAACTAAAATCGTCTCAGATTTAGCCGACTCATTAAACTGCCTGGCCATCGCTTGCCGTTGTTGCGGAGTAAGGCTGCCGTTAAACGTTAATGGGGTTTGATTCAATTTTTGCTTAAAAACATAGCTAATAATTTGCGCAAATGGTCTTGACTCCACACGAACCATCAATTTAGCGGGAACGCCATTAAGACTCGGTTGGGAAAAAATGGTTTGTGCAGTCTCCACTAATTGTTTAAGCCAGCCCGACTGGGCAATAAAATCATCAAGGTTGCCAGTGTGCTTGACCGCGATGTATTCACTAATCAGAGCGTCTTTATCGCTATCTTTCGCATAAAGTCTAGGGCCATACTCGCTGTCAAGCAGCATTGGGTGAAGAAATATTTTTTCCAAAACAGACAGATTAACGTTTATTTCATCAAGATCGGTTTGACTCTCATCTGCAAGCAGTTTGCGTTTACCTGTAACTGGTACTGATGTTTGGTCAGGGGAATAATTACGACAAAAAGAATTAATTTTATCCTGGTTATTGTTAATAAATGTGGTTTGCCATGCACTTAAGCAATACGGCACGTTGATCACTTTTTTGACAGGAATCACGTTGCGTGTACCATGTGTCAAGTCAGCGGAGGTCCGCCTGACTCGTTGATTATGGTAAACCGTAAACAGTTCATGTAATTCATTAAAAAATGCTTGTAATTTATTTTTAAGCTCGTGACAGGCCGCTTCCGTATTACTGACCAAATATTTTTTAATCGCGCTTTTGATTCCTCTATCGTAAGTCCGTTCGTAAAGAGCGCGAAACAGATGAGTAGGTAAGTGGTTTAACGGCGAGATTAAATGATATACCGTAGCCATCTCAAGCAAATCATTTTTAGAAGGGGTAGCGGTAATTCCGATAATGATATTATTTTTATCGCGGCAGCGCAGTTGGCGGCTTAGCGGTAACAAGGTTTTAGTGACTTTAGTCTCACTATGAAACGCTTTGGCGCATTCATCCATCGCCAACATTGCCAACATGAAGGAATTAAAGCGTGCGCTGAAATAATCAGCGACTTTTGCTAACGGAATGATTGTTTCCAAAGATGGGTTAGCTTTATAAATCGCTTGCAAAGCATTCAGCAGATTAGTGAGCTTATTACTTAACAGCGCTCGATTAGGGGCTAGTTGTTTCCTGGCAATTAGCGATTCATTTATAAGATTCCAGGCAATGATTAAAGCAACCTGAGCAACCGGCCGCTGTTGGCTCGCAGCCAATCTGGTTAATTCATCAGGATTTGGCAAGCGCCGCCAGTAAGTCTGATTAAAGGTTTTGCCATCAATACCGACAATTGTGCGGTTATAAATGAGCTTATTGCGGCCATAATAATTAAATTCTTTCCTGGCACAAAGCTCAGCCCAGTCAGTTAAGCTGGTCTCGCCAGGCAAGGTTTCGCCAAAAATAGGCTCAGGATAAGCGGGCAGATAGCCGGTCAGCAATTTCAGTTCGTTATCTTCACTTGACTCAAGCCTGGCAGCTAAGGTTTCATAAGAAATTAATACAATTTTTTTACCGGCTAAATTATTGTAGGCATTAGGATCTTTATAGCTGGCAATTGCACCGGCAGTAAATCCGCTTCTGATGAGTTTTGTGTACCAATCCTGGATTACCCCTTTAGTTGTCACAACTAATAATTTCATGTATTCAGGAATTTCTTTGGCACGTAAATGCAGTACTGCTATTGTTTGTTCTGTTTTACCCAAGCCCATTTGATCTGCTAATAAGCCGCCATGCTGTTGATATAATTGGCTAATCCCTTCAACCTGGTAAGGATCCAGTTTAAAAAATGGATTGGCATTACCAGGCTCCGCATATAAGGCTCTGCTAATCGCTTGCTCCATGTCATAAAGGGTTTTATTAAAATACAGAGGTAAACTTTTAATAGTTAGCTGGGCTTTAGGCTTTAAAGTAGTGGGTAAACTGGCTTTATTGGAGCCTAACCGTTCAGCCAAACGAATGCCGAAACCTGCAAATTGCTTTTGTAAGTAACTATTAAAATTGACAATAAAGCTCGGTTTTTCCTGCTCTGAGTCATCCTCTGACCCGATAATCACCGGCGCTGTTTGTTTTGGCTGTTTACCTTTTCGGGTTGGGCGATGAATTGATAACGAGCGCATTTCGAGGCCAAGAATCGGCGGTGCTTTATCGCTGCTGCTTTTCGGTTGAGAAAACTCAACTGCCATATCATCCTCAGTCTCTGCCTCCTTACCCTTATTACTTGCTGAATTTAGTTTTGCGCTGATTGAATGCGGTACTACTGGAATAATCAGCAATTGATGATTACTCTGGTTATATAAATCAATTTCCTCAAGTAGCGTGTTTATCTGCTCTTTGGTTTTCTCAAGCCTGGAAACTTCAATTGACATACCCAGCTGCGATTGCACCTCAAAATCCAATTCTTGAAACAGAGCTTGTGCATCAGAATGCAATTGTGAGTCTTTTTTCAAAGCAGTAACTGGAAAGAAAGCCTCAAAACCCTCTAGCCCAAGGCGAACTAATGACAAGCGCAGACTATATAAAATTTGCCCCGAACTCGGTGGCGTAATTAAAATTGCCAGATGGCTTCCAGTTTCTGTGTGCTTATTGCGAGTCTGGCTTAAATAATCGACTTGAGTAAAAATTAAGGCATTGGCTGTTTCTTGATCAATCTTAATGCGTCTATCAATAATCTTACTGCTTACTTCCAGATAATTAGTAATGAGCTGTTGTTCAAGCTCCTGTGACAACCAGCGGCAACTCTCATTATCGCCTAAGGTGAAATAAAAATCATTGCCTGGCAATTTGACAATCCTCAACTGGCGAAACCAGGTTATCAATTGAGTTTGCAATGCTTGCCCCTCATCCGGGTATTGCTGCAGAAAATTGCGAATGCATTCGTTAATCTCTACTAAATCATCGCTCAGCAGAGGTAAAATATAATAACCATGATAGCCTTGAACGTAATTCATTAATGGTACATATTCTGTTTGGCGATCTTTTTTCACCACATGGTTCAAGCGTTCGATAATGATTTGGTTTAAAGAAAGCAATAACTTCTCCACCAAATTCAGATCCCCGTTGTCTTGATCCTCATCCAGATTACTTTCTTCAATAGTGTCTTCAGGCAGCACTTCAGGTTCAATCTCACAAAGAACTGGCTGATAGTGACTTTCAAGTAGACCCGTATCCCCAAGCATTGAATGTACCAGTTCATCTAGCGAATCATTAGAGGCATCCTGGCCTGCCTGAGTTTGAGCTTCCTGATTAAACAGCTGGGCATACTCCTCTTGTGCTTCAGGGGATGCAAAGTTTATTGTCTCTGGCGCAGCGAGATTATGCCCGGCCTCGGGTGGTAACTGACTGGGCGTTTGAATCTGAGCATTTTGCATTGCTAACGCATTAATCATATTTTCATTTAACTGCTGCCCGACGATTTGCATTCCGGAAATTGAAGCGTTTGTTGCTTCTGTGCCGAACAAATTGCATACATCACATGATGTGCTTAAGGGATTGTCATGTAGAGCGTTGCTAATCAAAAAGTTCGGTTTTCTAATCCAATAGTTAAAATATTCACGAATCTGATTTTTATCATCTTCAGATACTTTCCAACGGGGGATTTTGCGAAGATCTATCTTTTGAATTTGAGAGTTCACATGTGTGGCCAGAGCTTTCGCTATTTTCAAAATACCCGTAAATGTGAAATTGTTACCGCTTAAATTGATTTCGTGCAACCAGTAACCATTCTTTTCAAGTGCTCGTATAAAGCCAACATCCATAACCAAATGGTTGTTAGATAAGTTAAGATAAGTTAGCTTAAACGTGCTTTCATTGCGGATCACTTTGCTAAAATATTTCAGAAACAAGAACGTATCATGATTGCAAATTACCGACTCTAAGTTTAATGATTTCAGCGCCGGATTTTGCAGTGCAACCATTAACTCTTGTAAGCCTGCTTCAGTTTGCGGATTGCTGCCCTTGCCGATAAGTTCTATTTGATATTTTTCTTTATAAAATAAATTATTATTGCTTAGATTAAGTTCAGCAAGCGTATGCTTGTTTGTTATTTGCTTAGCAATAAATTTTGTGCCGCCACTTCGAATCAAGTTATGAGACAGATTAAGACTTCTGATGCTGTTATTACTGCTCATTTGGCTTAATATAGTTTGAATATCCGCAGAATCAATTCCGTTATTGGATAAATCAAAATCAGTCAAATAAGGATACAAAGACGAGTTAAATAAAGTTGCAATCCACTGACATTGCCTTGTACGCGCAGTATTAGAATTGCAATCAAGCCCTTTTTTAATAATTATTTTTGTAATGCTTTGGCCTTTTTCTTTTAGTTTAAGCTTAACATTTTGCATCTCTGAAGCAGTAAGATACTCAGATTCAATTGCAAACCTGGTTGAGTCTTCTATAAGATAAGGCACTAATTTCATTGGTTAAACCGCTTTTGATCAACCTTATCTCATATTGTATTTATTTGTAACAGGTGAGTCAAATTTGATATTTAACAAGAATAACGGATTGGCAAGTAAACAGTCCTCACTAATTTAGTAGTTGAAGCCATTTTTTGAGTGAATATGAACAATATAATTGCTACTAAACCTGATTTTTCATTCTAACGGGCGGACCTGGTTCTGGAAAAACATCGATTTTAACTGCTGTGCTGCAGATATCAGTTAATCAAAAAAAATTTAATCGCTTGCACCGTTGCTCTAGCAATTCGAGATATTTTGCCTGCATCGGTTGAGATAAAAAACTGAAACCAATCAGCTCTTGCCATTTTGGTATTACCTGATGGAACTCATGTACGATCTCAGTGATGACGTTCTGATTTAATCCTAATTTTTCAATGGCAAAGTATTTAAGAAAATCACTCTTTGTTAAATTATTTTTTTTTCCTTTTAGCGGTAAAGCCAGTTCTTCTTTGGTGTTTTTTTGAGCGATGGTTGAGTTAAGTAGATCGTAGGCTGGAGATATGGAAATTTTTCTATCCTTAGTAATCAGAGAGAAATTTTTTAGATGCATGTCTTCATTGCCGACCAGAAAGTTAAACAACGTCAACTTAAATAACTTCACGAATTCAATTTTTGGGAATGTACAAAACTGCTCTATGACGGCAATTACTTTTTCCATAGAACTTTTATATTTTGTATGTCGATCTTCACCTGATAGCTGTGCAAAATCCTCTAAAGCTAACTTTTTATTATGACCTATTCGATCAAAGCGTTTAATGAAGTAGGTTAAACTGTTGTCTTTAGAATAAACTAAACCATGAACGGGAACTTCGAGGCCAATGGTCTTTGCAAGGGTCATAGTAATGGCTTCATTTTCAGGTAATTCTGGATAAATATCACTTTGTGGTTTTAAAATATACTGACCATATTGATCAACAATTTCAAAACATCCCTCTTTAATCTTTAGTTTGGCGCTTAGTTTCTTTTGGACGCCTTGAACAGACATCTTTCCTACTCGAGCAATTGCTTCCTGTCTCTGCTCATCAGCACTTAAATCTAATGGACTAAGATTTTTTAATTGAGGAGAAAGCAAATGCAATCCGCGTTGCGAATAGTTTTCCTGAACACTTATCTTTTCATAAGTAATAGGACAGTGCTTCATTTTAATTCCTCAATCGTCACTGCGCCTACGACATCTTGGCCAACTATTATCAATTGACCGAAATAATCATTTTTATCGATTTTATATTTACGTAATAATGCTTCAAGCATAATACCTTCAGGTAGTAATCCTTCAAAAAAAGGGGGAAATAAGTCAAAATAATAGATCTTATTTGTTAACGGCATGGTGAGAGAAACAGGTGCCCCCTGATAATCATTAAGGTAAGTAAATTGATATTTTTCACCTTCTAATTCTTCTAATATTCCAGCTCTAATGCCGTTCACTGATACGTATGCTTTTCTCATGTATTCTTATCCGTTGTTGGAGGAAAAGGCGTTTCAAATTTTATTTGGATATTTAAAACATCGAACACTTTTAGCAATGTATTTAGCCGCACCGATTCTTTTCCTTTTTCAATATCATAGATAACCGTCTTACCAACACCCGCTATCCGAGCTAATTCCTGTTGCGATAAACCGCTCTGTTTGCGGAAGTAATGGACTAAATTGGCAATTTCGTGTTTGGACATGGAACACCATGAATTATTCATATATTACTGTTATAGCAGTAAAAGCTGTAAAAATAAATTTATTATTGTATTGCCTTGCATTAATTCACCATAAATTACTGTTATAACGGTAAATTTGATTGATTTTATGATTTTTTCATATTTATTTATTATAAATTCCTAAAAATTACTGTTATCGCGGTAAATTAGGAGTTATTTGATGAGCCAATATGATATGCTAAAAATGGGCGAAACTCCTTTTTCAAGTAAAGAATTTTGATTGTCAACCTGAGAATCATTTTACTTAACCGCGAAGCGCTCTCAAGACGGTGTTCTTTGTGTTCGAGACTTTTAATCTATTTGCTTATTCATCTATTTGTCTACTATATCCCGAGTCTGCGTAGAGCGGAGCGGGGATATAGTAAGGAGCATGGCACCAGAGATGCAACTCATGAAAAAACAGGCGGCATTAAGTCAGCTATTAGAGCGCATTGGCAGGCAAATGATTGGTTGGCGGAATGCCTGCCAATAAAGCCAGAATCATGATGGCTACAGCGGCCATGGGTGAGCATGGTTTATGGGGCATCTGAGAGGCAGTTAGAAATAACAAATCTCAATATATGACAACAAAATACTGTTCATATCCATAAATTATTTTGTTATAATAATGATCATATTGATTATTAAAAATTGTTAATATGTTTAACTCTTTTCATTTAGAAGGTGTGGAAGCTTTCAACAAACATGAATATCAGACAGCAAAAACTTTATTTCTACAAGCTATTGATAAAAATCCTGAAGACTCTGAAAGTTACTTGTTTTTAGGGAAATCTTATTTTTTCTGCGATGAAAAAAGTGAAGCTATTGCTCACTTAAAAAAATATATTGAGTTGAATTAACATAACTCAGAAGAAGTTGCAAATGTATCTTACGCATTTGATTTACTTGGGCAATGTTATGAAGCTGTTAATAAAGACAGTGCAGCTATCACATGCTATACCAGCGCGACTGAAATTAATCCCTTGGCTGCATCGGCGTGGCATAATCTTGGATTGCTCTATATAAAATCAGCTCAACATTACTTAGAACAAGATCTTGCAAATAGCTTTAAACTGTTCCAAGGAGCGCAAACTTTTCTAAAAAATGCCTTAGTAATATGTAGCGATAATCCTATGTTTTTAAACAGCGTAGCTAGCTGGTATGAAAAATATATAGAAGCGCTTGAAAAAGTAACAGAAGAGGAAGAAGCTGTTCAAAAAAATATAGATAATAATTTTAAGTTGGCTATTCAATATTATCAAAAAGCATTAACAACATGTCAGGAAGATGATATTGCACTAAAAAATATTATTACATCAAATCTTACTGAATGCTTGGCACAATATGGGCACCATTTGTATAGAGCAGAAAATTTTGTAAGAGCCTTAGAGCTTTATACACAAGCTATTGAATTTGATCCGGATTATCTAGTCGCTATTAATCAAATAGGTATGTGCTTTTTCAAGCAGAACCTTTTTCCAGAAGCACGGAAGTATTTTTTAGATATTCTTGGAAAAACTGTAGACTCTCAAGAGTTAGCTGATGCCTGGCTAAATATTGCTTGCACTTATAGGTTGGAAAAATCATGGGTCAATGCCGAAAATGCTCTTAATAAGGCCAAGAAATTTGCTCCGGAAGATTCCTCAATCCATGATGAAGAACAAAAATTAATGGACTTAAGATCACAAGCTAGTTTGATAGAAGCCCCTCAAATTATGTTTAGTAATCCAAACACAGTTTCTAAGCTTCAATTATGTACAAAAACGGAAGAGCAGCAGCTTCAATTAAATTAAAATTTTTCCTTATATAGCTTTTGTATTAAATACGGGATATTTGTTAATAAGATTGAAAATTATGCCGGATCCAGTCCCTGATTCGCAATTCACAGCATACATCGCCCTTAAGCATGTATGCTTCAATCAGCAGCTTATCCCGATTGTAGGTTTCAAAACTATTGTCATCTATCTGTTTTAGCCAGGAGATGGCTTCTTCACTTCGAAATGCGCCATTTAAGCGTTTGGCTATTTTGCAGATTGCCTTGTCATTAACCCCTTCCAGTTTTACCAGTTCAATATAGCGATCCACGTTTTGTCGCTTATCAGCAATTTTTTTATGTAAGCCGATAACTCGAAGATTATGCATATAGGCGTTAAAATTTCAACTGGGGGTGATCGCGATTAAACTCAGGCGTGGTATCGGGGGATTTTATCTCAGGTAAGGCCGATTCCAACGCCATGGAAGGATAGGTCAATATTTATCAAGCCAGGGGACCAGGCTCATCACTACTGCCATTATATGTTGATGATATTATATGAACGCAATTGAATCATGAGCCACTTTAATGTATTAGATATAGAATATTTTTCAGAGGAAATAATGAACCAACATTACATATTAACTGGACCACCTGGTAGCGGTAAAACATCAATATTAACCGAATTATCAAAACGGGGCTTTCCCATTGTTGACGAACCTGCCAGGCGAGTTTTAGAACAGCAACGGCATATTGATGGTGAAGGAGTTTATGATAGGAATCCCTTTTTGTTTAAAGAGTTGATGTTATCAAGGATGCTTTATGATTATGAGAGTGCGCTTAAGTATGACTTGGTATTTTTTGATAGAGGTCTTCCTGATCTACTTGCTTATAGTAAATGTTTTAATTTAGAGATTGGTTCTGAGCTGAAGGCTTGCCACACATATCGATATAATTCAACAGTATTTTTTGCTCCTGCCTGGGAACAAATTTATACCAATGATGCAGAACGAAGACTTACTTTCGATGCAGCGCAGGTATTTGAAAATGATTTGAGACAGGCATATGCAGAATTGGGATACCAATTAATCGATATTCCTTTGGTAGGTATATGTGAGAGAGTGGATTTTCTCCTGAATCTTATTCAAAGTATTTGATGCGAATATCCAACCCTTGTCATGCTTGGTTTCTATAACGAATATTTGTCAGTTTAAGTAGTTTTTGGGAACTCTCTGTAGTAAATGGGGTTTTGATAATAATCATATAACCTATGGTATAGTTCGAGCTTAACTATAAATGAAATATGCTGGGTTTGGGTTGAGGTAAAATGAAAGAGCCTTTGTTGATAATTTTGGGTGGATTACCTGGTACTGGGAAAACAACCCTTGCAAAGGAACTGGCTAAACAGTTGCATGCAGTTTATCTGCGCGTTGATACGATAGAGCAAACGATAAAGCATTTCAACAACGGTCTTGTTGGACCTGAAGGCTATCTGATCAGTTATGCAGTTGCGAAAGAAAATTTACAATTAGGACTCAATGTCGTTGCGGACTCAGTAAACTCTATTGAAGTCACACGAAATGATTGGCGTGAGGTAGCTAATTCCATAGGCATTAAATTTCTGGAAATTGAGATTATTTGCTCGGATTTATTAGAACATCAAAAAAGAGTTGAAACAAGAGCACCGGATATTCATGGACATCTCTTGCCTACTTGGGATGAGGTTAAAACGCGCAATTATGAAAAATGGGATCCTATTTCATTATGTGTTGATACAGCGCAAAGTTCTATTGATGAAGCCGTGAAAAAGATAATGGTGCATATTAAACAGCTAACCTAAGTAAATCTTGGTAATACTGAGCCTCAAATGCCCTGGCTCTTAGCTAACCACAGACAATATTATCAGTATTATCATGGGATGTAGTGCAATTTGAGGTAATGCTAGTAAATTGGCTGATCCACTTAATAAAAAACGACCGGGCTGTCTACAGAAGCTTCTGGCAGGTCGGCAATATTGCATCATTGAAATCATTGAGTAAAATAATACAAATTTAATGAAATTATTTGAATTTATACTTAAACTAATAAGATAACTATCATCAATTGATTACTTATGAAAAAAGTATTTTGGGACAATCCTTACCAGCAACAATTAATTACGCATGTTTCTTCGGTAAATAATAATCGGGTTTTATTTGATGAAACCATTGCGTTCTCTTTTTCTGGCGGTCAAGAAAGTGATAAAGCGTATGTTAATGAGTTGCCCATTTTGACTTCTGAAATAGAGGGCAATCTTATTTATTATACGCTTCCCGACGGTCATAACTTAACACCACAGATGCAAGTAACGATGACAATTGATTGGCCCAGGCGCTACCGACTCATGCGTTTACATTTTGCAGCTGAACTCATTCTTGAGTTAGTGGTTCGTAAACTTAATGTTGAAAAAATTGGTGCGCACATTGCCGAGACAAAAGCACGAATTGATTTTGCTTATGATAAAAATATTGCACCTTTTTTGCAAGAATTAACTGCAGAATATAATGAAATAATTAAGCAAGATAAACCCATTTTTACCGGTTTTACTGATGTTGAAAATCAACGCCGCTTTTGGGAAATTGAGAATTTCTCCAAAGTATCCTGTGGAGGTACGCATGTTCGTTCAACAGCAGAAGTAGGGTTTGTTACTTTAAAGCGCGTTAATATTGGTAAATCGAAAGAGCGAATTGAAATAAATTTGCTCGATAGTAATTTAAATCTAGCTTTATAAATGTTTAAAATAGGCGTGTTGAGACGCTCATTGTATTCAAGTGGGAGAGTGACAAAAAAATGGATATTAAAAAGCTTCAGCAGTATGCGAGACAATTTGGACTTAATCTTGAGCTTTATATTTGACGGTGACAACATGAATGAACGAGTATTAAAAGTACGCTTAAAATATGTTGACAGAGACCATTGATATTGCTTTATTGACCAGCCAATCTGCTAAAAACAAATAATGCAAAAACAAAGAGTACAAGAATTAAAGTTGTGACTTTGTGTATTTGATTTACACGCTCAATCATTAAATATTTTCCTCACTCTAGTCTCAATCAAGAAATGAAAATGGTATTGCCCAGAGATTATCTCCAAATGACAAGCATTTATCGCCACTATATAGAACTATCCCGCTTATCCAATTTTTATCAGTTAAACTAGCCAGTTTTCTCAAACCACGGAAATCTTGATTAAGAATAGTTTGACTTGCTTTAACTTCAATACCAATAATCTTGCGTGTATGATTTTCAAGAATAAAATCCACTTCCACTTGGTCTTTGTCACGATAGTAATAAATATTCCATGGCTCATTAGCTAGAGTGCACATTTTCAGTAACTCGCTATATACCCAAGTTTCTAGTAAAGCTCCAAAAGAAGATTTATCTTTTTCAATGCTTTCCATGGTAACTCTGTTCAAGCATGCCAAAAGACCACTATCAATAAAATGAATTTTGGGTGTTTTAACTATTCTGCTTAAGGTATTGCCATGCCAAGGTCTTAATTGATGTACTAAAAATAGTGTTTCCAGTAACCCGACATACTTCTGCGCTGTTTTGGTATCTAAATTTAATTGCCCGCCAATTTGAGTAAAATTGGTTAATTTTCCTGATTGTTGAGCCAATACCTCTAGTAAACGAGGCATTTCCACTAATTTTTCTATTGATGAGATATCTTTTACGTCTCGTTCTACTATTGCTTTGATATAAGATTTAGCCCAAGCATTTCGCCTTTCAAACGCTGGCCTCGTTAACATTTCTGGATATCCGCCAGTCAAAGCCTGTGAAATAATGCCTGATTGTTCTGAGTGTGTTATGTGACTTGGCCAGGATTGGTCTAAGGCATATTTTATAAAGTGATTTTCTCTACGTTGGATTTCAGCCAGAGAAAGTGGAAATAAGGTTAATATTTCCATTCGACCAGCCAAGCTATCTCCAATTTGAGGTAATGCTAGTAAATTGGCTGAGCCAGTTAATAAAAAGCGACCTGGTTGTCTATTTTCGTCAATTGAACGTTTTATCGCACGTAGTAATTCTGGAGCGCGTTGAATTTCATCTATGATTGCTGTATCGATTCGATTAACAAAGCCTACAGGATCTTGTTTTACTGCATTAAGAATATTGTCATCATCCAATGTGTAGTAGGGTAAGGAGGGCGAGTATTCTTTGACTAAAGTGGTCTTCCCTGATTGCCGAGGCCCGTTAATTAAAACAACGGGTGTATCCTTCATGGCAATTTCCATTCGACTTTTAAGTTGTCTTGGAAAATTATTTTTTTTTGTATTCAAGAAGGTGTCCTAAGTTTCGTCTAATATGGATTATGAGTTCGTCCATTATGGATTATACGTCCGTCTAATATGGAATATAGCTTCGTCCAAAATGGAATGCAAATGAATTTTTTTCGATTTATTCACTACGAAATGCCGATCGAACCCCGCTAAAAAAAATCGCCGCCATATCCATGTCGCTTTCCGCGCATTACTTGAGCACATGAATGACTTACCCTCTTCAGGCGAACTGTCCGACAAAGCAAAAAAAGTGTTTGCTGAAGAAGCGGAAAATCTTTTGCTTTTGTATGGTTTGTTAGATACGCCCTTAAATCTAGATGAGCAATCGGTTAGTTAAAAATTATCAATACGCTTAAAGGGATTTTGATTGCATTTATTTCAATCGCATGAATAGCTTGAGCTTAATACGCAACCTATTTCAGGTTGCGTATTGATATGCCAAGTACCAATAAGAGATTTTTAAATAGAATAAATGAAAGTTTTCTAGTCGGTAGAGGTTAAAGGCATTACCTCTTTGTCAAAAAAATAATAATTAACGGTCGGTGTTTCTGACATAATATTTTCAACAATGTAGTATTGTATGAAAGTAGCGCCCTGTCCAGATTCTGACAGCGGATCAGAGATACATAAATAGGATTGATTATCAAAATTAATTAATGACCAATAAGCGATAGGTGATATTGATGAACCTGGTTTAATCGATGGATTAATCGAGTAATTTTGAGCCGTGCTTAATTTAATTCGTTGCTTGTTAATAATGAGATGGGCTTCATTATTACAAACAATTGAACCATAGGTAAGGTTATTTTCTGACCTTTGATAATGATCATCACAATCAGGTTCATCAGCAGCCCCGCCGGGATTTATTAATTTCGTCATCGTAACAGACGAGTTTACGGCCTTTTCATTTTTACAGGTGCCAATCACTTCAACTGGTGGCGTTGCTATAGCAAAAATAGGACTTATTCCTAATACAAAAATGGATAAGGCTTTTAATGACATTGTTTAACTCCTTGCGCTTTCATAAATTCGTTAGTGTATTTAGCAGGCAGGATTTGCATTGTGGTAGGAATAGTTTTCCACCTGTAACCATCTGGTTCTAATAGCTCACAAGCCTCCTGGTAATTCGCACCCACTACAACCTTGGATGCATTAATAATATAAGCTAAATCATTTTTGTAATTAGCGATTTGAATAGAGGGAATAGTCTCACTATTTACCGAATAACCTATAAATGAAAAAAATAATAAAATGGGAAATTGATTACATCTTAACATAAAATTTCCTTAAGGCTGGCTTGCAGAAAGAACTTGAAAAATACAGCTTCAAATCCAATCAAGCAGATTGTAAATTATTTCATCACCAATTAGAAGGCGATGTTTTTTTTCTATAGTCGCTTTATTTAGCCATCAACAATATTGACCACACTAAAACAAAAGTGCAGTCGCCACAAACAAATGGCATATGTGAACGCTTCCATAAAACAATTTTGCAAGAGTTTTATCAGGTCACCTTTCTCAAGAAGCTTTATGATAATATCGATGAATTGCAAAAAGATCTGGACGAATGGCTCCATTATTATAATAATGAGCGCACTCATCAGGGCAAAATGTGCTGCGGACGAACACCAATGCAAACATTAACTGATGGCAAACAAATCTGGATGGAAAAATTTATAAACTAAATTTGACCTGACAGACACTTCTAAAAAACCGGCAACTGTCAGATCAAGTTTGAACTACTACACTTTATGCGCTTAAGTTCAATGATATCCAAGTATGATGGATTCCATTTCTAATCTGACTGATACAAATATTCGTTACTTATTTACAGATAACGAATATTTGTATCACCATGCTGTTATAGATATTCTATTTTGTAGTATTATTAGAGGACGCAGCTAGCAATAAATTTAGCAAAAGGAAGGATATTCTGATGCACACTTGCCTGTTCCAATGCTTCCATATATTCACTTCTTCTCTCCACAGGAATAATAGTCCATGGATAATGGCCACTTGCTAACATAACATTCATCAGAAAACGCCCAATTCTGCCATTACCATCTGAATAAGGGTGGATATAAACAAAAAAGAAATGACCGAGAACAACTCTAACAGCAGGCTCCTTTTCCTGAATTATTAACTGAAAAAATTCTTCCATTAGCTCACTAACAATTTGCCAACGTGGAGGAATATGTTTTGATTGACGTATAAATACAGGGTTTCGTCTATATCCTGCCAGATCAGTTGGTTTTAAAAGACCTACAGCAACGCCAGGTTGAAATAATTCTCTATACCAATCTCCATGTTCTTTTTGTATTATTTTTCCAGGGTTGCCTCCATTCAATATTTCCATAAGGCTCTTTTTTACTGCTTGGAATGCTTGCCAGTATCCACGGGCAGCTAATGCACTACGGTGATTTCGATCTTGTTCTGTAGCATCAGGATTCCATTGTCCAGAACGAACTTTTTCAATTAAGTCAGGACTTACTTGATAACCTTCAATGGATAGAGAATGGTAAGCGTCTGAGATATAATTTTCGTCTACTTGCTCTATATATTTTTTAATATCAATTGTCGTAGGATGGGGGTTAGGGAAATTTTCTCGAACTATATCGCGCATATCATGCCACATAACTTCTAAACGACTTCGGTAGGCTGGCTTGTAAGTAGCGGAAAAATCTATCGGTGTATTTGTTAAAAATGGATCTTCTTCCCGTATTTGATAACCGGCACTCTCCATGGTTTTTTTGATCTCTTCCGCCACGTGAGATTTGCCGATATTTTGAAGTGCTCCACAAATCCTTCCTGCTATCCAAGAATGTCCTTCTTCTAATAAATAATGCAGAAGATCAGATGCACTATTACACATTGAAAGAACAGAGCGTGCCTCAGTAGGATATTGAGAAAAAAATTTAGGTGAACAAGAGATCAATGCTGGCACTATTGCATAAACTCGCATGCCCTGCTTAATTTCTATATCCTGAATAGCTGGCATTTTGTATTGTACTGAAAATAAAGAAGTATTATGAGGCAACGCCATATTACGGTTTGTTCCCTTGGGACTGCGTATCATGAGTTGTTTAGGCACAGTCCAATTTTCTGAATGAAGAAGTAAAGACTGTTCTGGGGAAAGGCACCATTCGTCACCAAATCGTTCATTTAAATATGAAGCACAAAAACTCCAGAACGAAGCATACCAAGCCGTACTTTCGCCTTTTTGTTCATCAGGTTTTATAGGTACATACCAACCCTTTACAACTTCTTCTAAAAATGCATTGTCTACAAGTCGTTCCCTATGGGTACGACTGATATCTTTTGATTGAATAGCGTATTTACCTTGTTTTTGTAGATTGTGTAAAACTTCTAGTGACTGTGCTAGCTTTTCTGAAGGTTTCATAATATTTCAATTTATACGTCCATGTGGAAATTATAGTATATTATGTTGTGGAAATCATAGTATTTGATGTTTTTGGAATTATAGTTTATTCGGTTTTGGAAATTATAGCTTATGGAGTAATGAATTTTTAAAAATATTAAACATGCGGTTACATTTATTATCAACTTTGACGAAACGGGCAAACAGCTTGTTAAAGAGGTTAGATTATGAATACAAGCGTGCTGGTGTAACCAGTATTTTCATGTTTTTTGATCGGCATTGTGGAAAAATGTGCTGCGGTAGAACTCCAATGCAAACATTAACTGATGGCAAACAAATCTGGATGGAAAAATTGATAAACTAAATTTGACCTGACAGACACTTCTAAAAAACCGGCAACTGTCAGATCAAGTTTGAACTACTACATATTAAACTAATTCATTTTAATCCTATACCCAATTTAAAGGAATTACTATGATGAAATGCATTTTTATTGGTAGATATAGAATGCAATAAGTCCCACATGCCCCACCTTAATTGCAAAGGATGGGGACGGCTAAAACCTAGTAGTGACGTGCCTGCCCCAAATGTCCCTTTTGTCCCGATTGTCCTGTGTAATTTTATATCTGCAAATTATTATATTATTTCCTATTAATAAAGTACTGAGGATCACCCTGATTTCGATTTAAGTGGAATTTACCGCCTTTTTTGAGGTGCTGAATTATATCACTTACTAAACTTTCAAGCTTAGACGTGTCCCAATAGGGATTACTGAATGAAATTACATCTTCAAGTACCTCCCATTCTCCATCAATTGTTGCATTGTTCTGTTTTAAGGTGATGGAAAAATCAAAAAGTAGATTATTCTTATCATGTTGCCCGAAACCTGAAGTAGCTAGAAAATTATTAGTATTTAGTGGTATTGAGTTCCGACTCTTAACTCTATCTTCTATCCAATTTTTTAATTCACTTTCCATATGAAACTACCCTGTATTTTTTAACAGCATTTTTTGCACCTACAATAGAAGTATGATTTCTATTTATCTAATTGATTTTCGTAAAATTATTTGGGCTTTAGTTGCAGATATTTCTCCATAAGTTCATTGCAGTGTGATTCTGATATTTTGGGAATTTGATCTTGGATTGAGTGTTGAGAATTGTACTTATCTACTTTGGAGATTTTATTCCCATTTTGACCTTCTTTATACTGATTATCACCGACCACAAAATAATCTGTGACTTTAAAATTTAAAGACTTTGTTTGACCATCACCTCTTATTTTACCCCCAAGGTTTTCAATTCTTTCTCCAAATTCCTTTTTGGTTTTACAGGATCTAAAATTGCCTAAGAGATGAAAAGTTTTTTCAGAGAACTCTAATGCATCGAGTGTATGATAAGGCTTTTGTGCAGGTAAATGGAATCCCATAATTCATCCTTGAAAGTCTTTACTTAATTATAGTCTATGCTTTAATCTTTGTGTTTTATTTATGCTCAATGAATTTGATGCATTAATTGAGGTAATTCAATCCCATATGAATAAGCTATAATATTAAAAACTTGGATATAATTAACTACTTAATTATAAGGTAGGGATGCCTAATATGAGTAAATCAAGGCCATTTTCCATTTTTTTATTGAAACAAAATTTTGATTATACAAATTGTTTAAAAGAGGAAAATAATTTAGAAGAACAAGATTGTGATTTTTTACCACCAGATGCTAAATTTTATCTTCTTGACAGCAAACCAACCCCTCCTTGGTGGCGGCAATATTTTGGAATTAACAAGGAACTTACACAGGTTTTAAAAGGGGCTATTGTATTCATACCTGTAGAAATGAGATGGTTTGCAATAACTTTCGGTCATGTATCACACAATTTAAAAGAAGAAAGTTATGAATATGATTTTGGGATCAGAATAACATTAAACTCTGTTGATTCATTAAAACTTAAAAGTTTAGATATGGTTGAACCAGCAAGTTCTAAGCGACAACGCATTCAGTTACCCTCAAACTCTGATCTTACATATTTTGATTTTGATCGGGATAATACAATACTGAAAAGCCTTACTGGTAATGTTAAGGATCAATTTAAACATTTATTTAAACATTCTACAGGATCTCACAATATCAGAATCAGCTCGGACCGGGGACCGCAAAGTTTACAATTTCTATGTAAAGAGCTTTTAACGTTATATCAAGATGACTCATATATTGAAGAGTTTCCCCAGATTAATAATATCGCTCCTATTAAAGATCCCACTATAATACATACATTAAATGAAAATCTTGTAGCTGAGATTAAAACTAAAAACCATGCCATTATTTTAGCATTTCCAGAGCTTATCGATTATAAAGAGGGTTTTTATACTACATTTTCTGGAGAGGGTGCCGGTCAAATTCATGATGATTTAGAAATAAATTTATACTATGAATATTTAAAAAGCAGAAATTTCGATTTTAATAATATGGACATTGATACCTTAAAAAAGCACCATTTATGTTTAACGAATGGGGAAGGAGTTGCTCGTGGTGTTCGTCTAAGTGTTTATAAATCTTTGCTTTTTGATATTAAGCTTGCAAATCAAACTTATCATTTGTGTGAGGGTAATTGGTATCTAGTTGATAGAAATTTTGTGACGGAACTTAATACATACTTAGATAAATTTTGTAAAGATACATTGTTACCTCCTTTCAATCATGAAGATGAGGGACATTACAATAAGGAATGTGCTCATCGGTTATCTTCTTCCTTTTTATGTTTAGACAAAGGCAACATTTCTCCCAGAGGGCAATCACAAATTGAGCCATGTGATATTCTTGAAATTAATGGAGAAATTATAATTTTGCATCATGTAAAAAGAAGTACTTCTTCTTCATCTCTTAGCCATTTATTTAACCAAGGATTAAACTCTATTCGATTAATACGAAGTGATGATGACGCGTATGATAATTTGAAGAAAAAAATTTTGGGTTCAAATTTGGAATCTAAAAATAATCTAAATTTATCCAGCGAACAAAAATTCAAAGTAAGCTTCCAAATTATCACCTCTAAAGAGCAGAATGGTTTAAGTCATAATTTACCCTTATTTTCACGAATAAGCCTTAAAAGAACAATCAAGGAATTGAGCTGTATGGGGATAGATGCAGAATTTTGTTTTGTAAAAGATGAAAAGCCAACTATGAGTGTGAAAAAACCAAGAAAGAAGAGAAGAACCAATCAAGAGGGTTGAGTATTCTTTCTGTCTACATTGCGTCTACATGACTTTTCGAGCTTTCTGAAAACTACCGTAACTACTTGATTTTATTGGTGGGCCCACTAGGACTTGAACCTAGGACCAACGGATTATGAGCCCCTCAATGTCCGAATAAGCAATTGATTTTATTATGATTTATATCGCAGGAATCCACTACAAATGTCCTACGGTGTAGAACAATGTCGTACTTAAATACGCAAAATCCCCACTATAGATTTTTAAGAAAATAATTTTAATATTGAAACCCGATTGGAGATTTTGGGTCTCAATATTAAAATTATGGTATGAAACCAACTAACAAACATACAGTAAAAAATCTGTTTGCTCCTAAGAGTCTTTTATTTGGCTGATAATAGTTTTATGAATTCTTGTGTATTTATAAAAATACCAGGAGGTATCTGTTTCCAAAAAAAATTATTGATAAATAATGCGTTAGCAATGACTAGCAAAATATGGATTAAGCCTAGAGTTCTACCGAATTGCTTTCCAATTCTATATAAGGGGAGAGCAAGTAACTTTATTTGAAGCATAAATATCAATATTATTGTTATTAGAAACATACGATTTATCGTTGTGCCTAATGCCTCGTGCGTAAATATACTACTATTAATCTCAATTAAAAAAGGGACTGTTATAAGAATATAAGAGAGAGATAAAACTCTAAAGACTCGCCAAAATATTTGAGCTTCATAAAAAGTATTAGTTTTTACTTTATAAAAATAACCAATAGATTTAGTTAGTCCCCAATGAGAAAGCATCATTACTGCAGCTATAAAAAATGTATTGGCTATTAATAAAAGCATGATGGGAATAATATTAAAAATTTTAAAAGGATCATATTTGAAATAAGAGGGAAATAGACTTATGCAAACAAAGGTTAAAATATTAATAAAACCTAGACTGTAGATAAAATCCAGGAAATCAGACTCATAAGCTGTTATGGGGTAATTGGTTAGCGCCGGTTCTTTGAAAACATCTAGGTGTCTTTTTATAAAAGCAAAATGTTCTAGTCGATCAATGGCTACTTTGAATGGTTTTGTAAAATCCATGATAATCTCCTATAAAATCTTTATCTAAAACTAAGATGTACTAAACATAGCTAGTAATAAAATTGCTGAAGCCTTTGCATTGGCTTTAAATGATAAACATATGCAACATTTCAATCGTGCAATTATATTGGATAATCATTAAAGATAATGTAATTAATTACGCTAATCTCATATGTAATGGTGGCTATTTTGAGAGTGTTCAATTTAAATTAAACCAGCTAGAGAAACGAAACTATTAACTAGCTGGTTTATTACATTAACTTTTTGCAGTAGCCCCGCATGAGCAGCTGCATGAACAGCCAAAAGAGCTTGAGCATGCACCTGGTGATACCATTTGCGTTTGTTGGTTTAACGCAAAAATTTGGCTAGGAATCTGGCTTACATTTTTAAATTCTGACGAAAGGTTGGTTGATAATTTAATCATAATGACTCCTTTATTATTGTAAAAAACGGTATGTCCTTCATTTTTTGCACTGTGAAGCGCTAATTTGTTTCAGGGTTTGGATTAAGCTGTTTAATCTCAGCCCCAATGACTTCGCCTTGAATTGCGCTCGTGTTATCGATATAGATAATCGCAGAGCCGCCTTCACAAGTAATATTTCCTTTAACAACGGTTTGATTCATTAAAAATACACTTTGTTGAATTTTGGCCTTTAAAATGGCTTTAATATTAATTGAGTTAAGCGTGCAATGATTAAATTCAGCTTTTGCCGAGCGTATGGATAATTGCTCACGACATTCGGTATTATTTATGCTTATACCACCACTTAACTCGGCCGTTTCAAGGCGGATGTCGTGCAAGTTTATAGTGCCGTTAGCGACTAACAAGGATTCAAAGCATGATTGTGAAGCCTGTAAAGAGCCATTAACTTGGACTCTATTTTTAAATACCGAGCCTGCTTCAATAACCGCTTCTCCATTTACTGTTATGGGAGTAGCGATTTCTTTATTGCTGACTTTAAATTGGCCATTAATGACATCACAATTGTTCTCGGCACCGCAATCGTTATAAAAATCATTATTAGCAAAATATGAAATCAATTTTTTAAGCATGCTGACTTCCTTGGACGGTTAAAGGAGTGAATGGTTTCTGGTGATGTTGTTGAATCCGTCGTAATAGTAATAAGCAACCCACTGCAATGCCGCAGAACATGCCTGCCCTTAATCCCCAGGCCCCTAGCTGTTCAGTAAATCCCAGAATAAGGGAAATCGGAAGTCCAATTACCCAGCAAGAGATTAAACCGGTCCACATGCTTGATTGGCTGTCGCCATAGCCACGCAGGATTCCAGCAGCGACATTGCGTATGGCATCAAAAAGTTGAGTAAAAGCCGCTAAAAATAACAATGATTTGGCTAAAGCAATCGTCGCGGCTAATGAACCATCATTAATATTTAAATAAAATGATATAAGCCAAGTAGGGAATAACCAATAGATACCGCTAATTAGTAACATTGTAATTGCAACGAGACGAATGCTGGTATGGGCAATTTTGACCAAGGTATCCGGTTGCGACATGGCAGAATATTGGCTTATTAAAATGGTTGCCGATTGCGATATGCCCATCACCACCATCAGGGGCAACATAGAGCATTGCAAGCTGATTTGTTGCGCCGCCAGTGCTGTTGCTCCGAGAGTTCCAATTAAATAAGTGATGGCAGAAAAAGCAAGTAATTCTAACGAATATTGAATTGAAATTGGCAAACCGATTTTTAACAGCAATTTAAAATAATGCAACTGCATCGAGCTTGTCTGAAATAAAGCAAAGGCTTTGTATTGGTTAGAAAACTGTAAATAAATAATGATAACCGCTAATAAGACAAATGCCGTGACTGAAGTCGCAAGCCCTGCGCCATAAATACCCATTCCAGGATAATCACTGAACCCGAAAATAAAGGCGTAGCTCAATACAGTATTTAAAATTAAGCCAAGTATCGTAATATTCAACATGATTTTTGATTTGGAAATTCCCATGAAAAACTGGGTGTATACGGCACCCATTAAACTGGGTATTAAGCCGTAAGTAATTCCTCGGAAATAGTCGCCTGCTAATTGGCTGACTTCCGGTGGTTGGTGCAGAAACTCTAAAATGGGCTGAATATTTAACAGAACACCAATTAGAAGCAAACCCGCAATGGCGGCGATTAGCAAACCTGAATACACAACTCTTCCAATCGCTTTATGGTTGCCTGCACCATAGTTTTGCCCAACTAAAACACTAACCGAATAGAGCATTGACACGGCAAACAGGATAACTAAACCATAAGTACTGGTAATCAAGGCGCCTGCGGCCAATGATGCAGGGTTGAGTTTCGCCATAAAATACATACTGACTAAACTGGACGATGCACTAATCACATTGGAAAATATGATTGGAAAAGCAAGCAACAATAGTTGTTTGGTAATTGTTTTTTGAGGTTTCATCTTAAAATAAATCCTTAACGTATCAATGGTAATACTTGAGTTACAAAAAGTTGTAAAGTTTGCATCATCGAATCAAATGGCTGCCCACCAAAATCAATTTGCCATAAAATTTGATCAACTGCGGTGGCTGATTGTATCTCTTTAATTTTCTCTGCAGCGTAGGCAGGTGTTCCAATGATGGCTTGGGTTGTGCTGCGCATATGATGGGGTGAATTCTGGCGCAAGGCATAGGACATTCCTGTATAACCTAAATAATTACTTGAGGTTTTGTTATTCCATGAGTCAGCTGCATCGGCCCATACTCGCATGTATTCAGCTAAATAATAATCGCCAACTTTCTCTGCATCATTCTGATTCTCAGTGATCAATAGCGGAAGACTAATCGCAATCCTGGGTTTTTTCATCACTACATTCGGAATGAATGAATCACGATAGATATCAATTTTATTGACTAACTCATCAAAGCTACTTAAGGGCGGTGTAGCCAGCAAACCAAACCCTTGCTCTCCTAACCAAGCAAAACTTTGTCTTGAATTAACTGCAGCTCCCCACAAAGGTGGATGTGGTAATTGGGTAGGAGCGGGCAGGGAACGTACATTGTGAAAGTTAAAAAAGGGTGTTTCACAAGTCGTTTTATCTTCAACCCATAATTTTTTTACTGCTGTAATAGTTTCTTGAAATTTTTCACGACTATTATCCATGTCAATTTCAAATGCTTCAAATTCATAAGGCAGATATGCCCTGGCAAAGCCTACATCTAGGCGGCCATTAGAAAGTGCATCAAGCATGGCTGTTTTAGCGGCAATTTGAATAGGGTGATGAAATACTGGCAATATACACCCTGTCATAAGTCTAATTGTGCTTGTTTGTGCAGCAACACTGGCTAAAAACATTAAGGGGTCAGGGCAATAACCACCATATGGATGAAGGTAGTGCTCAGTCATCTTGATAGTATTTAAGCCCGCTTGATCTGCATATACCGAGAGTTTTAAAACGTTTTTAAAATAGTCGGCTGCTGAATAATTTTTATTATCAATATCCGGTAAAAATGATAATCCATACTCCATGTCTTATCTCCTATTAAATAACTGTAAAAATAAAAAATGTGACATGAGATATCACTAACGGAATAATAGATGGATTATGTAAATACAATAATCCATGAGTTACCCCCATAACAGTAGCTCCTATAGCAGGAAACATTGCACTCATTTTTGATGGCATATGCAAAGTTTGCATATAAATAAATAAACCTGTTGCAATAATAAAAGCGGTTAAAATCCCGTAGGGCATAAATGCATTAAATAGAACCGCTCGAAAAATAATTTCCTCAGAGCCTACTTGCATGGTAATAACGATTAAAGTTGCATAAAGGGGTAATATTTTAACTGTATCGTTATGGTGTCTTATCCATCCTGCATTTGCTATTGCCATCCAGCCATCTAGTGTTTTAGGTACCTTTTCTACATTACAATATTCCATAATTTTCATTGCGATTGTACAAAGTAAAATTGATAAACCGATTGTTCCAATACCTATTAGACCACCGTATAGACAATCTAAAAAATTAATTTGGAAGATAGTTGAGCAATCAATTTTAAAAACAACAAGCAAAGTAAAACAAAAAATAATATGGCATATTGCAACCATTACAAGCTCAACTAAACCGGTCACTTGGCTTAAAGGATAGGTAGAAACAAGGGAAGTTCTTTGTGCAAGTACCGGAGCGAAATCAAATATAATTCCTTTTGCATAATGATAAAAACCAATAAGCACAATCAAAACTGATATAAAAAGAAGCAGGATATGATTGATAAAATCAAGCATTCAACCTCTCCTTTAGTTTTTTAACTGCTAGCAAATTAAAGACAGAGTGTATTGCTATGGGTGTCAAAACTGTTCCTGATAATAAGTAAGCAATTAAACAGGTCCAACCTAAAATGAATTTGGTAATGACATGAACAAAACCGATGTTGATATGACTTAGTGCGAAAATAAGATTGACTAAAACTAGGTAAACAATATTTAACCAGTTTAAGGGGAACTCCATGCAAAATGTTGTTAAAAATCCTCTGTAAATTATCTCCTCACTAACCGCAATGAAAAAAATACTAGTGAGAGAAAATTCATTTTTTTTCTTAAATGAGCGAGTAGAACTATTTAAAAGATTTTTAATATTTAATTTATTAATCTTAATTGAATTGTTTTCTCTAGGTAGTAATTTGTATTTTCCAGGTAGTATTTTTATAAACCATATTTCAAAGTTAAAATATACATAACCTAAAAATACCCCTATGATTAAATATTGAATTTGTAAGGACAATGTTCCAGAAACTAAGCTTTTTAAGGGTATAGTAAAAAAACCAATAGCGACAATAAAAAGCTTAACTAGTGCATTAGTATCCATAAGTGAAAGGGCGCTTTTGCTCAACCATCTATCATAGATATGGCTAGAGATGAAAAAGCTCCCTAGCGTAAGATTAACTATACTTGCTTCAGGGTATGTCATCATGCTAAGGATACGGGTGTGGGAATGAATGGGAAAAACCACCATACGCATTAAAACGTGGATGAAGCATCGGTGGCGCACTTGGGAAGCACAAACTTAAAGTATCCTTACACCATAATCTTGAGACAAAAAAACCTAGCTGTTGTGCTTCGAGATTGGTTAAATCTACAAAAGCCAAACTTTTGCCTGAGCTATAAAATGAATCTAAGAGTTTTATTAACTGCTCTTTTTTCGTTCCCTTGATATCTTCACTAATTTCACTAGCGGTAACTGCGTTCCTACAATTAAATTTTTTAAACATAATCTCAGAAAAATAGCCCTTACCGTACATTGCTACATTACTATCGATATCATAGATAGTGCGCGGATCAATATCAGATAAATTATTATAAATTTTATCTTTTAATATCAGGATATTTCCTAAGTTTGAGACACCAACAGCTTCCAAGTAAGCTTTATAAAGTGCATCATTTAAAGAGGTGCTAGCCCCAAGACCAACAGACACTCGCGGAATGCTATTTTCAGGTTTTTCTAAAACACATGCTATGCTGTGTCCTAACAAGTCGGGGCTTCGGAGCCAAAAAAATCGTACTGTATTCTGTTTTAAATTATCGTACTTGTGGAGTAATGCTTGCATTGGTGCAGTCCGAGAATCTAATATAATTTCAGGAGCTTCATAATCTGAATACCAATGTCCCATAGCTGAATCAACTTGAATAATTTCCAAAATTGAATTTAGCAATACTGAAGCCTGATCAGTATGAGCAGCAGTACCGGTAGTAACAGCAGTTGAATACCAAGGCTCATTAGAATGTTTTTTGACATGATAACCAACAAATAAAAACTGCGCTGGTATCCACATCGGTTGACCAGCATTTAGAATCGTTGTTTTAACCCATGTTAGTGGTAAGGTTTTATCAAATTTATTATACGGAAAACTGGTCTTGGCCAATTGCTCATTACTGTATAAATCGAGATATGCTGACGATAGAACATTATCATAATGCCCTATCATATGATCATAACTAGCAAATAGCTGTTCATTCTTTATATTTAATTCTGCAACCAGTTGTGAATATCGCTCTATCGTTTCGCCCAGTGATTTAATGATTGGTTCGTTTAAGTAAACACCAGTACCGCCTGTATGATAAGCTCCTCTCCCAGGATCTTCCCTGTTTAGTAGAGTATGGACACCAGTAATATCAGCGCCTGCAGTCATAATGCGTGGTCCGAATTTACTGCGTTTAATAAATCCAATTTCTTGCACAAGGCCACAGATAGGATTCAACATCCGCTCCATGAGATTTCTGGTGGTGGATTCTACATCAATTGATGAATAATTTTTGGCAACACTTATCATCTTTCTTCCTTAAGCAAGCCTTGGACATCAAAAAATAGTTGACTATCATCACGATGAGGTTGTGAGCCACAAGTTTGGCAATTTGATACCTTAAGAAATTCATTAAATGTAATTTCCATTGTTGGTAAAAAAATGGATAAAACTTTATTTTTCGTGAAACTGCACTCAGTTAATAAATAATTAAAGACTTCTAATATTAAATGGTTAATCATTAAAGAGGTCAGCATATTCCTCATTGGAAATTCGGCTTTTTTAATTATCTTACTTTCAATTATTGCAGCTTTATATTTTTGGTAAGAGTGATATTCACGTAAATTCATGCTTACGCGTGTCTCAAAACACTCATAACAGGCAGTATTATTTTTTTCAAACAGAGGGCCTATAAAAATAAAAGGCCCATCTATTGCAGACTGTATCCATGTAATATTTAAGGCAGTAGCAATCCGATTAAATTTTTTAGCAAAAATGGGATTAATATGTTCTAACGCTAGAATAACAAACCCATTCTCAAGAAATTTAAACTCCTGCAGTAACTCTTCAAATAGGATGGCATTATATAACCAAGACTGATCATTGCTTTCAAGAAACTTAAATGTACTGTGATTCTCTGAGATGAGTTCTGCATTATCAATAGATAATGATTTTGATAGTTGCTCCTGTATTTCTTCCCCTAATTTTTCATCAGAGATTATATAAACTTTTTTCTTAAGTAGTTCTTCCTGATTTATTTCTCGATTTTTAAAAGCAGGGGCATAGATGTCCGTATAATAATCAAAGGCTGTTGCAGGACCTGTATCAATTACATTAAGTTGATTCAGGTGATCAATGATAGCTTCAGCCTCTGAACGAGCCATATTCAATGAAGAGGTTATTTCTTTTAGCGAAGAAGTGCCATCCAACGCTTTAATAAAGCGATAAAGCATTCCACTATTGGTATCGTCTTGTAAGGTATAGCTTATATGATTCCAGACACCAGATCTTAACTCAATGAAATCAGGACTATGGCCAATTACAGAAAAATATGGTTTGATTCTAATATTGTTTTCTTTCATATATACAACCTGAAATATGTAGTTTAAAACTATCGGCCAACGCCAATAACAATTGCATGAAATAAATGCTTATAAATTCCATCAAATTTCATCAGATTATGGATTTCAGCATTGTAATAACTAGCGCAGTCAACACCAGCTAAACCTAGAGCAGTAATTGCCAAGTGAATGTTTTGTGAAATACTACCTATCTCATGCAAAGTAAAACCTAAACCACGATTTCCATATTTATACATTGATTTTGCAGCACTACCAGCCAATAAACATATGGCGCTTGCTCGGGAAAGAGATATCTGATCCTCCTGTACGGAAAAGCATTCTAATAATTTTAAGGTATCTTTTTCGTCAAATAATTGAACCAAACAATCTTCAACAGGGTTGTACTGATATATCCCTCTATCTAGTTTCTTGACATTCAAACACGCAATATATAATTCAGTTGGGTAAATACCGCCGGCACTAGGTTGAGTTCTTAAATTTATTGAAGTTGAAGACCCATCATTCAAATTAACTTCAGATGTTGAAGTTATTCCTAATGCGGCTCTAGCAACCGTTGCTAAGTATTCAAAGGAAATACTATCACCGGTATATTGCCTAATGCTCCTACGTGATTTAAGTACCGAGTCTAAACTCATTTTTAAAGGCACTGATTGAGGTAATGCAATTTTTCTCAAGTGATTGTTATCTTCTGTACAAGAGAACGATAACATAACTGAACCAACACTCTCCAGGTAAGTTTGCATAGAGCATTCGCTCTCAATATCATTCCGTGTAAAGCCTATGTTGGCCAAAAAATCTTCTGCAATGCTCGAAGATGAGTGTTTTTCTTGAAAACGTAAAGACTGAACTTTAAAACCAATAGAATTAGACCATGGGACAAAAGGAGAATAACCATTGGTGTATGTGGCATGTTCTAAAATTCTAGCGAGCCCAGTTATGTTTGTTTTATCTGAATTCATAGCGACAACTTAATAAAGAAATAACAACAAACAGTTTAACTATACGAAGGCTAAACTGTTAAAAGATAATTCTATTTAGATTTATTAGTTGCACCACATGAGCAGCTGCAAGAGCAACCTAAAGTACAGCAACAACCGCCAGGGGCCACCATTTTAATCTGGTTGTCAGCTTTGAAGGATTGAACTGGGATAACGCTGGTATTTTTGAATTCGCTGGAGACATTTGTTGAAATCTTCATATAAATATTCCTTATTTTTCCTATTATTAGACCGATTTTTTTTATAAATCCTGTGTTAATCTCTTATGATTAAATGCAAGTTAACTTAGCAGAAATTAAGAAATTTAGATTAAATTAATTGCCTAATCAAAATCGATAATATCAAAATAAATCAGACTGCTCAATAAAATAAATTTAATAAAGGGGCACAGTAGTTGAAAAGTGAGCATTTTGTTTTTGTTTATTTTTTATTCAATTGCCGTTGGAAATAATATAAATTGATCATATTTAAGATACTTTGCCTGAGCGCAGGTTACAGTCGTCATTAAAAAGTGCACGGGTAAAAAGCGGTATCGCGCATAGTGCCGAATGTTTTCTAAAAGCTTCAGCCTACTTCGTAGCCCCTATCTATCGATAATAATCAAGTATTCCTTTGATAGTGCTACTGTGAGTGTCCGTAAGATCTTTTCTTAAAATGCAACAATCACTTTGCGAGTAAATTAAAATTTCCAGCCGTTTTTTGAAGTCTGGGTGGTTAATAAAAATCTCTAAATCATTGGAATATTCTTTGGCATCTTGCGGAAGGTAAGTAAAGATGAGACTACATGTTCTTCCATCGGAAATAGATGAATATGTTATATACGGCATGTGAGGCATAAATTTTTTGGGTAAACTATCTCTGCTAAATTGGTGTAAAAATATTCCAGCTCTTCCAAAGAATATGGGGTTATCGATCCCCCCTTGAAAAACAATATAATTAATTTGAGGAGCGATAGCATTAAGCAGCTGTTCACAGATTTCTTTCCTTTCTAAATAATCTGTTTCAGCCATTTTTAACCTACGTAGAAAAAAACCATTTTTAATTTTTCTTGCTATTTCATTTGTTTTTTTTGATGCGCCTCCTACAAGTGCGGCATTTTTCAAAAATTCGTGTTGTTTTAATTGCAATTGAAGAATATCTAACCCATAACATATGATTCTGTAATGGGCAAGCAGGGCAATCTTGGGGGTTACAACACCATTAAAATTATCCAGTTCATGAAAAAGGCTGTGGTCATGTTTATTACAAAATCCTTTAAAGGTCGATATTTTATCAAGATCGCAAGGTTTATAGTACTTTCGTTTTTCTTTTGGTCTTATGTTTTCAAATGGCTCATAAACAAGGGTTTGTAGTTGAATTATCTGATTGTTCGCATATTTTTTAATGCATGATTTCGATAAAACATGAGATCCAATAGGTGGTTCCTTGCATCCTGGATACATACAAACCTTATTTTCATATTTAATGCTACTATAATCTGAAATTAAGCCATATGGTTTTGGAGGAATAAGTTCTATTTTAGTCTCTACAGTCATGAATTAAAATCCGGGCTAAATTACAAATAGAACGAAATATACACAGGATACAGCCAGTATTGACCCAAATAAGAACAACAAACTATAGTTCTTCGCTTGCTTTGCAATATTATTAATTTCTATTACTGAATTAGAAATTACTTTTTTAATTATTGATACAGATTCATTTGTGGCTTCTCGCACCGAACGAGTCATAGTTTCTTTACTACTGGCCAATGCCATATTAATCATTTTTTCGGCTTTTTCTCTGGCATCATCTCGCCATTGAGAGGAAATGACCTCCATTTCCTCTTTGAACTGTGCCAGCATAGCTACCTGTGCTTGTCGGGTTTCCTCAATTAATCTATTGTTCATGGTCTGCAGAATGAGAATTGGATCATCCTTACTTAAAATCACCCCATGCTTGATTGCAATCTCTTGAATAACGTCATCGAATTTATCAGCCATTAGATCACCCTGGCCTTGTTACATTGTCCAAACAGTTGATCGCGAACGATTTTTAAGCGTTGACGAGTCATAATGCTTTTTTCTGGCGTACCTAACACTTCATCAAAGGTCAGTTTTTGTTGAAGCATCTCGGTAAGATCACGGCCGTAGGTCTCTTTTTTCAGATCAGGAATTTGAATTAAGGCTGATATTCTGTCTTTATTATCTCGGTAGGCTTTCAATTGCTCAAAGGCTTTACCGTCATGCTCTATAGCTCCCCAATAGGGATTAAGCCAGACTACAAACTGTGCTTCATTTTCAAACTGGTCAATCAGCTGCGCAAAGCCATTAATAGTATCTAGTAAGGCCTGGCCGCCGGTTATGACAGTATGAATGACCATTTCATGGCCTAAGTCTTTTAACAAAGCTGGAACTTGGTTGCTGATGAGGTAATGAGATAGCGGCACAAAAGAACTGGCGCCGTTGTCAATGACTACATCATTAGTTGTTGAGGCAATTTTTCAATGAGGGTATCAAAAAGACGGGGGTTGATTTCATCACCGCTCATGACTTGAATATGGTCTACATTTAAAGCTTTAAAGCCATGGAAAGTTGAGTTGATGGGGTCAGTGTCAATGCACAATGGAGCTTGGCCTTTATGATATTTGTATTGTGCGGTTGTTGCTGAAATAAATGATTTGCCGACACCGCCTTTGCCCTGCAGTGTGATATGTATTTTTGCCATTACAAGAGATCCTCCAAGTTAGGTTTTGGATTAAAAGTAAAGCCACGAATTTCGCTTTTTGCTTTACTTTTAACTTTTTCATCTTCCTTGGTGTTTTCCTGCATAGACGGCTTTTTTTCTGTAGTAATCAAACGTGCTACATAGCCACAAAAAGTTTTATATGAAAATGAGATTTTGCCTTCCTCAACTAAGGTTTCCCAGACAAGCTTTATAGACCAGCCGTCAGCTAGAGCTATCGCGATATCTTTTTTTAACGCAAGAAAAGCGGCTTTATTTACAGATTTATCAGAAACATTTCTATTCATCTGCTTTGCTGCGATTCGTTCGCTGAGGGAGTTTCCCATATTATACTGTCAGTTAATTATTATTCTCTTTTGATGGTATGAAATATTGTGTTGCTCTGCAATAGATTATGTTATTTTCTTTCCTTTTGGCGTAATTAAACATCTTCTTAAGTGCATAAATATGTAATTTACAGTAAATATCAGTAATTATTCGTAATTAATATGGCTTTTCGAAAAATAACATTGAAATTACATAAAATTACCTGATAGTATGAAGTCAAATGAACTTAAAACGCAGGGCAAGATAGGTGAAGTTAGCTAACCAGCAAGCTGGCTACCAAACCTCACAAGTCTTATTCGCACCTTCGGTGCTCAACGAAAAACCGGTATTTTGAGGTCAAATCAATACCCAAAGGATTGCATAACCACTTAATAAAGAGGTCGGCATCCTTATGGACGAGAAACTTAAAAAACCCACCAGAAAAAATGGTCGTCATCTTCGCGTACCTGTTTTGCCTTCTGAAGAAATTCAAATTAAATCGAATGCAGCCACTGCTGGCCTTTCAATTGCCGAGTACTTAAGACGGGTTGGTCTCGGTTATCAAATTCAAAGTAGTGTTGATAAGGATTATGTACTGCAGCTAGCCAAAATTAATGGAGACTTAGGACGGCTTGGAGGATTATTAAAACTATGGCTGACTCAAGATAAACGGGTTGCACACTTTGACCTTCAAACAATAAGAACATTGTTAGCTCGTATTCAAACCACCCAGGATGCAATGTTTGAAGTGGTGAAAAAATTATGATTATTCGCCATATTCCTATGAAAAAAACGAGGCTCAGCAGCTTTTCAGGTCTTGTTCGGTATCTTTGTAATCAACAAAACAAACAGGAGCGCGTGGGCAAAGTGAGGCTATCAAATTGTAATAGTCTCGAACCTATATGGGCTGTTCAGGAGGTACTGGCAACACAGGCTAAAAACCAAAGAGCAACGGGTGATAAAACCTACCATATGCTCATTTCGTTTGCGTCAGGTGAAAATCCTTCAGAGCAAACCTTACAGAAAATAGAAGAGAGTGTGGTGTCTTCTATAGGATTTAAAGAGCATCAAAGAATCTCAGTTGTCCATCATGATACAGACAATCTTCATATTCATGTTGCGATTAATAAAATTCATCCCCAAACTTTTAATATGATTGAACCCTACAGGGCATATAAGACTTTTGCTGAAATTGCATCTAGGCTCGAAATTGAATTAGGTTTAAAAATAACCAATCATCAAACTCGTAAAAACCGTTCTGAAAATCTTGCTGACGATATGGAGCACCATTCAGGTATTGAAAGCTTGATTAATTGGATGAAGCGCCACTGCAAAGAAAAACTCGAGGCTGCCAATAGCTGGATGGAGATTCATGGTATTTTAGCAGAACATGGACTGATAATGCGTGTCAAAGCCAATGGCTTTGTGTTTTGCAATGCCCAAGGACTCACTACTAAAGCCAGTTCAATTTCCAGAACCTTCTCTAAAAAAAATCTCGAATCCAGGCTAGGTCCATTCGTACCATACTACTTAGAAGACAATGTGCCTGCATCAAATGTTTATCGTTATGAACCATTAAATAAACAAGTACTTGGTTCTGCGCTGTATGCCAAATACCAGTATGAAAAATCGCATAATAAGCATTTTATTACAGACAAACTTAAAAGGTTGCGCGAGGCTCGAGCCAAACTTGTTGAACAGGCAAAAAAGCGAGGTCGAATGAAACGTGCGGCTTTGAAATTAATGAACCTTTCTAAAACGCAGAAAAAATACCTATACCAGCATATCAACAAAACACTGCTTAATGAAATTGATAGCGTAAGGAAAAATTACGCAAAAGAACGTAGTCGGTTACTAGATTCTCATCAGAACAAAACCTGGGCTGATTGGCTGAAACAAAAAGCACAAAGTGGCGACCAGGATGCCTTAGTGGCAATGCGTTATCGCAATCGTAAAAATAATCATGCATATTCTATATTAGGTGCAGGCTCAGTTTTATCTACTTTAAATTTTGAACAAATCGACTCTATTACTAAAGAGGGCACTGAGATTTATAAAAAAGATAACAGTGTTATTAGAGACAATGGGAAAGAAATCATTATTTCTAAAGGTGGATCTATTCCTGCGCTTAAAAGAGCATTGGAAATGGCAAGACAGCGCTATGGTGACTGCATATGTGTGAATGGCTCCCCACTTTTTAAAAAGATAATCTTGCAAATTGTAATTCACTATCAAATGCCAATCACATTTGCTGATTTGGATATGGAAAATCAACGTCAAAAATTAAACATTGAACAGGAGAAATCCCATGAACAATCAAGACCAGACCGACAAAACCATAGAGAAAGAACTTCAGGAGGCTATGAGGCTATTGGAACAGCCACTGAAATTAGAAGGAACCGAGGCACAAAGCCCAACGCTTTCAGCATTAGACAAAGCTCGCCAGCCAAAGATCACAACAGCCTGGGAAACCTGTCCCAATGCGATCTGGTTCAGCTCACCAGAGGAGGTCAAGTGCTATTGCAGGATAATGCACATGATCAGCTGGAGCGGAAAGGATTCAAACCTGATAACGATGTGCGACGGAAAGTTTCTAGACTAATGAAGCAATTGAAAAATCATTAACAATAAATTTTTTAAAATAGCTTTTTACAGGCATAGCTTGTTAGTTAATTTGCGGATAGTCATTTTGACTGAGTATCCAGAGCTCCATCTACTAAGCAATAACAGTTCGTAGTTAAATTGTAACCAAGACATTTAGTAAGAAAATCATCCAAATAATTAATATTTATAATTGGGAAGGAAAGCATCATAGCATTTTCTTGCAAACACAAATCTATCGAAACAATTGCTTTGTGCAAAATCCATTTATGTTGATTTTACATTTGGTTGAGGCCCTGAAGCATAGTCAATAACGTAAATGTCTGAGTTGGTTATGATCATAGGGATAATATGTAGTAGGATTACCGAGGGAAAATGACGGATTAATTACCAAGCGATTATGTCGCGCTACTATATCAGCCCAAGAAGATCCAAACAATCCTCACTAAGCCATTTCAAGTGAGGATTTTGCTTTAAGGACTCTAAGGGCGGAGGTATTCATATTTTCACGAAGCCAGATATTCCTTACCCCAGCAGAGCTGATCTCAATATCATAGTTTGTTTTTAGTTGAGCAGATACTTGTGCTTGTCCAAGATGAGGGTTTATTAATGAGAAGTTAATGACAGCTTCTTCAACGTTCTTGGCAGTTCTATTTTTGTGGTGAATATCCGGTTGAAAGGTCCGCTTTAGAGCCAGTGGGCCTTTCTCCTTAAGCAGCCGCCTATTTTTATAAATTGTTTCACGAGAACAACCGCTGAGGCGAGCTGCTTCTGATACATTACCTAATTTTTCCGCCAACTCTATGGCATCAATTTTCTTCTGAATTTCTAAATCATAGATAGAAGGTTTCGTAGGCTCGATAACTTGAGAAACGGCGAGCTGGCGACCTGCAAAATAGGCGATAAAGCTCCCATTAGGCTGTTTTCTAATTTCCAGGTCTTGCTTGGCAATAGAGTATCTGAGAGGTGATTCTATTAAGTAGAACTTGTTGCCATAGCTGAACGTATGATCGTTGCGGATTTTACGATATTCCTTCTCAACACAGATATTGTCTAAGTCTAAATGCTCAGGGACAATGGCGAATTCAGGCAATATATTTTTGGCACTCACGACCAGAGTCTTTTGCCAGAAACAAGGAATGAAAATCTCTTGTAGATAACGATTGGCGTTTTGCATATCGTTGATATTTTGTAAGCGTAGTTCAGGGATGAGGCGGTCTTGGAGTGTATCGAATGAGCGTTCGATACGGCCTTTGCCTTGTGCGGAATTGGCGAAGATAATTTCAATACCCAGCTCTTCGCATGCTCTTTGCATTTGTGAGAAGTTACATCGTTTTGGTCCACCAAAAATACCGGCTCTGTCAACATAAAGGGTTTTAAAAATTCCTTTCTTTTCAATATAGTCCCGCATTACTTTTAAACAGCCTTGTGTGGTTTCTGATTTGAAAAACTCAGCATGGATTTCACTGGTAGCATCATCAATAATGGCAATGAGGCAGGATTTTTTATCTCCAAACCACTTATGAGTGCTGCCATCCATTTGCAATAATAAGCCTGAAGACTCCATTCGTTCTCTTTTTTTACGTACTTGGGAACGTCTGCGCTTAGCTCGTTTCACATGATGAATATCATGTGCCCAAGTACGCAAGGTCTCACGTTTGATAGAGATTCCTTCGTTTAGAGCTAACAGTTCAGCAAGATGTTGCAAATTCACGTCATAATATTTTTCTTTTATGAGAGCCTGAACTTTTAACTTCAAATCAGCAGGGATTTTATTGACTGGATTTTTACCCGTATTACCGTGAATAGCGAACATAATACCTAACTTTTGGTATCTATTAAGATAACGTTCGATCGTTCGCCTGGAACAAGCGAGTAGTTTGGCTGCGTTGTTAATAGTTATCTTACCTTCCGATACTTTAGTAATAACATCAACCGTAAGTTGAGTCTTCGAATCCATAATAATCATCCTTAGCAGCCTCTAAAAGTACCTTTAAATGCTTTCAGAAAATCACTGATTAATTAGAATCCGTCAATTTCGCTTGGTAATTAAGATACGACATAATCGCTTGGTGGTAACATGTGATAATGACTCTAATTCAAAATGACTCTAATTCAGAATTTATATCATTTTTCATACTTAGAAACAGTCTCTTCCCAGTAATAGAAATCACCATAGTCGCCATTGCTATACTGATATCTTTTCTTTGAGCCATTAATGCTTTGAAATTTAAAATTTGTCCGAAGGTAACCACTATGTCCTTTTCGATCTGCGCGAATAGGGCAATACCATTTCCAAAACAAGCTGTTTACAGCAAATATGCAATATAAAGCCCCTATCCCAAAAACTAAGTTACCAAGCGAATATATAAATGAACCCATATTTAACCTCATCAATAATGATCATAATTTAATCTTTTGCGCAATATTACATCATTTATAAAGTTAATGCCACTTATTGGGTGTGGAACTTATAAGGTGTAATCGATTTAATTTTCTTATGAAAGAAAAACACCAAAATCTTATAAAAATAGGGTATAAAATCAGAGAGCTTCGTTTAAGTAGAGGGTTTTCCCAAGAAGGGATTGCTGATGCCTCTCATATGGGGCGTACCTACATGGGGCGAGTTGAGAGAGGAGAGCAAAATATTTCTATACAAAATTTAATTCAGATTGCTTTTGCCCTGAATGTTAATGTAGGGGAACTAATTCCCCCAATAAATGAATTAATTAATCCCGGGTTTGATGATTCAACCACCACAACTTGAATATTCAACGACTCGAATTGGCTTTTGGTTAGGATGATTTAAATATTGTAAAGTCGCACTATTAAACCCAAATCCTAGCTTTCCCTCCCAATCACCATTCCTTTGTTTGTCACAACACCATATACAATCTGAATCGTCTAATTTTTTTAAATCTTTCTCACTAAGTGATGCCCCGCTTAATTGAATTTGCTTTAGTTGCTCCTTATTTTTATTTCTCCAAATAGTAAAACAATTATCTGCTAAATCACTAATAGCACCAGTACCTTTGTTATCAAGTTTTCCCGGGAGTAGTGATTCATCTGCTACTTTACGTGGGTGCACTACTATATGAATGTGGCAATTATATTGGTTTTTAAAATCACACAATTGCTCCATGAACGCTTTTTGAGCTTTGTAATCGTCCTCAGCAATATCTAACTTCATAAAGGAATCAATTACAAAAGTATCAACACCATATCGCTGACGTGCATAAAGAAACACTTCTAGGAGGCGTTTTGATTTTGCAGTGCCAACTAAATCAAAAAGCCATAATTTATCTTCATACCATTCATGGATAGCGTGGATATAATTAATACTTGGCGACTCTAAAGCACCTGCTTGGCGAGTTAATCGGGTTAATAAACGGCTGGGCTTTAACTCAAGGCTTGCAATGCACACGCGAGCCCCTTGTTTCATTGCGTGAAGAATTATTTGGCCTAAAAATTGACTTTTACCGTGGCCATTAATTCCAGTCCAAACGGAAAGTTCTCCCGGACGAAAAAGAATTTTTCCCTTAGCTTTATCCCAAGGCGCTTGATAGCCAAGGTTAGTCTCTGGTGTGGGATAAAAACTATTAATAACCTCGTTAACATATTGGTGTGCTGATTTTAATTCATCAGGGTCTAACGATCTCGCATTTATAAAACACTGCTGTATTTCTTGGTGGGAAACATTTTCTATTAAGCATTGATTGGCATCTTTAAATGGCAGTTCCACAATTCGACAACGATGCCGCCCTAATCGTTCAATTAATTCGTGGATGGCTTTTTTGCCCTCATCATCATTGTCAAAGCATAAGTAAATTTCATCAAAAATTGATAAGCGATCAAACTCATACTCAAGCCATTTGTGCTTATTACCACCACCTCCGCCAAAGGGAACAGATACAGTAGGGAAACCGTATTGGTGCAGTGTCATTGCATCAATTTCACCCTCACATATAGTTATTGTCCGAGCGTTAATAGGAATTAGATTCCAGCCAAATAAAGAGGGTTCACAATTTGGTTCAACAGCAATTTGCTTTTTACCTTCAATACGCTCTAATCCAATATACTTTACAAAAATAAGCTCATTTTCTCGCATGTAAGGGAACACAATATTTCTATTTTGCTGACTAATTTTATAGGCATGGATAGTCTCCGCAGTTAACTTTCGTTCGTTGGTAAGGTAATGCAGAACTGGAGAAGTAGAATTTATTGCAGAAACATTTTTTAATTCCGGCTTAATGAATTTTTGTGGCTTATGAGCAATGAATTGGGGCATGGTAATGCCAAGGTAGTGACATGCTTCCCTGATTGCCTCAGAGATCTTTAAATTCCGTTGTAAAGCCCATAGGTCTAATAAGTCTCCGCCTCTGCCATTAGCAAAATCGCACCATATACCAGCTTTTTCACCAGTCAAATGCACTCCAAGAGAGCGCCCAGTTTCACCATTAATATTTCCTACGCGCCATTCATTACCCTCTTTTTTTCCATTAGGCAGCAGATAGCGTGCAACATCTTCTACACGTTGTGATAGTTTTTGAGATATTTCTTTGGCTCTCATCTACAGTACTCCTGCCATTATGCTACTTGCCTGAACTTCATTAGCTGAATTGGTAGCATTATTCATGTAACGCTCAATGCGCTCTGCATCACGAAAAATAAGTCCAATATCATCATAAATGGTGTTAGTAGGATTTTTGCCCATGTTGTAGGGGTTACAAGCACAACCATCTATTGCTTGTTTTAAATCAGCTACGCTGTAGCCTAGCTTTAAAGCATTAGTGATTATGCGTTTTCTTTTATTATCAAATTTGGCACAGGGATGATTCATTACCGTTTTCCAATGCTCAAAGATTTCTATGCTGATATTAGAATCAGGATGAACAACATCCACAGGTGAAGTTTGTACTTCACATATATTGATATCCTCTCCAATCCTTTCCCTTCCATTCCTTTCCGTAGTGGAGGACTCATTGAGTAATTTGATAGCTATAGGGGATAGCTCTGCTAGTGCTCCATGAGTAATCGTCGAATTATCATCGATTTTTTTCAAAGCAGATTCTGGCATGGGATGGCGATATGTTGGTTTATCAATGCGTTGGTGCTTTTTCCAGCCAGTTACTAGCCAAAATTTTTCATCATCAACTACATATTCTCGTAAGAGATTGTTATGAATGAGCTCGTTTATCCAATTTTTAACATCATTAATTGTGCAATCATCAGCAGGAAACACCTCCGCTTTAATGCGAATATATGAAGCGGGATGTACTCCATGATCATCACAAAAGTTCCACATACCAATAAAAAGTAATCTGGCAGTAAGTGAGCAGCCTAAAACCTGCTCACTTGTCCAGAACTCGGGCTTAACAGTCCTAATCCGTGACATATTAATTACCCTCCTTGTACTTTAATGCTTTTTCCAGTTCCTCCAAGGTATCAATAATCATCTGCACCCATCTTTTAGATGAGTTAATAGCAGCTTTAGAGGGCTTTTTATTAAGGATAATAAACGATTCAAGAAGGCTTTTTGGCAACATAAATAAACGGTTTTTAATATCGTCTAACATTAGCTCTTTCTTACTCATGATGACCTCCATTTGCATTACCCTTGTAAATATAAAGACCCACTCTATGTAGTACGCCATTGCTATCTATTTCGATTACCCAGTGAGTTTCAATTTGGTGACCTCTTCTCCTGAGCTCCATTATTCGGCCGCAAGGATGTAATATTCCTAGGTGTTGGCGTGCATGAAGAGTAGATAATTGAGAATAAGCTTTTAAGTACTTTAACAATCTTGCACGTTGTGAAGATGAAGAGTTATCATGCAAGGGCCTTTTGGATTTATGATTGCCCAGTTGTGCGACTGGGTGATTTTTTTCGGTCATCATGATTATTTATCTCCGTGATTGGCTACCCATTCAAAAAAAGCAGCTTCATCAATGAGCACACGTTTACCTACTTTTTTAACAACTTTGGCAAAACCGTTTTTTTCTTTATTGAAGATAAGATTGCGTAATCCACCAATGGGTGGCCATTCATGGTGAATGTTCCAGTTAGGAACAGGAATATAACGAGTTGTCATTTGCTACCTCTTATTATTCAGCACTTTGCGGAATTGCTAGTGCTATAGAGGTAGTGTTTCATCATGCTTTCATCATTAACGTCATTTTATGAAAGTGATGACGCAAACGATGAGAATATTTTTGATTTGTCAGTGTTTAAGTTTATATTTTTGTTTTAAACGCCTAATCTTTATAAACATCATCATAGCTTTCTTTTGAAAGCTTTTCTTTTCCGGTGCTTAATGCACTTACATAATTTGAAAAAGCACCTTGTGAGAAAGATTTTGCACTTTTATCACCTGTTCCCCATTTGATTAGGGCTTCGCTTCGACCATCAGTCCATGGGGCGATTGATTCAATCCAAAAATAATGAGCTTTATTTTTTTTTATTTCTTTCCATATTGCTTCTGCGCAATTATCGTCTAAAGAGGTGTAAAATTTTTGAATTAATAGTTTTAGCCGATGCACTACTTTTTTCTTACCCTTGCCTTTAATTGTTTTATTGGTTACAGATAAAGATGGTTTTTCTGGTTTTTTGCATAAATTTGAAAAATTATCATCATCCAAAAGGAGGCGAATAACTGCGTTAGGGGATATCACGTAGCTGCATAGTTCTATATTACCAACTTCCCGAAGAGAAATTTTTTTTAATTCATCTTTAAATTGATACAATGGATTACAGACTATATTCATTAACTTATTATGTAAGTTTGTTTTAAATGCAAGTAAGGCTTCATTTGAAAAAGTTAGTTTTTTCAAAGAGCAAATTGCCAAAACCCATGATAAGTCAATTAGCTGAATAGAATTAGTTATTTTTGCCAAATCAATTTGAAATTGCTTCCCGATACAAATTTGAGCATAAAGAGCCATTATCTGCTCATGGCGTTGTTTATTGTTTGTTTTTATAATGAGCGTTTCCAGCGCTCTTATTCTGCTATTTAAGCCCATTGTCACTTACCCAAATATTTGTTCGTTCATTCGCGCTACCACCTTACTAGTACTATTTCCATTTAATTTTGACATGTAGCATTGTCTAATGTATTTACAGATTAAATTTATTTAAG
>NZ_JBHSAB010000018.1:0-516 GCF_042649825.1 Legionella dresdenensis | reverse complement strand
AATTTACCGTAACTCCGAACCCCGGTTATAACGTCAATCCCACCGTCGGGGGAACGTGCCCGGCCGGTTCCTGGGCAGGCTCAGTGTATACTACCGGTGCCATTATCGGGGATTGTACCGTCGTCTTTAGTTCGCTCCAGATGCCGACGGTAACCCCGAGCGGCGATGCCAACCTGACCATTAACCCGAATACGCCGCAAACGATTAATTATGGCGCAACCCAGCAATTTACTGTCACCCCGGATCCCGGTTATACCGTCAATCCCACGGTCGGCGGAACATGCCCTGCCGGTTCATGGGCAGGCTCGGTGTATACCACTGGTGCAGTGACCAGTGATTGTTCGGTAACATTTAGCTCTTTGGAGCCTGTCGTTACGCCGAGCGGCGATGCCAACCTGACCATTAACCCGAATACGCCGCAATCAGTGACGCCGGGCGCAACCCAGCAATTTACCGTAACCCCGAACCCGGGCTATAACGTCGATCCCACCGTCGGCGGAACATGCCCGGCCGGTT
>NZ_JBHSAB010000017.1:0-2306 GCF_042649825.1 Legionella dresdenensis | reverse complement strand
TTAAATTGGCTAATTGGATTCTCTTTGATAAACCGGAGACCAGCTTTTAAAAAAATTGTCCGGCACAAAGCTCGAACCTTTGCACAGGGCAGTTTTTGTAGGCAAGGAATGTTGGGCTTTACAGACCATATCCGTTCGGCCTGAGGAAAATGCGAAGCATTTGTCTCGAAGGCCTGGCACTGTACCACAGGCTTCGAGACAGCGCTAAAGCGCTTCCTCAGCCCGAACGATGTTGTGAAATGTAGAAATTTAATTCCTTAACTTAACGGCTATGGGTTTTACAGCCCAACCATGGGATTGAATCTCCTGATATGAAAGCGAAGGATTTTATGATAAACTTTGTTAATATCTGAGCAATTTGTTATAATAAAATAATCCTCAAGGTAGTCCAGACAATTACTTCTGTTTTCCATACATAGGAAGTATTCGATCAAGAGCCAGGATATCCACAGCAGAAAGAAAATCCTATGAATTTTGAAAATTTGAATTTAGCAGAACCTTTATTAAAAGCAATTCGTGAACAACGTTATAAACAACCTTCTCCAATACAGCAACAAGCAATTCCACTGATCTTAAAAGGGAGTGATTTGCTGGCTTCAGCACAGACAGGAACAGGAAAAACCGCCGCTTTCACATTGCCGATTATTCAGCAGTTAATAAATAAGCCTGCGGCCAAAGCCAGGCATATTTCGGCTTTAATAATAGTGCCCACGAGAGAACTGGCAGCACAGGTACATCAAAGTATTGTACATTACAGTCAATATGTGACGTTACGATCCGCGGTAGTTTATGGCGGCGTAAAAATTAATCCTCAAATCGCGGCATTAAACACTGGTATTGATATTTTAGTAGCGACACCTGGCCGACTGCTGGATCTTTATAATCAGAAGGCTGTGTTTTTTAACGACCTGCAGACTCTGGTTCTGGATGAAGCGGATCGTATGCTGGATATGGGTTTTATCCACGATATCAGAAAGATTATTTCTTTACTGCCCCGTACGCGCCAGAATCTGTTATTTTCAGCGACCTTTTCCGATGAAATTCGCAAACTGGCCAAAGGCCTGCTTACTGATCCGGTTGAAGTTTCAGTCACGCCGACCAATTCTACAGCGCCTAAAGTTACCCAGCTTATCCACCCGGTCGATAAAGCCCGAAAAACAGCGTTACTGTGCCATTTGATTCAAAAAGAAAATTGGACGCAAACTCTGGTATTCGCTCGCACTAAACATGGCGCCAACAAGCTGGTTAAAGGCCTGGCCGCGGCTAATATCTCCGCGTTAGCCATTCATGGCAACAAAAGCCAGCCCCAGCGGTTAAAAGCGCTAGGCGATTTTAAAGCAGGGAAAATACAGATTTTAGTTGCAACCGATATCGCCGCCCGCGGAATTGATATTGAACAACTGCCTTTAGTTGTCAATTTTGATTTGCCTCAGGTCGCGCATGACTATGTACATCGTATAGGCCGAACCGGGCGCGCAGGCCGTGCTGGACTTGCTGTTTCATTAGTATGTGCCGATGAATTCAAGCAATTACAGGATATTGAAAAAGTTATTAAGCACCGTCTCCAACGCGTTGAAATTGATGATTTTGAACCCGATCACCGCCTGCCAACACAAGTAAAACCGTCACCTGCAGTGAAGCAGAATAAACGCCCTGAGTCAGCCAAACCTGGAAAAAATAATAAAAAACGGGTTTCAAACTCTAAATTCAGGTGAAGACAATGCAGATATGGATTGATGGCGATGCCTGTCCCAAAATTATTAAGGAAATGTTATTTCGTGCAGCGATCAGAACGCAAACCTGTTTAATTGCAGTATCGAATCATCCTATCTCTATTCCGCCATCACCGTTTATCAAAAGATATCAGGTAGGCGCCGGGTTTGACGTTGCTGATAAATACATCCTTACTGCCATGAGATCAGGGGATCTAGTGATAACGGCTGATATTCCACTTGCTGATGCAGTAATTACTCAGGGCGGTCATGCCTTGAACCCGCGAGGAGAATTGTATTCGGCCCATAATATCAAACAACATCTCGCGATCCGCAACCTGAATGATTCGCTGCGAAGTTGCAATATGATTGCCGGCGGGCCTAATAAAATCAGTCAAAAAGAAGTTCGTGATTTTGCCAATAAGCTGGATAAATTTTTAGGTTCGGCTTTACAGCCCAACCTGGATTAATAATTCAAATTTGGACTGTAAGAGTACGTAAATCCAGCGTAGGTTGGGCTGTAAAGCCCAATGGCGCTGCCTTAAGCTGCTTGATTATTAACCATTGACCTTGCTCTTTGGTCCAAGATTTTTT